>DAIMZS010000001.1:0-5850 GCA_036733825.1 Rudaea sp.
ACGGCGCGCTCGCTCGGCGGCGCGCCGGTCGAGATCCAGCAGCGGCACATCGTGAATTGCGAGAAAGCCGATCCGGCCTACGGCCAAGGCGTCGCTGCGGCGCTGAACCGTCTGACTTTGCGAGGATAAAAAGCAACTGCTAGCGATTACCGAAGCCGTGCGATTGCGCGGTTTCGGCTTTCCCGTCATTCGCTACGGTTTGTTTGGCGCGGACGTGTTGCGGTTCACGTAGATCGGATTGCCGATCAGCACGAGCTTGCCGTCCGCGCCGCGCACGTTGGCGCGCAGCCAATGGCGGTGTCCGTCGCTGGTCCAGGGAAAGGAAAAACTCTGCGTCGCGGCGGTGATCTTGGGTGAGGCGATCAGGTTGGCGACTTTGCCGTCGATCACGACCTCGACGCTGCCGCCGTCGACGTGAGCGACCTTGACGGTGAAATCCGCTTTGCCGTTCGGCGCGATCGTCACCTCGTCGCCCATTTCCGCATCGAATCCGTTGCCTTTGGCGGTGAATTCGAGATGGCGGTCCTTGCTGCCGAAGACATCGACATAAACGTGCCCGGCGCGCAGCGCGTCGAGCAGCGCGCTCTGGGACAGACTGGCGGCGTGCACGACGGTCGTCGGTGTGCCGACGCCGGCCGCGCCGTGGCTTTCGTTCCACAGCTTGGCGTTGTGGTTGTCGCTGCCGCCGACGGCGGTCAGGCGGAAACCCTTGTCGAGCTGCGCCTCCCAGAACGGCACGCCGGAAATCGCCGTGTCGGCATCGTTGGTGTTGACGACTTCGATGCCTTGGACCAGATGCATGTCGGCTTCCGGCTTTGCGGTCCAGCCGCAGCCCATGCACAGCTCGCCGGACAGACGGATCGGGTGATTGAGCGAGAGAAAGCCGCCGAGCTTGGCCGCACTGCGCAGAAGCGCGTTCCAATCGGGCACCTCGGCGCTGCCGACGCGGAAATCGAGCGGCACCCAGCTGCCGAGCAGATTGGCGTGGCCGGTGAACGTGGTCAGTTCGCGGCTCGGAAGCAGCAGCAGGCGATCGAAATAGGGCTGCAGCTCGCGCACGGCGTCGGCCTGCGACACCGTGTTGTGATCGCTGAGCGCGATGAAGTCGAGCCCGCGATCGACGGCGGCCTGCACGGTCAGGAACAGCGGACAGGGCACTTTGCCTTTGCCGCTCTGCGCCGTGCACGAGCCGTCGCTGTGCGCGCCGTGCATGTGCAGATCGCCGCGGTACCAGCCGGGCTCGGCGCGCAGCGGGACGTCGAGCACGTCGGGAATTTTTCCATTTCTGGAGAAATACACTTTCGCCGTGTACTCTGCATGCGCGTTGTCGCGGATGTTCGGAATGCCGAGCAGGAGATTCCAGCGGCCCGCCGTGATCGGGCCGGGGAGATAGGACGGCGTCGCATCGGTCAGCGACACGGTGAAGCGGCTTTTGTTGCCGCCGCTCCAGCCGCGGAACGCATTGTTCTTGAAGCCGCCGGGGCCGAGCAGGCCGAGGTCGATCGTGGTCTTCTGTTCTTTGCCGGTGTAGGCGAAATCGACCGTGATGCGGTCGATGCCGGCCGGGACGTCGAACGGCACGAGTTTGTAGGTCTGGTTGTCCTTGCCGTCGAGCTTGCCGGTGAGGGTCAGGTCGGGCTGGTCGGCGCGCGCTTGGCCTAATGCGAAAGCGAGAACGATGAGAGGCAGAAGGCGAGTGATCACGTCTATAACTCCATGCCGACGTCATTCGCGAAAGCGGGAATCCATTTTGATCTCGATGTGAAAACTTCAAAAGACGAAACTGGATTCCCGCTTTCGCGGGAATGACGAAAAGGGTTTATTCGATCGGTATGCCGGCGCACTTCGTCGCCGCGCGCACGGGGTTGCAACGCGCGATCGCGCCGCCATCGAAGCGCACGCGGTACGGCCCGAAGCGCGGATCGGGTTCGAAGTAGTCGGTCGAAACGAATTGTGCGCCGCTCGCGAGGGCCACGTCGCGGCGCCGTGTGTCGTTGCGCCGCGCCTCGAACGTGTCGGCGTCGGCACGCGTGCGCACGAGCATGCCGGCGGCGACGTCGGCGCGGATGCGCGCCTGGTCGGGAATGGTTTCGTTCAGCGTGATGTAGGCGGCAGCCGGCGAGTTCTCTTCGATGGTGGCGAACATCGCGCGGCCTTCGAGCGATCGGCGCGCGCCGCGATAGACGGCGACCTTGTCGGCGCTCTCATCGAGCACGAACAGCACACGCCCGCGCGCTTGCCCGATCGTCGGCCAGTGATCGGCCAGCACCGCCTCGCGCAGCGTCGCGAAACCGACCTGGATTTCGTCCGGCGTGATCAGCTGTTTTGATCCGAACACGCGGCGGATCTCGGCATCGAGCCGGTCGAACGCGGCCGCGCCGAATTTCAACGCGGGCGGCGAACCTGGTCCGAGCGCCCCGTCTTTGGCGTTGATCAGGATCATGATCGGCGCATGCTGCGGATGCGCGGCCGACCATTCGCGCACGATCGTCAGGCAGGCAACGAAAGTGACGCAGGTGCTGCGGAAATCGATATCGGCCAGATGCATCACCTTGAGCCCCGGCTTGGCCATCAAGGCAGCCTGCGCGGGCGGCCACGGTGGCTTCGGGAAACCTTTACGCAGCGCGCCCGGCGGATGCAGCCAGCGGCCGCCGTCCGGGTCGTCCCACACGTCGAGTTCGAGTTGGCGGATGCCGAGATCGAGCTGTTCGTTGAGCGGGCGATGGCCGTAGTCGAGACCGTCCGCGCCGTGCGCGTCGTGGGCGCGATGCGCGGCGAATTCGTCCGGCGGCATGTGCTGCTTGTAGCTATTGTGCGTGCCGATCACCTGCATGTCGTTGAGACGCAGGTTCTGGTCGATCCAGGTGCGTGCGCAGGCCTTGCCGCCGGCCTGCGCCGCACTCGGTGCGGAGAGATGGCAGCCGGGTTCCGCCGCGAAACAAGGCGAGAACATCGCGCAAAGGGCCAGCATCCCGCCGGCGAATTTTGCGGAGAATCGAGAGGAAGAAAGCATGGCGCGGAAAAACGTCTCGAGAAACTCTCCCCCGACACCGGCCGGGGGAGAGAGGACTTGCAGGCGCATGTTATTGGTTTGAGACATTCACCGCATTGCGCGATCAGAACTTGTACATCACCGACAGCCGGTACGCGCGGCCGAGCAGAGGACGCGCGAGGAAGGTGTTGGCGAGCGGATTGTTGGCGACGAGTTCGCCCGCGCGCGGATTGCCTTCGGTGAGGCCCTGCGAATTGTTGATGTTGTCGACGTAGCCGTACACGGTCCAGCGGTCGTCGACCTTGTAGCTCGCACTGGCGTTGAAGGTGTGGTACTGCGGCAGCACGAAGGTATTGGCCGTGTCGGAGTAGCGTTTGCCTTCGTATTCGGCGCTGACCTGCAGGCGCAGCTTGCCGTCGAGCAAGTTGAAGCCGGGCACGATGCGGATGCTGTTCTTCGGCACGCGGATGAGCTGGTTATCGCTGAAGTCGAACGGCGTCGGCGTGCCGCCGTTGCTCGGCGCGAGGTAGCCCTTGAAGTTCTTGTATTTCGGATCTTCGATCGTCGCGCTGTAGGTCACGTCGAACCAGTCGACCGGATAGAAACCGCCTTCGAGTTCGAGGCCGTAGGTCTGCGTGTTGGCGAAGACCGGCTGGTTCTGGCCGGGCAGCGAAGGGTTGTTCGGGTCGAACGAATAGGTCGAGAAGCCGACGTTGTTGTACTTGGTGTAGAAGAACGTGCCGTAGAACTCCATCCAGCGGTTGGCGAACTTGTAGCCCACTTCGCCCAGATCCATCGTCTGCGTGCGCGGCGGCGGATTCGGCGTGGGGTTGTCGATATAGGCACTCAGGTTGGGCAGGCGGTAGGTCGGCGTCCAGCGGGCGAACAGGCCCTGGCGCTCGTCGAACTGGTAGTTCAGGCCAATCGTGCCGCCGACGTGGTCGTAGCTGCTGCTGAAGCGCTTGAACACGCCGGTGCCGTTGAGCACCTGCGAGTTGGTGAAGGTGCCGTCAAGGTTGTACGGCGCCTTCAGCGCGTTCGTGCCGCTGAAATCGACCTTCTCATAGCGCGCGCCGTAATCCAGGCGCAGCTTGTCGGTGATCTGCCATTCGTCGGAGAAGTACACCGCATTGCTGTTCTGGCTGCCGCCGGCGTTGGCCCACTCGTAGCCGTTCTTGTAGATGCCGTTCTGGGTGATGTTGCCGAGCACGTTGCCGCTCGCATCGACCGCGACGAGATTGAGCAGGCGCGCATTGTTCTCGACGTCGAGCAGCACAGTCGAGGAATAGCGGTCGAACTTCAGGTCGATATGCGCGATGTACCAGCCGACGGTGAAGTTGTGCTGGCCGGCGAAATCGAACTTCGCCGACAGGTGCGCATCGTTCATGTATTCCTGCGTCGGCGAAGTCACGCTGCGCAGGCCGCCGATGACGGCGAGGCCGTTGCCGTTCTGGTTGTTGACGTCGAACACCGTCGACGGCGAATCGACGTAGCGCAACTGCAGGTGATCCGTGCCCGGATAGATCGACAGCGGGTTTGGCTTCGCCGCGAGCGCCGCGTTGATCAGGCCCTGGCCCGAATACAGCGTGTTCGGAAACATGCCGTTGCGCACGGTGTTCGTATCGTTGATGCGCAGGCCGTCGGTGAACTTGATGTCGTCGGTGATGTTCTGTTCGAACTTCCACGTGGCCTGCGTACGATGCACCTGCGTGCCGGTATCGTTGTTGTACTGGTACGGTTTGCCGTTCGGCCCGGTCAGCGTAATGTGATTGGTTTCCGGACCGGCGAGCGTGTCGTAGTTGCCGTCGAAACCCGGCACGGCGCGGATGCTGCCGTCCGGATAGGTGCGCATCGGCACGCCGAGGTCGAAGTACACGGTGTCGACCAGGCGCTTGTAGTCGAAGCTGAATTTGCCGGTCTCCCATTCCTTCGAGATCGTCGCGCGCAGCTGACCGCCCTGGTCGGCGGTGTAGCCCGGATCGCGCACGCCGTCGTCTTTGCGATAAAAACCGCCGACCGCGAGTTTCCAGCCGTCGCCCAGCGGCGTGCCGTACCAGAAATCGCCGCGGTTGAGGCCGTAATCGCCGACCGTGTACTTGAATAGGCCCGAGGCTTCCTCGCCCACCTGGCGCGGAATGTAGTTGACCGCGCCGGCCGGCGCGTTCGAGTAGAACAGCGAGGAGGGGCCGCCGCGCACGACTTCGATGCCGTCGATGGTTTCGTCGAGTCGGAACGCCTGGTCGCCGTTGAGATAGCCGAGCGAGGGATCGTGGTCGACCGGCAGGCCGTCTTCGAGCAGGGTGATCGAACCGAAGCCGTCGACCGGAATGCCGCGCGCGCGCACGTTGCCGCTCGCTTCACCGCCCGACGCTTCGACCCAGAAGCCCGGTACCGACTTCAGCGATTCGGTCACGCTGGTCGGTGCCTGCTGGCGCAGCCGGTCTTCGCTGATCGTCGTGATCGAATAGCTGGTTTGTTCCTTGGTGCGCGCGTCGACGCCGGCGCGGCCGGTGACGACGACCGACTCCAGGTTCTGCGTCGTTTTCGCGTCGGCGTCCGCCGGCGCCGTCTGCGGATCGGCCGCCGCGGTGTTCGGATTCGCCGGTGCGGCCGCGGTGTCCGCCGCACGCGCCAGCGTGGGCAGGAAGCAGGACAGCGCGAGCACGCTGGACAAGGTCAGAATTCGGTAATTGCACATGAACGAATCTCCGGAGTGAGAAGTTATTCGCAACGGGGGAGGAGACAACGTGAGGTGCGCGCCGGTCAGGCCGAGCGAGCATAGGCACCCCGAAACTCTATTGCAATTTGCATTGCAACAATGTGTCAGTTGGAAAAAAAATTCCATTCGCGCACGTGAC
>DAIMZS010000001.1:5950-9190 GCA_036733825.1 Rudaea sp.
GCGGGCGCGAACACGAGAAAGCCCGCTTCCGGCATGCGGTTGGCGGGCTTGTCGTGCAGCACGAGTTCGAGCCGCAGGCGTGTCGCGTCGATCGGCTGCACGCAGAGCGAGACGCGCTCGGGGGCGCCGAGCTGGGCATGCGCGCTCGTCGGCGTCCGCCAGTGGAGCAGCACGCGGTCCGGCCGATGTTCGACGTCGAACAATTCGGTGCTGTAACGCGCCGATTGCGCGGTCAGCGCGTGTTCGAGCCCGGGCTTGCCGTGATCGAGCAGCGCCCAGCGCACGCGGTCGGTCAGATAGGTGCGCATGTGCGTGACGACGTCGTCGGCGTCGTAGCTTTCGTAGACGAAGGCGATCAGAGGGTCGCCGGCAATCCGGTTGCCGGTCGGCGAGGAAAGGCTCTGCACCGCGCCGGACGCGCGGTCGATCGTTAGATGCCAGCCGCCGACTTCGATATCCGACGCCGCTTCGGCCGAGGCGTGGATGGCCGCGCCGCCGCCATCCGCTTCCGCCGCGGCCGTAGCGGCCGTAGCGGCCTCGGCCAGCGCGCGATCCTCGTCGTCGAGCGCGTCGACGGCCGTGTCGAGATAGGCGCGCTGTTCGTTCCACGACGATTCGCAGAAGGCGAAGCGCGGATCGCTTCGGCGCACGCGCTGAAAATCCGCGCGGTCCCAATGCGTTTCGTCGCGCAGGAAGGTTTTGATGTCCACGCCCCAGGTGTGCTCCGGCACGAGGCAGAGGCGGCGGCCGAATGCGGCGCGCTGCGGCGACAGGCCTTCCTCTTCGAAACGATCGTAGAGCCGCTGCAGTTCGAGGAAACGCGACACTTTCTTAGGATCCGTGCCGACGCCGTGAATCCACGAATCGCCGATCTCTTGGTCGATCAGCGGAAAGCGTTCGCGCAGCGGCCAGATCGCCTCGGCGAAGGCATCGAGCGTCGACGCGCGGATATCGGCATCGGGATGCTCGTCAAGCAGATCGCGGTGACAGTCGATCGCCTGGCCGACACTCTGCGGGCCGACGTTGTCGTTGGTGTGCGCGAAACTCAGGGCGAGATCGGTGCCTTCGACGAAGCGTGTCGAGCCATAACTCTTTTGATAGACGACGAGAATTTCCTCGCCGCCCGGCGCGCGCCAGCGGAACAGGTCGGGCACGTCGGGCGGCGTCGACGCCGAGTTCACGCCGACGTGCAGGAATTTCACCCCCGCGCGCGCGAGCAGCGGCACACTGCCGAGTGTGTGGCCGGGCACGTCGGTCATTTTCGCCGCGACCGTTTTCACGCCGAAGCGGCGGTCGAGTTCCTGCGCGTACGACAATCCCGCGCGGAACAGGGCCGGCGACATCAGTTCGGTGTGCGTCGTGAACGGCAGCGCGTGCCAGCGGATCAGGCCGTGTTCGATCGCGCGTTCGAGCCGGCGCACGCGCTCGGGCGGCTGCGTTTCGAGGTGATCCCAGATCAGCCAGGCGCCGGTGGTCCAGACGAACAGGCGCTGCTGCGGATCTTCGCGCAGGAAATGCTCGCCCGTGTCGAGCGCGCCGGGAATGAAAACCTCGTGGTATTGCCGCCGCACCCGTTCGGCGAGCTGGGTGAAGCCGATATCGAGATGCGTCTTGAAGACGAGGTGGATGGTCGACGCGGACATGGCGGCTCAATATTTGGAATTTACATTCCAAATATTTCAATTTTGCAATGCAAATTGCAATAGCGTTGCGGCATGCTTAAGCTCGGCTTCCTCGAATTCCATCCCGCCCGGAGTGAAAGAATAGCAATGCCGGCGACGCCGCACACCCGCTTGACGCGCCGCACCTCGATCGTGCGCGGTTTTGCACGCGTCGCGGCATTGCTGCTCGGCGTGGTCACGTGTGCGTTGGCGCGCGCCGAGTCCGTCGACCTGTCCATCGCCTGCCGCTGCGTCGAAGGCGGCGTGAACGGCTCCGAAGCGCGCTGGCTCAAGCAGTATGTGATTCCCGAATACGTCGCCGCGGCGAAGGCGCAAGGGCGCGAGGTGACGGTGAAGCTGCGCGAATTCGCCGGCAGTGCCGAACAGATGTCGCAGCAGCTCGCGCTCGATTTCGCCACCGGGCAGGGCGCCGATCTCGCCGAGTTCGACGGCTTCCAGATTCCGGGCTTCGTCGACGCGGGTCTGCTCAAGCCGCTGGACGATGTCGCCGGGCCCGAGGCGGACGCGTGGGACGGGTGGTCGCATATTCCGGACAGCGCGCAGGCGCTCGTGCGCTTCCGCGGCAAGCGCTACGGCGTGCCCGAGCAGACCGACGTGCGCATGATCTTTTATCGCCGCGATCGGTTCCGCGCCGCGGGTCTCGATGCAGATCGCTGGCAGCCGTGCTCGTGGAACGACATCCTCGATGCCGCGCGCGCGCTGAAACATGCCGATCCGCAGAGCTATCCGCTGCAGATCAACGCCGGCGTCGCCATGGGCGAGGCGACGACGATGCAGGGCTATCTGATGCTGCTCGCAGGCACCGGCGAGGAACTGCGCGACGCGCAAGGCCGCTGGATCGTGCGCAGTCCCGGCATGCTCGCCGCGCTTGATTTCTACAAGACCGTGTACGTCGACGAGAAGCTCGGCGAAGCGCGCACCCAGCGCCTGGTCAGCGGGCGCAACCGCAGCTTCACCGACTTTCAGCGCGGCAAGAGTGCGATCCTGGTCGAGAGCAATTGGTTCTACTACACCGCGATCGATCCGCAGGGCGATTTCCCGATCGCCGACCGCGATGCGCTCGTCGGCTGGGCGAAGATGCCCGCGCGCGCGCCGGGCAGCGCGGTGCGCGGGCAGGATTTCCTCAGCGTCTCCGGCGGCAACAGCTTCGTGCTCAACCCGCACTCGCGGCATCCGCGCGAGGCGTGGTCGCTGCTCGCGTTCATGAACTCGGCGCCGGCACTGCGCCGTTATCAGGAATACAACGAGCACCTCTGCGTGCGCGACGACGTGCTGCCGCCGCACTCGCAGTTCCTGCGCGACAGCGGGCGCGAACTGCTGCCGCTGACGACGATCCGGCCGATCGATGCGGATTATGAAAAGGTGTCGGCCGAAATCCAGCGCATGACCGAAAGCGTGATCGCCGGGAAACTCACGCCGCGCGAGGCGATGGCCGAATACGCGGCGGCGGTGAAACAGATTGTCGGCGTGGATCGCGTCATCGCGCTCGATCTGCCAGAAGTAGACGCGAAACCATGAGCGCTGTATCTATTGCCGTTCGCACTGAGCGTAGCCGCGG
>DAIMZS010000001.1:9290-27165 GCA_036733825.1 Rudaea sp.
GGCGGCAGGGGCGTTTCGCGGTTCCTGCAAGTGATACGTTATGAGCGCGCCGCGCCACGCTGCGGTTTCCTCACGCACCGGCATCGCGTTCATGACGCCCGCCGCGCTGCTGATCGGCCTGTTCGTCGTGTTTCCGTTCTTCTGGATCATCGCAGTCAGCTTCACCAACCGCAGCCTGCTCGGCGCGAATGCGCTGCATCCGCAGTTCGTCGGGCTGAAGAACTACCTCGATCTGTTCGATCCGGCGACGTTCTGGAGCCAGGGCGGCTTCGGGCCGTCGTTGTGGTTGACGATCCAGTTCGTCGTCCTCTCCGCATTGTGCGGCCAGGTGCTGCTCGGCCTTGCGCTCGCGTGGGTTTCACGCGAACTGTCGCCGCGGGCGAAGTCGCTGCTGCAGAGCATCGTGATGTTGGCGTGGATCCTGCCCGACGTCGTCGTCGGCTTCGCCTGGTTCGCTTATCTCGACCGCGACGCAGGCACGCTCAATCAGCTGCTGCGCGGCCTCAATATTCCCGCGGCTGATTTCCTGATCGAGCATCCGTTCCTAACCATCTGCGCGTTCAACGCCTGGCGCGGCGCGGCGTTTTCGATGATGCTGTTCGACGCGGCGCTGCAGTCGATTCCGCCGAGCTATCTCGAAACCGCCGACGTGGTCGGCGCCTCGAGCTGGCAGAAGCTGCGCGACATTGTGCTGCCGCTGATCCGCGGCCACATCGTCACCGACCTGATCCTGATCACGATGTGGACATTCAACGTATTCACGCCGTTCCTGCTCACCGCGGGCGGGCCGTCGTTCGAGAGCGATATCCTGCCGATCTACACTTACCGCATCGCGTTCAAGAGTTTCGAGTTCGGCAAAGGCGCGGCGATCGGCGTGATCGTGATGCTGATCAATCTGGTGTTCTCGCTCCTCTATCTGCGGCTTGCACAGCGCGGTTTGCGCAAGAAGGGGAACGCCGCATGAACCGCCGTGCCTTGGTTTCACGCATCGTCTTCAGTATTGGCGCCGCGCTGTTCGGCGTCGCGTTTGCGCTGCCGCTGATCTGGTTTGTATTCGCGCCTTTCAACGCGCAGGCTGATCTCGACCTGGCGTTGCCGAAGCCGCCGACGCTGGCCAACTTCGCCCGCGTGTTCGCCAACCGCGCGGCGGTCGGCGCCTTGCTCAACTCGTTGCTGCAGGCGTTCGGCGCCGTGCTGCTCGTGGCGACGACGGCGACGCTCGCGGCTTACGCGCTCGCGCGCACCAAGCTTCGCGGTAAGCGCGTGATCGAATACGTGCTGCTGTTGTTCTCCTCGGTCGTCTCGGGCTCGGCAGCGATGGTGCCGATTTTCCTCATCGTCAACGCGCTCGGCCTGATCGACACGCAGCTCGCGGTGATCCTCGTCTTCGCCGGCGGGCTGCTGCCGACCGCGATGTTCATCCTGCGCGACTTCATCGCGAGCATTCCGCGCGGCTACGAGGAATCGGCGCTCGTCGCCGGCGCCTCACCGTGGCGCGCGTTCGTCGACGTCGTCGTGCCGGTGCTGCGTCCCGGTGTGACGATCGCGGCGGTGTGGGCCTTCGTCCAGGTGTGGGGCGGATTTCTGATTCCGTTTGTCCTACTGCGCAGCGAACAGCGCATGCCGGCCTCGGTCGAAATTTACTCGTTCTATTCGCAGGCCGGCACGCCGATCGTGCCGTTGCTCGCGGCGTACTCCGTGCTGTATTCGCTGCCGGTGATCGCGCTGTACTGGTACGTCAACCGCAAATACGGGTTCCGCTTCTTCGGCGGGATCAAGTCCTAAGGTCACTCATGGCATCGATCCAACTCGACAAGATCGGCAAGAGCTTTGGTGCGGTCGACACGATCCGCGAGATCGATCTCGCCATCGGAGACGGCGAATTCGTTTGTCTGCTCGGGCCTTCGGGCTGCGGCAAGACGACCACGCTGCGCATGATCGCCGGCCTCGAGCAACCGACGCGCGGAAGCATTCGCATCGGCGGCCGCGACGTCACCTGCGCGCCGCCGAAAGACCGCAACATCGGCATGGTGTTTCAGGACTACGCGCTGTATCCGCACATGACCATTGCCGACAACATCGCCTATCCGCTCAAGGTGCGCGGCATGGCCGAAGCGCAGCGTCATGAAAAGGCCCGCGAGGTGGCCGACGTGCTGCACATCGGCGAACTGCTCGACCGTCTGCCGGCGCAGATTTCCGGCGGCCAGCAGCAGCGCACCTCGCTCGCGCGCGCTCTCGTGCATCCAGCCGATGCGTTTCTGTTCGACGAACCGCTGTCGAACCTCGACGCGCGCATGCGCGTGGAGGCGCGGGCGTTTCTCTATCATCTGCAGCGCAGCCGGCGCATGACGGCGGTCTACGTGACCCACGATCAAGCCGAGGCGATGGCGCTGTCGACGCGCATCGCGGTGATGTGCGCCGGCGATATCGTGCAATACGCGCCGCCGCTGGAAATCTATCGGCGGCCGGCGACCACGTTCGTTGCCGGTTTCGTCGGCGATCCGCCGATGAATTTGATCGCGGCGCAGGCGCTGCGCAGCGAGCGCGGCGTCGAGCTGCGCGCCAATGGTCTTGTGCTGGCGCCGATCGCAAGCTGGCCGGGGCTGGATCAGGCGATCGAGCGCGGCGACCGCGTCACGGTCGGCGTACGTCCCGAGCATCTGCGCATCGCGGCGGATGCGAAAGGCAGCAATAGCCTGCGCGGCAAGCTGTTCGCCAATGAGGCCATGGGCCCGGAAAGCCTTGTCACGCTCTGTCTCGACGACGGTGCGCGCGTGACCGCGCGCGTGTTCGGCGACGCGCCCGTGCGTATCGACGGCGATGCTGTATTCGCGTTCGACACGGCGCAGATCACATTGTTCGACTCCTCAGGAAGCAGAATCGACAATCCAAGTTAGAACATTGTCATTCCGGCGAAAGCCGGAATGACGAAAAGTATTCCCAGGCTCATATCAACCACCAAGGCAACACATCATGTTATCCATCGGCAACGCCCCCTGTTCCTGGGGCATCTACTACCCGAAAGACAATCGCTACACGCCCGATCAATATCTGGATCAAGTGCGTGAAGCGGGTTATGCAACGACCGAGCTTGGGCCGCTCGGCTTTTTGCCGACCGACGCCGCGCAGCTCAAGGACGCGTTGGCCGCGCGCGGCCTCGCGCTGACCGGCGCGACACACGTGCACACGCTCGCCGATCCGGCCACCCGCGATGCCTTGCTCGCGACGGTCGACCAGCTCGGCAAGCTCGTCAGCGACGCCGGCTCGAAGCATGTCGTCATCATGGACGAGGGCAATTGGTATCCGCCGGGAAAACGCGGCGTGGTCGACGAAGCCGACTGGAAAACCGTGGTCGGCATGGTGTGCGATGCGCAGGAGCGTCTCGCCGGCGAATACGGCATCGCGATGACCTTCCATCCGCATCTGGGCACCTGCGTCGAACGCGAGGCGCAGATCGACCGCCTGCTGCAGGACACCGACGTCAATCTCTGCTTCGACACCGGCCACCACGCAGCGTGGGGACAGGATCCGGCGGCGTACATGCGCCGCGTGTGGTCGCGCATCGGCTACGTGCATTTCAAGAGCGTCGACGCGAAGGTGCGCGAGCGCCTGGTGCGCGGCGAGATCGACACCGCGCAAGCCTCCGAAGCGGGTATTTTCGCGCCGCTGACCGACGGCGCGGTGGATATTCCGGCGGTGATGAATCTGCTCGCCGAGAAGAAATATTCGGGACCGTGCATCATCGAGCAGGACTGGAGCTCGACGCAGACCGAAGCGCCGGTGACGCTCGCGCGCAAGAACCTGCAATTTCTCAAATCGCTGAGCGGAGAGATGCAATGACGATCCGTGCCGGCCTGATCGGCCTGGGCGAAGTCGCCCAGCTGATGCACCTGCCGCTGCTCGCAGACGATGTGCGTTACCAGATTGCCGCGGTCAGCGACGTGTCGCCGAGCCTGACTGCGCACGTCGCGCAACGTTATGGCGCGCGTGCGCACGCCGATGCGCAGGCACTGCTCGGCGACAAGGATGTCGACGCGGTGTTCATCCTCACACCCGATCATCTGCACGCCGATCTGCTGACGCGCGCGATCGAGGCGGGCAAGCATATCTTCATCGAAAAGCCCGTGTGCCTGAATGTCGAGCAGTTGTTGCCGCTGATCGAGCGCGCGCGCGGCTATACGAAGACGGTTTTTGTCGGCTATATGCGCCGCTTTGCGCGGCCGTTTCTCGAACTGAAGAAGCGCCTGCCGGCGCTGAGCGAAGTGCAGCATGTGCGCGTGCGCGACCTGATCTGCGAGTCACCGTTCTTCGTCGCGCAGACGCGGCCGGTGTTCCGGCCGACCGATGTGCCGCAGGCGCTGATCGATGAGGGCAGAGCGCGCACCCAGGCGATGATGCGCGCCGTGGTCGGAGCGGACGCGCCCGCAGCGGTCGTGCGCGGCTATCAGGTGCTGACCGGACTGTCATCGCACAGTTTCTCGGCGATGCGCGAGCTGCTCGGCATGCCGCGGGTGTGCGCGGCGCGCCAGCGCAACGGTGGCGAGGCGATCGCCGTGTTGTTCGATTACGGCCACTTCACCGCAGTGTACGAGGCGGTGACCAACCACATCGCGCGTTTCGATTCGGGCATCGACGTGCTCTGCGATCGCGCGATGTTCCGCATCAACTACGACACGCCGTATATCCGCCATCTGCCGACGCGGCTCGAAATTACGCGTTCGGGCGATCGAGAAACGACGACCGAGACGATCGGCCCGTTCCACGAAGATCCGTTCCGCGCCGAGCTCGACGCGTTCTACGAGGCAGTCGTCAATGGTGGACCAGTCAAGACCACGCTCGAAGATTCGCTGGACGACCTCAAGCTGTTTGCACAGATCGGCAAGCTATTTGCCGAAGAGGCGCGCGCCGCGTAGCGCTCGCTTTAGCCTCCCCCTTCAAGGGGGAGGTTGGAGGGGGATGGTGTTAGCAAGCGCGGTCCAAAATCAGAACCATCCCCACCCAACCCTCCCCTTGAAGGGGAGGGCTTAAGGGCCCTTATCGCAACATCCACTCATGCGCTGGATCGTTGCGCATGCGCCATTCGCGCCGCGGTCCGGCCATGACGTTGAGGTAGTAGCCGCGGTAGCCGTGCGGCATCACCACCGGGTGATATCCGCGCGGGACGAGGACGACGTCGTGGTCGTGCGCGGCCATCGTCTCGTCGAGGTCGCGCATATCGGTGTAGACGCGCTGCAAGGCGAAGCCCTGCGGCGGGTCGATGCGGTGGTAGTAGACCTCTTCGAGTTGGGTCTCGTGCGGCGCATCGTCGGTGTCGTGCTTGTGCGGCGGGTAACTCGACGAATGTGCGGCGGGCGTGCGCACTTCGACCACGAGCAGCGATTCGGCCTCTTCGGTTTGCGGCAGCACGTCGCAGATATAACGTTCGTTCGTGCCGCTGCCGCGCGTCGAGCATGCCATCGCCGCGGGTTCGATCACGCGCGCCGCATAGCGGCCGGCCGCCGGTGCGCTGGCCAGCGCGAGTTCGACCTCGTCGCGCGCATGTGCACGCACGCTCGTGCGCGGCGGTGCGTACAAGGCGTGCGGGGGCTGCGCGGCGAAGACGCTGGCGCGTCCGCCGAAGTTCTCGCGGCGCAGCGAGCCGGCATCGAGATCGATCGATCCGCGCAGCACGACCAGGCAGGCTTCGCGGTCGGGAGGTACGTCGATGCGCAGCTCGTCGCCCGCGTCAAGGCGCCAGGCGTCGAACCCGACGTATTTCCAGCCGGCCGATTCCGGCGTGACGTGAATCAGTTGCTGTGCGCTGCGGTGCGCTTTGACGAGCAGGCTCATCGTCATGCTCCCGAACCGCTGTCGCGTTTGCGCAGAGCGGCTTCATAAGTGGCGCGTGCGTCGCGCACGGACTCGCGCGCGGACACTTCCGGCACGGCCACCTCCCACCAGCTGCCGCCGTCATGCGTGCTGCGATGCGGGTCGGTGCGGATGGAAATCACGTACGTGCGGGTTGCGGCGCGTGCGCGTTTCATCGCCTGCTCGAGTCCGGCGATGTCGGCAACGTGTTCCGCCGCCGCGCCGAGCGCCTGCGCATGCGCGGCGAAATCGATCGCGGGCGCGCCGCCGGAGGCGGTTGCGCAATCCTCGTCGAGAAGATTGTTGAACGGCGCATCGCCGCAGGCGCGCTGCAGGCGGCCGATGCAGCCGAAGCCGCGGTTGTCGAGGACGACGACGATCAGCTTGTGCCCGAGCATTACCGAAGTCGCGATTTCGGAGTTGAGCATCAGATAGCTGCCGTCGCCGACCATGACGATCACTTCGCGTTCGGGTTTGGCCATTTTTACGCCCAAACCGCCGGCGATCTCGTAGCCCATGCACGAGTAGCCGTATTCGACGTGATAACCACCCTGCGTGCGCGTGCGCCAGAGTTTGACGAGTTCGCCAGGCAGGCCGCCCGCGGCGCAGACGACGATGTCGTTGTCCGCGGAGTTTGCCGCCGAGCGCTGCACGGCGCCGATCACGTCGGCTTCGTACGGAAGCTCGCCGGAGTTCGACTCGCGCGCTGCGGTCAGACGGTCGACCGTGCTGCGCCATTCGCCGCCGAGCTGTTCGGCACGACCGCGCCACGAGGACGATGCGCTCCAACCGCTCAGCGCCCGTGTGAGCGCCTCGAGCCCCCGGTCCGCGTCCGCGGCGATCGCGAGCGCGGCGTTCTTCTGCGCGTCGTAGGCGTTGACGTTGAGCGTTACGAGCCGCGCGTGCGGATACAGCGCGTTCGAGCCCGTGGTGAAATCGGCCAGACGCGTGCCGACGGCGAGGACGAGATCCGCTTCGGCGCACAACGCGTTCGCTGCGGTGCTGCCGCAGACGCCGACCGGGCCGAGCTGCAGCGGATGGTCGTAGGGCAGGCTGCTTTTGCCCGCCTGTGTTTCGGCGACCGGAATCGCGTGGCGTTCGGCGAAATCGCGCAAGGTACGTGCCGCACCACCGTAAAGCACACCGCCGCCGCTGACGATGACGGGGCGTTGCGCGGCGCGCAGCGCGTCCGCCGCCGCGGCGATTTGCTCGGGCGAGGGCAGCGCAGCGGGCGCGGAGACGATACGGGGTTCAAAGAATGCCGATGGATAGTCGAACGCCTGCGCCTGCACGTCCTGCGGCAGCGCAAGCGTGACCGGCCCGCACAGCGCCGGATCGGTCAGCACATGTACTGCGCGCGGCAGCGCAGTGAGCAACTGCGACGGCGCGACGATGCGATCGAAATAGCGCGACACAGGCTTGAAGCAATCGTTGACGCTGACCGTGCCGTCGGCGAAATCTTCCATCTGCTGCAGCACCGGGTCGGGCGCGCGCGAAACGAATATATCGCCGGGCAACAGCAGCACCGGCAGACGGTTGACGTGGGCGAGCGCCGCGGCGGTGACGAGATTGGTCGCACCGGGACCGATCGAGGTGGTCACCGCCATCATGCGCTTGCGCGCTTGTGCTTTCGCATAGGCGATCGCCGTGTGCGCCATCGCCTGCTCGTTGTGCGCGCGCCAGGTCGGCAGCGCCGCGCGGTGTTCGTACAGCGCTTCGCCGAGCGCGGCGACGTTGCCGTGGCCGAAAATGGCGAACACGCCGGCGAACAGCGGCACGGCGTCGTCGCCGACGCGCACGTGCTGTGCGGCGAGATAGCGCACCAGGGCCTGCGCCATAGATAGTCGGATCGTTGCCTTTCTCATACCCTTCGTCGAACAGAATCCAGATCAAAAGATTTAACCACGAAGAGCACGGAGAACACGAAGAAAGAAACAGGAATATTCGCGATGCTTTGCTCTCCCTTCGCGTTCTTCGTGGTTCAAGCTATGGCTCTTGATTTATTCATGGGGTTCTCGCGCGCCTGGCGCCAAAGCGCAGCGAGCTCGCACTGCTGCGCATGCACGCGGGCGACGAGTTCGTCGTCGTCGATCTCGCCGGCGAACCACGCGCGTGCCGGCTCGGCGAAGACGCTGCGCCCGACGGCAAAACCGCGACAAGTGGCGCTTGTCGCCGCGGCGGCGAAGCCGGCGGCGAGGTCCGCGAACGGGGCGTCGGCGCCGAGCAGCAGCACGCCGCGGCACCAGGGATCGTTGCGCGCGATCAGGGCGTCGAGCGCCGGCCACTCGTCCGCGGAGAGCGGCGCGATTTTCCACCACTCCGGCTTGATGCCCGCGGCGTAGATACGCTCGATCGCGCGCACGACGAGACCGCCGCGCTGCGCCGCCGTCGCGCGCGGCGGCGCGATGACTTCGATCAGAAGTTCGTGACCGCTCGTGCAGACGGCGTCGTAAAGCGTGCGCAGCTGCACCGTCTGCTCGGCGCGCTGCTTGATGTCGTCGGGATCGAACACGATGAGGCACTTGATCGTATGTTCCTGCGGCCAGCTCACGAGCTGGGTGCCGATCGAACGGCCGTGCTCGAACGCGAGCGGCGTCGTGTCGGGCAGCTCGACCGGGCGGCCGATCCACCAGCCGCGGCCCGTGGCGGCGTTGAGCGCGTCCTGGCCGTGGCGGTCGTCGATCAAGACGCCGAGGCGGCCGCCGAGCTGTGCCGCCTGTTCAGTCAGCTCGGCCGCACGCAACAGCAGTCGTTTCAGCAGCGGCAGGCGCGTTGCGGCGTCGGCGCGGTGGCGGCGCGCGAGTTCCTCGAGCGCGCTGCGATGGTCGAAGGCGAACACATGCAGATCGTCCCAGTGTGGACGCGCAACGCTGACGCGGTGCAGATGGGCGAGGCTGGAGTCGAGGTCGGGCCGCTGCGCGTGCGGAGCGCCGCCGTCGATCCGGGAAAGAAAATAGTCGAGCTCGGCGCGGCTCGGCATCGCCGGCGCGCAGCCGTGGCGTGAGACCACGATCGCGCCGCAGGCATTCGCGTAGGCGCAGCAGCGCTCGATCGGCTCGTCGCGCAGCCAGCCGGCGAGAAATCCGGCCATGAAAGCATCGCCGGCGCCGAGGACATTCAACACTTGCACCGGCGGCGCGCGGAACAGCGGTGCGTCGTCGAGATGTCTCGGTACGGCATCCGCGATCACGTTGCAGCCGAGCGCGCCGCGTTTGATGACGAGCGTGGCCGAGGTCGCCGCGCGCACGGCGCGCAGCGCGGCGGTCAAATCATCGGCGCCGCCGGCAATGCGGAATTCCTCTTCGGTGCCGACGATCAGGTCGAACTGCGGCAGCACGTCGCGCAGATGATCGGTCACCGCGGCGTTGGCGATGAAGCGCGTCGCGCCGTCGCTGCGCGGAGCAAGACCCCAGAGCACCGGGCGGTAGTCGATATCGAGCACGCAGCGCAGGCCGTGCTTGTGCGCCAGATCGAGTGCGCGGCGGCACGCGCCGAGCGTGCCAGGCGTGGACAAATGCGTTCCGGTGATGGCCAGCGCACGCGCCGAGGCGATGTGGGCTTCGGCGACGTCGCCGGCTTCGATCGCCATGTCGGCGCAGTTTTCGCGGTGGAACAGAAGCGGGAACGTGTCGCGGTCCTTGATGCCGAGCAGGACAAAGGCGGTCAGGCGGTCCGGATCGACGCGCAGATGCGACACGTCGCAGCCCTCGCGCGCGAGAGTTTCGGTGAGAAAGCGGCCCATCTGATCATCGCCCACCCGGCTCAGCATCGAAGACTTGAGCCCGAGCCGCGCGCTGCCGAACGCGGCGTTGCCGGACGAGCCGCCGAGGTATTTGGCGAAGCTGGTCACGTCCTCCAGACGCGCGCCGATCTGCTGCGCGTAGAGGTCGACCGCGACGCGGCCCAGGAAGATGACGTCGAGAGGCCGCGCGGCGGCGGGAGGAGCACGGTCTGTCATGCGCGGTTCGTAGTCTTGCGAAAATGCGCGTCGGATAGGTGAGAATAGGGCCTGCGTCCAGCCATTGCAATTCGCATTGCATCAATTGGAAATATGGAATATTTATTCCATTTGTCGCACACTCACAAGTAGCCGCGGTAGCGCAGGAGCACGCTTTGGCCGTCAGCAACGCAGTGGATCAGTTCATGCAACGGGTCGCGGACGAATTCGAATCGTTGCCGCGTCAGTTGCAAGGCGTCGCGCGTTATCTCGAGCAGCATCGCTCCAGCATCATGCTGCAGAAAGTCAACGACGTCGCCGCGGGTTCGAACGTGCACCCCTCGGCGGTCGTGCGCTTCGCCCAGCGTTTCGGCTACTCGGGCTTCAGCGAGATGCAGACCGTATTTCGCGACGCCTACCGCGAGCGCGCGGAGCCGTCGGGCAGCTATCAGCATCGCATCCGCCGCGTCATCGCCGAGCGGCCGGAGAAACTCGACGAGACGCAGATTGCGCGCAGTTTCATCGATGCTTGCCGGGTCGGCCTCGACGAACTCGTCGAGCGCTTCGATCCGGTGCGCTTCCGCGCGGCGGTCGATCTGCTTGCGCAAGCCGAACATATCTACATCGTCGCCGTGCGCCGCTCGTTCGCGATCGCGAGCTACATCGCGTATGCGCTGGGGCACACGCAGAAGCGCGTGCATCTCGTCGACGGGCTCGGCGGCATGCATCGCGAGCAGATTCACAGCATCGGCAAGGGCGATGCGCTGATCGCGATCAGTTTTCCGCCGTACGGCAAGGAGACGTTGTTCTGCACGCGACTGGCGCGCCAGCGCAAGGCAAAAGTGATCGCGATCAGCGAATCCGATCTCGGCCCGCTCGCCGGGCATGCCAACGTGCTGCTCAAGGTGGACGAGGGCAGCGTATTCGCGTTTCGCGCGCTGACGAGCACGATTTGCCTCTGCCAGGCGTTGTTCGTCGCGCTGGCCTACCGGCTCGAACTCAAGCCGAACGAAACCGCGCATACCGGGGACTACGATGCCTGATATCGCCCTGTTCGGCGCGGGCCGCATCGGCCGCATCCATGCCGGCAACATCGCTGCGCAGCCGGGTTGGCGCCTGCGTTACGTGATCGACGTCAACGCGACCGCGGTGGCCGAGCTGGCGGCGTTGCACGGCGCGGTTGCTACGGATGCGGAACACGCGTTGAGCGATTCCGCGATCGCCGCGGTGGTGATCGCGTCCAGCACCGACACGCATGCGGATTTGATCGCGTGTGCCGCGCGCGCGGGCAAGGCGATCTTTTGCGAAAAACCGGTCGCGACCGATCTCGCCGGCGCACAACGCTGCGCGGCCGCCGTGGCAGAGGCGGGCGTGGCATGCATGATCGGCTTTCAACGGCGTTTCGATCCGACCTTCGCCGCGCTAAAGCGGCGCCTCGATGCCGGCGAGATCGGCGCGCCCGAGGTCGTGGTGCTGACGAGCCGCGACCCGGGCCCGCCGCCGCTCGAATACCTGAAGCAGTCGGGCGGCGTGTTCAAGGACATGCTGATCCACGATTTCGACGTCTGCCGCTGGTTGCTCGCCGACGAGATCGTCGAGATTTACGCGACCGGGGCGTGCTTGAGTGCGAATGCCAAACTCGCCGACGACCTCGACACGGCCGCGGTGACGCTGCGTTCGCGCCAGGGCCGCCTGTGCACGATCAACACCTCGCGTCACGCCTCTTATGGCTACGATCAGCGCGTCGAGGTGCTTGGCGCGGCCGGCATGCTGCAGGCGGGCAATCACCGTCCGACCGAAGTGACCGCCTCGCTCGCCGGCGCGGTGAGCATCGATGTTCCCGAACCGTTTTTTCTGGAACGCTATCGTCGCGCCTATGCCGACGAAATGGCGCATTTCGCCGCGGTTCTGGCGGGTAAGGCAACGGCCGCGCCCGGTCTGGTCGACGGCATCAAGGCACTGGAACTTGCCGAGCTTGCTACGCGCTCGTGGCGCGAGGATCAAGCACTGTCGTGCGCGGTATAGCCAATCCCGCTCGTCTGCCTTTATCTGCCGCTGATGTGATCAATTCCGCAGTTTGCGTTAAATTGTGATGAATTTCACAATTTGCGGGTGTTTTTACATATAGTGTGATGCGTGTTACAGGGGCGCACTCATCAGAGTGCGAAAGGAAGGTTAAGTAGGCAGTTTGTGTCGCTCGCGATCGCGAGCGATGCAGCGGTGGCGCACGCGCGTCGCTGCTGTTGTACGTGCCGTCGGCCGACGGTGCGGTGTAACAAAGTGCCGGCATTCATCGATTTCTCATTTGGCGACCTGCATCCGCGTGCCTAGGGGGCATTCGTGTGTTTGCGGGCGTAAGGAAGTCGAGGCAATCAGAAGAAATCGAGAAGAAGCCGATTCGTTGATATCAACCACAGGGGGTTTCATCAATGCAATCCGTCAATCGCAAGAAATCCGTCAATCGCAAGAAAATCGTGGCGACCACCGCGCTCGCGTTCGCCATTTCGCAGGCGCTGGTCGCCTCCGCCGCCGATTTCAAAGATGTCCGCAGTGCCCTGCGCGCACAACTGAACAGCGCCGTGCCGACCAAGCTCAACGCGGAAGCCTTGGGCCGCGCGCAGCAGCGCTTCAGCCAGGCGCAGCAAATCGCCAATCAATTCGCCGCGCAGTTCCGCACCGGCATCGATGGCACGCAGGATCCGGCCCGCGTCGAACTCGTGAATAATCTGATGCTCGGCGACGCGCGCGGATTCGCCGAGGCCTCGAGTGCGCCTACGCTCCAAGCGGCGCTGGCCGCAGCGAGCGCCGCCGTGGTGCGCCGCTCGAACACGACGACGACGGTGAACGGCCACGAAACCTCCGCGGACTCCGTGGCAGCCGACACCGTCAACGCGACGAGCGAGCTGGTCTACACGCCGATCGCTCCGTGCCGCATCGTCGACACGCGCGTTGCCAGCGCCGGCGGCGTCTTCGCCGCGGCGGAGTCGCGCACCTACAGCGCCTTGGGCGCGACGGGTCAGGGCGGCGGCGCCTGCGAAGGTTACCCCTCGGGCGGCACGATCCCGGCCGCGATGACTCTCAACGTCACCCTGGACACCACGGGCGTGGTCAAAGCCCCGGCGGCGACAACCTACGGCTTTCTCGCGTTGTATCCGGAAGGCGGAACGCTGACCACCAGCTGGATGAACTTCGCCGCGGGTCAGACGCTCGCCAACGAGGGCATCGCGACGCTGAATCAGACCGACGGCAACTTCACCGTCTACGCGCAGAACCCAACTCAGGTCATCATCGACGCGTACGGCTATTTCGCCGCACCGTCGACTGCAGCGTCCGGCGCGATGGGTGCTACTGGCCCAACCGGCCCAACCGGCCCGACCGGCGCAACGGGCTCAACCGGTGCAACCGGCGCGACGGGCTCCACGGGGGCGACCGGAGACACCGGCCCCACGGGCCCGCAGGGTATCCAGGGCATCCAGGGGCCGACCGGAGATTCCGGTGCAACGGGTGCAGACGGGGCGACGGGTGCTAGCGGCGCAACAGGTGCCACGGGCCTGGGTTTCACGTACAAAGGCAGCTATGGCGGAACCGGCGCGAGCTATTCGATCAACGATGTCGTAACTGAAGGAGGCTCCAGTTACGCGAACCTGACTGGCAATAACGGTGGCGATCCGGCTTCCGATTCCACCGACTGGGGGCTGCTGGCGCAAGTCGGCGCGACAGGCGCTACGGGAGCTACGGGTGATACGGGCGCCACTGGTGCGACTGGAGCCACGGGCAGTACAGGCGCGACCGGTGTGACTGGAGCCACGGGCAGTACAGGCGCGACTGGTGTGACTGGAGCCACGGGCAGTACAGGCGCGACCGGTGTGACTGGAACCACAGGCAGCACAGGCGCGACCGGTGCGACCGGAGCCACGGGCAACACGGGCGCGACTGGTCCGACCGGCAGCACGGGCAGCGTCGGGGCGACCGGTCCGACGGGTGCGAAGGGCAGCACCGGCGCCACGGGTCCCACCGGCGCGACCGGTTCCACGGGTGCGACGGGTGCAATCGGAGCGACAGGTGCCACAGGTTCAGTGGCCAGTCTGACGATCACCTCGAGTGGCCCGACGAACTGCAATCCGGCCTCGCAGCCGTGCACGGTGGTCGCCAGTTGCCCCGCCGGGAAGTTCATCGTCAGCGGAGGGATCAATCTGACCCAGGATGTCGACAACGACCGGATCATATCGAGCTATCCGAGTTCGTCGACGCAGTGGACGTTCGTCGTCACCAACTACAATGACAATACCTTCAAGTACACCACATACGTCATCTGCGGATCGTAAGCCGTAAAGCCACTCGCTATGCGGGTGACTGCGATCACCGTTGGAACGACGACTCATTCCCCCGGCGCATGCCGGGGGATTTTTTTTGCGGCCATCGCCTCCTTGTGCTGCTCCCGGCACTGCGCTAGTCTTTCGCGCAGTATCGAATCCATGAAGGTGGCGCGCGGGTAACCGGCAGCCGAGTGTGCGACATGTCTACGCGAACTTTCCCACGCTGAAAACGCCCATGCCGACGTCGCTCAAGAAGGCGCCGCGGCGCCTTTTTTATTGATTTATTTTTGCCGTCGTACGCGACGGCGAAAATCAAAAAGACGGCCGTCCATGGCCGCACTGTTCACGAAGAGCAATCATGATCAACATCACTCTCCCCGACGGTAGCCAGCGCCCGTTCGAGCATCCGGTCACCGTGGCCGACGTGGCCGCGTCGATCGGCGCCGGCCTCGCCAAGGCCGCGCTGGCCGGCAAGGTCGACGGCCGGCTCGTCGATACCAGCTACAAAATTGAATACGACGCGAATCTCGCGATCATCACCGACAAGAGCCCCGAGGCGCTCGAGATCCTGCGCCACTCGACCGCGCACCTGCTCGCGCAGGCGACGCAGCGGCTGTTCCCGGACACTCAGGTCACGATCGGCCCGGTGATCGACAACGGTTTCTACTACGACTTCGCGCGCAAGACGCCGTTCACGCCGGAGGACCTCGAGAAGATCGAGGCGGAGATGAAGAAGATCGTCGCCGAAAATCTGCCGGTGTCGCGTTCGACCATGTCGCGCGACGAGGCGGTGAAGTTCTTCCGCGACAAGCACGAGGAATACAAGGCGCAGATCATCGCCTCGATTCCGGCCAACGAAGAGCTGTCGCTGTATTCGCAGGGCGAGTTCATCGACCTGTGCCGCGGCCCGCACGTGCCGAACACGAACAAGCTGCGCGCGTTCAAGCTGATGAAAGTCGCCGGCGCGTATTGGCGCGGCGATTCGAACAACGAGATGCTCCAGCGCGTCTACGGCACGGCCTGGCTCAACGACAAGGATCTGAAGGGATACCTGACCCAGCTCGAAGAGGCCGAGAAGCGCGACCACCGCAAGCTCGGCAAGCAGCTCGACCTGTTCCATCTGCAGGAAGAGGGGCCGGGCCTCGTGTTCTGGCATCCGAAGGGCTGGTCAATCTGGCAGGTGGTCGAGCAGTACATGCGCCGCGTCTACCGCGACTCGGGTTATCAGGAAGTGCGCTGTCCGCAGGTGCTCGACGTGTCGCTGTGGCAGAAATCGGGCCACTGGGACAACTACAAGGAAAACATGTTCTTCACCGAGTCGGAGAAGCGCACGTATGCCTTGAAACCGATGAACTGCCCGGGCCACGTGCAGATTTTCAACCACGGCCTGCACAGCTACCGCGACCTGCCGATCCGCTACGGCGAGTTCGGCGCCTGCCACCGCAACGAACCCTCGGGCGCGCTGCACGGCATCCTGCGCGTGCGCGGCTTCACTCAGGACGACGGCCACATTTTTTGTACCGAAGACCAGATCGAATCCGAAGTGACGGCGTTCCATCAGCAGGCGCTCAAGGTCTACGCCGACTTCGGTTTTAGCGACATCCAGATCAAGATCGCGCTGCGCCCCGAGCCGCGCCTCGGCGACGATGCCACCTGGGACAAGGCCGAGAACGCGTTGCGCTCGGCGCTGCGCGCCTGCGGTGTCGAATGGCAGGAGCTGCCGGGCGAGGGCGCGTTTTACGGGCCGAAGATCGAGTACCACTTGCGCGATGCGATCGGCCGCACCTGGCAGCTCGGCACCATGCAGGTCGACTTCATGATGCCCGGCCGTTTGGGCGCGGAGTACGTGGATGAAAACAGCCAGCGCCGCCAGCCGGTGATGCTGCACCGGGCCATCGTCGGCTCGATGGAACGCTTCATCGGCATCTTGATCGAGCACCATGCCGGCCAGTTCCCGGCTTGGCTCGCGCCGGTGCAGGCGGTGGTGATGAATATTACCGACGCGCAGGCCGAATTCACGGGCGAAACAGCGCAAGCCCTTGTCCAACAAGGTTTCCGTGTCGAGGCGGATTTGCGCAACGAGAAAATCGGCTATAAAATACGCGAACACACGTTGCAGAAGATTCCGTACCTTCTCGTGGTCGGCGATCGCGAAAAGGAACTCGGGCTCGTCGCCGTGCGTGCGCGCTCCGGCGAAGACTTGGGATCGATGACGGTTTCCGAGTTTGCCGACAAGCTGCGAAACGAATTCAAGAATGCTTGATATTCGCTTGAATTCATTGGAATAAATTACTGGAGAGTCACCTATAGCCACTGAAAAAGCTAACCGCAAGAACACGGAAATTCGTGTTCCGCGGGTGCGCGTCATCGGCGCCGAAGGAGAACAGGTAGGCATCTTGTCGCGCGACGAAGCGCTGAACATGGCCTCCGAACTGGGCTTGGATCTGGTCGAAATCCAACCGACCGCCGATCCGCCCGTTTGCCGCATCATGGACTACGGCAAGTTCAAGTTCGAGCAGCAGAAGAAGGCGCACGCGGCCAAGCGCAAGTCCAAGCAGGTCGAGATCAAGGAACTGAAGTTCCGCCCCTCAACCGAAGACGGCGACTACAACGTGAAGCTGCGCAACATGAAGCGCTTCCTCGAAGAAGGCGACAAGGTCAAGGTCGTCGTCCGCTTCAAGGGCCGCGAAATGGCGCACACGGAGTTGGGCGAGCAGATGGTCAGGCGCATCCAGGCGGACGTTGCGGAGGAAGCGGTGGTAGAGAGCTTCCCGCGCTTCGAAGGCCGGCAGATGGTGATGATGGTGGCCCCGAAGAAGAAGCAGTGATCGGAGTCAGATCGCTGAAGGAGAGATAGGTGTTGTGGCGGAGGCACTCCGCACGGCACCGACTCCCCCTCTCCCGTCGGGAGAGGGCAAGGGGTGAGGGTCCGGGGCTCTAAAGGCGCACCGAACCCTCATCCGGCGCTTTGCGCCACCTTCTCCCGGTGGGAGAAGGGAAAGAAATTTGGAACCCGCTCACCTCAAAGTGAGCTTAAACAAGCTAAGCCCGAGCAGGACGGAAAGCGCAGGCAACTGCCGCTCAGGCGAGTATAGAAATCAACCAATAGGAGTTGGGCCATGCCCAAGATCAAAACCAATCGGGCCGCCGCGAAGCGGTTCCGCAAGACGGCGTCCGGCAAATACAAAGCCGGCCATGCCTTCAAGAGCCACATCCTGACCAAGAAGTCGACCAAGCGTAAGCGTGGTCTGCGCGGTCCCAACATCGTGCGCAAAGAAGACTCCGGTCGCATCGCGCGCATGCTTCCCTACGTGTAAGGAGACGAAACCATGGCACGAGTAAAACGTGGTGTCGTCGCCCGCCGTCGACACAAGAAGATCATTTCCCGCGCGAAGGGCTACTACAACGCCCGCCGCAAGGTATTCCGCGCCGCCAAGCAGGCGGTCATCAAGGCCGGACAGTACGCCTACATCGGCCGCAAGCAGAAGAAGCGTCAGTTCCGCGCGCTATGGATCGTGCGCATCAACGCCGGCGCGCGCCAGTTCGGCCTGTCCTACAGCCGCCTGATGAACGGCCTGAAGAAGGCCAACATCACGGTCGACCGCAAGGTACTCGCCGACATCGCCGTGCACGACATCGCGGCGTTTGGCGCCCTGGCCGAAAAAGCGAAGGCCAGCCTCGCGGCGTAAATTCGTTCGCACATCGATGCGATGAAACGCAAGGGGAGCAGGCCCACGCCTTGCTCCCCTTTTGTTTTTGCTCGTTGCTTCAGGCT
>DAIMZS010000001.1:27265-28589 GCA_036733825.1 Rudaea sp.
TTGAAGGCGCTCGGCAAGCTGCCGCCCGATCAGCGCAAGGCGCACGGCGAGAAGGTCAATCGCGCCAAGGAAAGCCTCAACGATGCGATCCACGAGCGGCGTGAGACTCTCGAACAGGCGGCGTTGAACGCGCGCCTCGCGTCCGAATCGATCGACGTCACCTTGCCCGGCCGCAACGGCGCGCGCGGCAATCTGCATCCGATCACGCGCACGCTCGAGCGCATGGTCGACATCTTCGCGCGGCTCGGCTACGAAGTCGCCGACGGGCCGGAGATCGAGGACGACTGGCACAACTTTGAAGCGCTGAACTTTCCGCCGCACCATCCGGCGCGCGCGATGCACGACACGTTCTATTTCCCCGACGGCCGCCTGCTGCGCACGCACACTTCGCCCGTGCAGATCCGCGCGATGACCGGGCGCACGCCGCCGCTGCGCGTGATCGCGCCGGGCAAGGTCTACCGCTCGGATTCGGATCAGACGCACAGCCCGATGTTCCATCAGCTCGAAGGTCTGCTCGTCGACGAGACGTCGACGTTCGCCGATCTCAAAGGCACGCTCGCCGAATTCGTGCGCGCGTTCTTCGAGCGCGATTTCGAAATGCAGTTCCGTCCGAGTTATTTTCCGTTCGTCGAACCGGGCGCCGAGGTCGACATCCGCTGGGATCGCGAAGACGGCTCGACCGCATGGCTCGAAGTGCTCGGCTGCGGCATGGTGCATCCGAACGTGCTGCGCGCGTGCAACATCGATCCGGAGCGCTACACCGGCTTCGCCTTCGGCATGGGCGTGGAGCGTTTCGCGATGCTGCGCTATGGCGTCAACGATCTGCGTGCGTTCTTTGAGAACGATGTGCGGTTCTTGAAGCAATTCGCTTGAAATTTTTGCTCGTCATTCCTGCGAAAGCAGGAATCCAGTTTTGCTTCGTCTCTCTGCGATGGTGCACGAAAAACTGGATCCCAGCTTTCGCTGGGATGACGAGCCAGAGCAAACCGTGTAACGGATAGTCCATGAAATTCTCCGAAAACTGGCTGCGCGAACTCGTCCCCGTCAACGCGACCCGCGACGAGCTGTGCCACAAACTGACGATGGCCGGCCTCGAAGTCGAGGGCGTCGAAACGATCGGCGGTCCGCTCGACGGCGTCGTCGTCGCCGAGATTGTCGAGTGCGCGCCGCATCCGAACGCAGACAAGCTGCGCGTTTGCCAAGTCGCGGTCGGCGCGGCCGAGCCGGTGCAGATCGTTTGCGGCGCGCCGAACGCGCGGCAAGGGCTGAAGGCGCCGCTCGCGACGGTCGGCACCGTGATGCCCGGCGGCCTGCACATCAAGAA
>DAIMZS010000001.1:28689-98692 GCA_036733825.1 Rudaea sp.
ACGCTGACCGGCACGATCGGCGTGCGCCGCGCGCGCGCGGGCGAGAGCCTGAAGCTGCTCGACGAATCCGAAGCCAAGCTCGATTCCGAGTTCCTTGTCATCACCGATGCCGACAAACCCGTCGCGCTCGCCGGCATCATGGGCGGCTACGACACGCGTGTGACCGATGCGACGCGCGACGTCTTCCTCGAAGCCGCGCATTTCGCCCCGACCGCGATCAGCGGCCGCGCGCGCAAGCTCGGCATGCATACCGATGCCTCACATCGTTTCGAGCGCGGCGTCGATCCGGAGCTGCCGCGCCTCGCGCTCGAACGCGCGACGCAGCTGATCGTCGAGTTCGGCGGCGGCAAGGCCGGTCCGATCAGGGAAGCGATGCTGCCGCAGTTTCTGACCGCGCCGGCCGCCGTGCCGCTGCGCCGCGCGCGCCTGAAGCGCGTGCTCGGCATCGACGTTGCCGACGCCGATGTCGTACGCATTCTTAGCGCGCTCGGTATGCACGTCGAGACGACGGCGGACGGCTGGCATGCGACGCCGCCGACATGTCGTTTCGACATCGCGATCGAGGAAGATCTGGTCGAAGAGGTCGCACGCATTCACGGCTACGAAAAGATTCCGACGACGATGCCCGCCGGCGAGATCCGCGTGGCCGCGCCGTCGGAGATGCGCGTCGACGAGTCTGCGCTGCGCCGCCAGCTCACCGCGCGCGATTACCGCGAGGCGGTGACTTACGCCTTTCTCGATGCGGACCTGCTCAAGCGCTGGCAGCTCGACACCGGTGCGATCGCGCTGGCGAATCCGCTTGCGGCCGATCTCGGCACGATGCGCACCTCGCTGCTGCCGGGGCTGGTCTCGGCGCTGATCGCCAACCGCCGCCGCCAGCAGGAGCGCGTGCGCTTGTTCGAAGTCGGACGCGTGTTCACCCAGGGCGCCGGCGGGCCGATCGAAACCGTGCGCGTGGCCGGCGTCGTCTGCGGCCCGGCGAAAGAATTGCAATGGGCGGCGGACAAGCGAGCGGTCGACTTCTACGATGTGAAGGGCGACGCGGAGTCGCTGTTCGCGCTGACGGGCGACGCACATGCGTTCCGCGCGGTTTCGTCGACGGCGAGCTGGCTGCATCCGGGCCGCTCGGCGAACGTCCAGCGCGGCGACATCGTCGTCGGCAGCCTCGGCGCACTGCATCCGCGTTTGCTGAAGGCGCTCGATGTCGACGCGGACATTTACGCCTTCGAATTCGACCTCGAACCGCTGCTCGCCCGCGCCGTGCCGCGCGGCGCGGCGGTGGCGCGCTTCCCCTCGGTGCGCCGCGATCTGTCGTTCGAACTGCCGGAAAGTGTGAGCTATGCCTCGGTCGAGTCGGCCGTTCGCGGTGCGGTCGGCCCGGTTTTGCACGAAATTTTCGTGTTCGACCGCTACGCGGGCCCCAATCTCGCAGCCGGTGTAAAAAGTGTCGCCATCGGCTTGATTTTGCAGGATGAATCACGCACTCTTACCGATGCGGACGCGGATCAAAGCGTCGGCTTGGCGGTCGCGGCCTTGGAACGCGACTGCCAGGCGAGATTGAGGGGGTAGGGATGACGGCACTGACCAAAGCGGAAATGGCCGAACGTTTGTTCACCGACGTCGGTTTGAACAAGCGCGAGGCGAAGGAATTCGTCGACGCATTCTTCGACGTCGTGCGCGAGGCTCTCGAGCGCGGCGAACAGGTCAAGCTTTCGGGCTTCGGCAATTTCGACCTGCGCAAGAAGAACCAGCGGCCGGGACGAAATCCCAAGACCGGCGAAGAAATTCCGATTTCCGCGCGTCGCGTGGTAACGTTCCGTCCCGGACAGAAGCTGAAGCTCAAGGTCGAGTCCTATGCTGGATCAAGGCAGCAATAACGAACTGCCGGTCATCCCGGCCAAGCGCTACTTCACGATCGGTGAAGTCAGCGAATTGTGCGCGGTCAAACCGCACGTATTGCGCTACTGGGAGCAGGAATTCTCCAACCTCAAGCCGGTCAAGCGCCGCGGCAACCGCCGTTATTACCAGCGCCACGACGTGCTGATGATCCGCCAGATCCGCGCACTGCTCTACGACCAGGGTTTCACCATCACCGGCGCGCGCCAGCGTCTGGAAGGTCAGCAGGCGCGCATGGAGACGAGCATTTCCCACCAGATCGTGCGCCAGGTGCGCATGGAGCTGGAAGAAGTGCTGCATATCCTCAAGCACTGAGCGTTGCGATCGCCGGCACTCGCGAGATCGAAAGCGAGTGTCCTTCGCCATCTGCTTTGCTACAATTCGCTTTCACGCCACGGTCGGGGCGTAGCGCAGCCTGGTAGCGCATCTGCCTGGGGGGCAGGGGGTCGTGGGTTCGAATCCCGCCGCCCCGACCAATTTGCGGAAATGAATCAATAGGTTAGGCGTGACTTGGTATACTTTTATACCAAGCCACGCTAATTCCACGCTAATTCCACGCAAACTCAGCCCACGCTGATCTCGGTCCACGGCTTCTCGTGCCCGTCGAGATAGTGCTCCGTCATCGACTCACTGGTATGGGTCATCAAGTCCTGAACCTGCTTTTTCGTCCAGCCGGCCTCGATGAGCAGCGCGCCGCCGAGCGAGCGAATTTCGTGAAAGGTCGGCGCGTTTTCCCACGCCGGGTACAGCCCATCGCGCACTTCGGCGAACCCGCGTGAGATTTGCTCGGGCAGCAATTGAGTGTGGTGATCGCGCTTCCTCGCTTTTTGGCCGGCGCTATTGATACGCTCGGGAATACGATGCACAAGGTACGGTGACACGATGTTGTCGCGACAACGCGCGATTACCCTCCCAAGCGTGCTGTTGTCGCTGTAGGCAATGCGTAGCCTCGCGCCAGTGGAATGCTCCGTCTTGCCGGGAATTACGCTCAGAACACCGTCACGCACGTCCGTAAAGCGCAGGGACGTCACGTCTTCACGACGCAACAGCGTGCACAGACTCAGATCCATTGCGTTCTGCAGCCACATAGGTGCTGCGGTGTGAATTTTGTCGTACACCGCCTTCACCAAGCGCTCACGCTGGCGCTTGTTGATGGCCTTGCGAACCTGTAGTGCCGGGTTCGTTTCGATCCAGCCTTCCTCTACAGCGCACGCCAGCACCCATTGCAGCGCTAGCCTGAATTGCTGCCGCGCTCGCTTCGACTCCGTGACCTCGCGAATAAACGTCGCGCAATCCCGTACGGAAAATCCCTCGCACTCCCGTTTTCCGATCGCCGTCGACATTCGATCCAGAATGTTGCCGTAGAGGCTCGCTGTCGCGTCAGCCCATTCCCGACCAGGGACGTCTTCCTCGCGAAAGACCTTGATCGCATCGTCGATCGTTTCGGTGCGCCCGATGATCTTTTCCACCAGATCGTTTTTCGGGGCAAGTAGCGCGTTCAGTTTGCGCGCCGCGACGAACACGGCGGCCTGATTTTGCCCCATGTACTTGCGCTCGCCCGTGTCGGGGCGACGGTAGTAATATCCCCCGCCGCCGGTCGTGACGTTATCCGGCCAACCGGCGCGGGCTCTCTGACGTGGTCTGCCCATTTCCATACGCTATCCTGCTTTCAGCACGCGCTCAACCAGGGGTCAGCACGCGCTCAATGAGCTCATCACCATCGGCTAGCCATGCGTGCTCATCAATGAACCATGATCCGCCTATCTTTTTCGCGGGCAATGCACCTTGTTGCATCCAGCGACGTAAGGTCGGCTCGGGTGGACGACTGTCTTCGGCGAAGTATTTTTCTAGCCAGGACGCAGGGGTCATGTAGCGCATGGAAGAGTGGTCTATAGGGCATATATCAATTACCAATTAGACTATCTAAACAATCCAAAAACTGCAATCGTCATTCAATGCGAGATCGGGGCGGCGCGAGACATAGCAGTAAGCCTGCCGGCTACGGTCACGATGGTTGCCCGCGTCAGTAGAACGGAGCGACGAAAGCGAAGACCTATGCAGCCAGTGTACCGACGTGCATCTCAATGGACGAAACCGCCGCTGCTTGCGGGTACTGTATTGTTCTCTTTCAGAGGGTCGACAGTATGCTGTTCGGCTGGTCACAACCGGACTCACACGCTGGCCGAGACGGACTCGAACAACCCGTTTGGGATGGCGTAGCTACTTGCTTGCGGCGCGGCCAATCTAGTTCGATACCCCCATAGAACCGCATCGCGTCTCCGTGGGCCGACGGAGGTGCGCGCGATCAGCGATCAGGGGTCAGAAGGGTTCGAGACCCAGAGTGAGATGCTCGCCGATCTTTTGGCTGAAGCCCACAAAAATTGAGCGACTACTCCGACAATGAGCCAGCCCGGCGACCATGGGAGATCGTCTGGGCGATCGCAAGTGACAAGAGCAGCCGTCCTCATATGGTGGGAATTTCGTCTATACATCAAAGGGTGCCAGGTGATTCATCGACTCCATTCATGCAGAATGGACAAGCTGGCCGTAGTGCGGCGTGTCGTGTAACATCTCCACCGTTATTGGGGAGTAGCCGACTCTCAAATCTTGAGAGGGAGCGCGTCAACATACTTGACCGATCGGTCATGGCGCGTTCAACCGCAAGGCCCGGCGAGACCAATGACATGGACCTTATCCGGGCTGGACGGGGTGCATGTCATTGGCTCATTCGACCGTCCGGCCCCAAGGACCCTATGTGAATCTTCCTCGTGCGATCCGTGGTCATGCACTGCGGAGTTCTACCACGACAGCATCCGCTTCGTTCTTTCGTTGCGCCTTTGACCATGGAGCACGGCCGTGCTGATCACGCTGGTCTTGCTGGTGGCCTCGGCCGCGGTGATTTATCTAGCCTGCGAATTTTTCGTCAACGGCGTCGAGTGGGTTGGCCGCAAAGCCGGTGTCGCTCAGAAAGCTGTCGGCACGATCCTCGCCGCCTTCGGCACGGCCCTACCCGAAAGCGTCGTCACCTTTGTTGCCGTCGTATTCGGTCAAAGTGAGGCAAGCAAGAGCATCGGCGTTGGCGCAGCGTTGGGCGGCCCTCTCGTGCTGAGCACGATTTCCTATGCGGTGGTGGGCCTGATGCTGCTCAATACGACGGGACGTATGCGGCCGGCAACCTTGGTCGACCGAGACGGCCGACTGAGCCGCGATCAAGGCTGGTTCCTGCTGATCTTCATTTTGAAAGTCGGCTTGGGCCTCATCGCATTTGCGATCAAACCCTGGCTCGGCTGGCTCTTTCTGATCGCCTATGCCATCTACTTCTGGACCGAGATGCGTCGCGACGCCGCTGGCGAAGAGTGGGAGGAGCTGGAGCCGCTCAAGTTGCGCCCGCGCCAAGCTGAACCGGCGCTGACATGGGCAGTCATGCAAACGTTTGCCGCTCTTGCGGTCATCTTCGCGGCATCACACGTGTTCGTCGGCCAACTCGAGAGTATCGGGCCTTGGCTGGGCATCCCGCCGGCCGTCGTCGCCTTGCTATTGAGCCCGATCGCAACTGAATTGCCGGAAACGATGAACGCAATCATCTGGGTGCGCCAAGGCAAGACGGGCTTGGCGCTCGCGAATATCAGCGGTGCGATGATGATTCAGGCAACCGTGCCGAGCGCGCTGGGTCTGTTCTTTACGCCCTGGCTATTCGATTCGGCGCTGATTCTCGCTGCGGTCGTGACCATGGCTTCGATTTTCGGTCTGTATACACTGCTCAAACGCAATGCATTGACGCCCGCGCGCCTAGCGCTATTTGGGATTCTCTACGGTGTTTTTGCGATTGGGATGTTTCTGTTGTAGCACAAAGATCAGCAAAATCTCATACGCGGCAATGCGGAGCGCGATGGGTTCGCGCTCCGCGAGTGTTTCTTGCGGTGTGGCGAATTACCGATTCTCTTCGCTGACCATATCGCCTACCACCGGTTGCCCGTCCAACACCTGTGCGTGTGCACGACCATCGGGCATCGGCATCGTGATCTGAAGTCGACCCGCATATAAACGGAGATTGGCCGTTACATCCTTGGGAGAACCAGCGCGGTAGTGAGTAATTTTGTAGATCGCGCCTTCCTGGGCGACTTCACCTTTGCGCAGTTGTATCTCGATCTGCCCCTGGTTGACCGCGACGATATGTCCGCGTGTGTCAGCAGCATGGGCAATGCCCGTCAATGCGAGCGTGGAAGCGAACAACAGTGATGTGGTTTTGAACCTAGACATGTCGGACTCCTGATTTGATGGCAGGCGTCGGCGCCCGCCGAGGGTTTGAATTCGAATGCAGAATGCGTAAAACGGCTGGCCGGATCGCGTGTGCGCGCCGACGCGAGGCGCACGGGACGGTGCGCAGCCGCGAAGCCGCGCGTTGCGCGGGCAACTCAGGCTAAATCAGCAGGCGACCAAGAAAGTGCGGCGGTGGCCGCAATGGCGCGCCGGATTCGGTTTGGCGAGCGGAAACCGAAGCCGCGCCGAAGGAGAGAACGGGCGTGAATCGCTCGGGCAGAAGCGGCAACAAGGCCAAGGTGGCATCGAGCGAGCCGTATTTGAGCGTCTGCGTGGCCGGACAGCAATCGCTGCGACCGGCGCCGCAGTCGGATTTTGTTGCATCACGCAAGCTCATTGCGGCCCCGCCTGGGTCGCCGCCAGTCGTCTCCACCAAGCAGTAGCTCGTCGCCGCTGCGAACTGGCACCAGACCAGCGCAATCAGGCACAGCCAGACCACGCCGACGCGATGGCGTTGCATGCGGCGGACGGCGCGGCTGACCATGGACGGGCGAGCGGGAAACATGGGTTTCAATGTCGCGGATGGATTCTCTGGGTTCGACGCGATAGACCGGGTTTCCTGACTGGAAGTTTCATGCGGGAACGCTATTGTTGCTTGTTGCGATTCGGCCGCGTCCGCGAAGCAAACGATAGATCACCGGGATCACCAGCATCGACAGCAACGGCGCCGTGATCATCCCACCGACCATTGGCGCGGCGATGCGCTGCATGATTTCGGAACCGGTGCCGTGGCCAAGCATGATTGGCAGCAAGCCAGCGAGGATCACTGCGACCGTCATCGCCTTCGGCCGCACGCGCTGCACGGCACCTTCGCGGATTGCGGCAAGCAGCGTATCGGCATTCGCCGGTTCGCCCGCTTCGATGCGATGCTCCCAGGCCTGTTTGAGATAGAGCAACATCACCACGCCGAACTCGGCTGACACGCCGGCGAGCGCGATAAAACCGACCGCGGTCGCCACCGACATCGCGTGGCCGAGCAGATACATGAACCAGAAACCGCCGATCAGCGCGAACGGCACGCTGGCGAGAATCAGTGCGGCTTCGTCGAGACGGCCGAAGGTCAGGTAAAGCAGAACGGAGATGATCACGAGCGTCGCCGGCACGACGACGCGCAGCTTGGCGACCGCGCGCTCGAAGTATTCGAACTGTCCCGACCATGCGATCGAAATTCCTGCGGGCAATTTCACCTCGCGAGCGACGCGCTCGCGCATATCGTTGACGATCGAGGCCAGATCGCGGCCGCGCGCGTCGACGTAAATCCAACCCGACAGGCGTGCGTTCTCGCTCTTGAGCATTGGCGGACCGTCGGCGATCGTGATCGTGCTTACTGTGCCGAGCGCAATCTGCGCTCCCATTGGCGTGACGAGCGGCAGGTCGCGCAACTTCTGCACGGAGTCGCGCAGCTCGCGCGGATAGCGCACGCTGATCGGAAAGCGCCGCCGGCCTTCGACCGTTTCGCCAATTGTCTCGCCGCCGATTGCGGAAGTGACCACGCTTTGAACATCAGTGATATTCAGACCGTATCGTGCCGCTGCCACGCGGTCGATGTCGACGTCGATATACCGCCCGCCCGTGAGCCGTTCGGCCAGCGCCGACGTCACGCCCGGCACGGTCTTCACTGCTTGCTCTATTTGCAAGGCGACCGTATCGATTGCGGCGAGATCGTTGCCGTTGACCTTAATCCCGATCGGGCTCTTGATGCCGGTTGCGAGCATGTCGAGGCGGTTGCGGATCGGCGGCACCCACAGGTTGGTCAGCCCGGGCAAATGTACGGCGCGATCGAGTTCTTCGATCAACTTGTCTTTCGTCATCCCGGGGCGCCATTGGTCCTGCGGCTTGAAGCGCACGGTGGTTTCGACCATTTCCAGCGGCGCGGGATCGGTCGCGGTTTCGGCGCGGCCGATCTTGCCGAACACGCTCGCAACTTCGGGTACCGAGCGGATCATCTTGTCGGTCTGTTGCAAAATATGCGCAGCGTTGCCCGCGGACAAACCCGGCAGCGCGGTCGGCATGTACAGCACGTCGCCTTCGTCGAACGGGGGCAGGAATTCGCCACCGAGTTGCGAAATCGGCCACAACGTTGCGAGCAGCAGCAGCGCGGCCACGGCGAGCGTCGTCTTTGGCCACGCGAGCACCGCATCGAGCGCAGGTCGATAGACCGCGATCAAGCCGCGCACCAGCGGGTTGGCGCGCTCGTCGGGAATGCGTCCACGGATCCAGTAGCCCATCAGCACCGGAATCAGCGTGACCGACAGCCCGGCCGCCGCGGCCATCGCGTAGCTCTTGGTAAAGGCAAGCGGTGCAAACAGGCGTCCCTCCTGGGCTTCGAGCGTGAATACCGGCACGAACGACAAGGTGATCACGAGCAGGCTGAAAAACAGTGCGGGGCCGACTTCGACCGCCGCGTCGGCAATCAGTCGCCAGCGCGTGTCGGCGTTGAGCGTCGCGTCAGGATGCGCGTGTTGCCAAGCCTCCAGATGCTTGTGCGCGTTCTCGATCATCACGATCGCCGCATCGACCATCGCGCCGATCGCGATTGCGATGCCGCCGAGCGACATGATGTTGGCGTTGATGCCCTGTAGGTGCATCACGATCAACGCGGCGAGCACGCCGAGCGGCAGTGCGACGATCGCGACCAGGGCTGAGCGCAGGTGAAATAGAAACGCCGCGCAGACCAGCGCGACCACAACAAACTCCTCGATCAGCTTGCCGGAGAGATTGTCGACCGCGCGATCGATCAGTTGCGAGCGGTCGTAGGTCTCGACGATTTCCACGCCCGGCGGCAGGCTCGTGCGCACGCTGGCGAGTTTCGCCTTGACCGCATCGATCGTCGCGCGCGCATTCTTGCCCTGGCGCATGACGATGACGCCACCGACGACTTCGCCATCGCCATCGAGCTCGGCGATGCCGCGGCGCATCTCGGGGCCGAGTTGCAAGCGCGCCACGTCGGACAAAAATACCGGCACGCCGCTCGCACCGGCCTTGAGCGGGATCGCCCGAAAATCGTCGAGCGACTTGAGGTAACCCGAGGCGCGCACCACGTATTCGGCTTCGGCCAGTTCCAGCACCGATCCGCCGGCCTCGCCATTGGCGCGCTGCACCGCCTCGATCACTTGCGCCTGCGTGAGGTTGTAGGCGCGCAGCTTGTCGGGATCGAGCACGATCTGGTATTCGCGCACCATGCCGCCGACCGTTGCGACCTCGGCCACGCCCGGCACGGATTTCAATTCGTAGCGCAAGAACCAATCCTGTGTCGCGCGCAGTTCGGACAAATCATGTTTGCCGCTGCGGTCGATGAGTGCGTATTCGTAGATCCAGCCGACACCAGTCGCGTCCGGGCCGAGCGCAGTTTGCGCCTTTGCCGGCAGCCGCGACTGCACCTGGTTCAGGTATTCGAGCACGCGCGAACGCGCCCAGTACAAGTCCGTGCCATCCTCGAACAGCACGTAGACGAAGGATTCGCCGAAGAACGAATACCCGCGCACGGTCTTCGCGCCCGGCACGGACAACATCGTCGTCGTCAGAGGATACGTCACCTGGTCTTCGACCAGCTGCGGCGACTGGCCCGCCCAGGTCGTGCGCACGATCACCTGCACGTCGGACAAATCCGGCAACGCATCGACCGGCGTCTGACGCAGCGCGTAGATGCCCCACGCGGCGAGAAACGCGGCCGCGAGCAGGACGAGAAAACGGTTGGCGATCGAGGCGCGGATCAGGCGCGCGATCATGGCTTGGCTCCGCTCGGTTTCGCATCGATCACGGCGATCTTGGCGATTTCGAAGGCGCCTTCCGGGTTGCGAAAAAACGAGAAACTTACGCGCCGGCCCGAGCGAACGTCGTCTGTCGGAACGTTCTGCGGACAGACGAAGGTCATCGTCATCGCGCCCATGTCGAGCGAGGCGATGGCATCGGTGTCGATCGTCCAATTGTGGCCGTCGATGCGCCGGACCGTGCCTTGAGCGAGATGCAGTTCGGGCGCTGGCTCGGCAGAGTCGTTCATTGGCATGACCGCCGCCGCACCATCGCTGCCTTCGAGCCGTGCCAACGTACCGGTCAGGCTGGCCTCGGAGTCGATCAGGAACTGGCCGGACAGGACGACCCGATCGCCTTCCTTCACGCCATCGAGTACCGCGGTCTTTCCGCCGGCTTCGTCGCCAAGACGCACCTCCTGCGCGCGGAAGTGGCCGTCACCCGCATCGACGATCAGGACGTTGCGCAAGCCGGTGGCGATCACGGCTTCGGTCGGCACCAGCACGCTGCTCGTCGACGCGGCGGAGCTGGCGATCTCCACGCTCGCATACATGCCCGGCGCGAGTTTGCCGTGTGGGTTCTTGAGCACGATGCGCGCAGTCTGCGTACGCGTGGCGGCATCGACTTCGGGCAGTACAGCCTCGATCTCGCCGTCGAAAGTTTCACCGGGGAACGCCGCTACCTGAGCACTGACCCTGGCCCCGGCCGCGACACGGGCGCGCTGCGCTTCGGGAATCGCCGCATTGATCCAGACATCGTCGAGGCCATTGATGCGCATCAATGGCGCACCGGCCATCACGGTGGCGCCGTCGCGTACGCCAAGCTCGCCGATCACGCCGGCGCGCGGCGCGGTCAACGTGACGCGTGTCTGTGCCTGGCCACTGCGCTCGACGCCGCGTATCTGCGCTTCACTCATGCCGAGCAACAGCAGGCGCTGCCGCGCCGCGCGACGCAAGGATTCCAAACCCGCGGTCTGCGTGCGTTGCAGCGAAAGATATTCCTCCTGCGCCGCGGTCCAGTCAGGCGCGAGCAGGGTCAACAACGGCTGGCCTGCGGAAACTTGCGTCAACGGCGCACGCACGTGCAACTGCTCGACGATGCCGGGCACCCGGCTTTGCACGACGCTGACCGCACGTTCGTCGAACGCAATCGAACCCGTGGCGCGCACGGTCGTCTGAAGTGCCCCTTTTTCAGCCGGTGCGGTGCGCACGCCGAGGTTCTGCACCTGGCGCGGATTGATCTCGACCGTGCCCGGCTCGGCATTCGCGCCGCCTGCGTATTTCGGTACGAGCTGCATGTCCATGAATGGCGATTTGCCCGGCGCGTCGAAGTGTTTGTCGGGCACCATCGGATCGAACCAATACAGGGCTTTTTCGCCGGAGGCGGACGTGCCCGTCGCGTTCGGCGCGCGGTAGTGGGTCCACAAGAACGTCGCGGCGATGCCGAGCAGAACCGCGGCGGCAGCGATCAGAATCATTGGTAAGCGGCGCATGGTTCAGTGCTCCTGCGGAAAGGCGAAGTACAACGCCGCCCATGATTGGCCGAGGGTACTCAACAGGTCGGCGTATGCCAGGCGTTGCTCGATGGCCTTGTCGATTGCGCTCAGCGACGCCTGCAGGTCGCCGCGCCCGCCGCGATACGCCGCCAATGCCGCGTCGGCGCGATCGTCGGCGAGCGGCAGGATCTCCTTTTCGTAACGCTGCATGCGTTCGTTCGCGCTGCGCCAGGCGGCGAGCGTTTTTTGCAAATCGGCGGTGTGCATGCGGCGCGCAGCCTCGCGCTCGGCGGCAATCTGATCGACCAGCGCCTGCTTCGCGGCGATCATCGGGTCCTGGCGATTGCGCGAGAACAGCGGCAGATCGACGCGCGCTTCGAGCGAGATCATGTTCGAGTACTGTGGCCCGCGCTGCGCGTAGGCGAATACGAGCGACCAGTCCGGGCGCTTGTCCGCGCGCGCGAGCGCGACCTCGGCATTCGCCGCCTGCTCGGCCGCATCGTAGGTCAGCAGTTCGCGATGGTGCGCGATGTTGTGGATCAATGCGTCGGGCGCGGCGCCGAGATCGCGCCAATCCGGCGCCTCGCCCAACGGCCGCTCGCCCGCATCGGGCAGCCAGCGCGCGAACTCGGCGCGCGTTTCCGCAACGCTGCGTGCGGCTTCGCTGATGCGATCCTCCAGCAAGGCCAATTCGGATCGTGCGGCGATGCCGTCGGCCGCCGTCCCGCGTCCGCCGCTCAGCGCCGCGGTCGCGGCGGCAATTTGTGCTTCAATTCGCGGTCGCAGCGTTTGCAGCAGGGCGAGTCGCCGCTCCGCCGTGGTGCGCATGACCCAGGCACGGGCGACCGCTTCACGCGTCGACAGGCGCTCGTTCGTCAGCAGTGCGCCTTCGCGTGCGACCATCGCGGTGGCACGCTGCGTACGCAATTCGCGTTTCTCCTTGCGCACAAAGGTCTGCATGACACCGACTTTGCGCATCGTCATGAAGTCGCGATTGAGGTGAAATGCATCGCTCGTGTCGACGGGCAGATTGTCGATACCGACGACGAGTTGCGGGTCAGGCAGTTGTCCGGCCGGCGTAACTGCGCGTTCGGCGGCCGTGACCGCCGCTTCGCGGGCCGAGATATTCGGCGCCCGCGTTTCGGCCAGTTTGACGGCATCGAGCAGAGACAACGGCACATCGTTGGCCATCGCCGTGAGCGGAGCGACGACGGCGATGACGAAGCGAAACAAGAATGGGCTGCGCTCGCGCGAATAGCGCACAGACACGAAAGATGGAATTAACATGGCGAACTTCCGACAACGACAAAACGAGCCGCGCAAACGCGCAGCGCCCTAAACGTCGCGGTCGAAGCTCAAATCTGGAAGGTACAGTGCTGGATATTCAGCGGTGGCGCGGTCGCGCGGGCTGTGACGCCGAGGACCACATAATTGGTCCAGCGTACGGAACTCAATGCGGCCGCGCGCAGCCATGTAGTTCGAGGCAACAGAGCCGGTGGTACGGTAGGCGCTGTGCCGTGATCGGACGATTGCGCGAGCGGATGGCAATGTTGCTGGCAGCGCGCCAGATCGGCCATTCCCGGTTCTGTGCAGTGCGACATGTCGGAAGACGCTGCCATTGCCGCCGCTTCGCGTGCCTCGATCGGGCACACATACGTCGCCATCGCGACCTGCTGGAACAGCAGGCCGAGCAGCGCGATCAGCGCAATCCAGCGGCGGTGGCGGGAACGGCGAAACATAGTGGCGAATGCACGAGTGTAGTGGCGAGAGACCCGAGGATACCGCAAAACCTTACCGCAAGGTCCGTGCCGCCGAACACGTGCCGATGGTCCCTATCCGCAACAGCTGCGTTGCTCCTGAATCGGCGGACATTTTACCGAACCGAACGAACAGAACACGCAGCAGTCGCCCGGATTCGGCCGCAGCAGGGTTTTGCAGCCTTCGCATTCGTAGAAGAACTGGCAGGCATTCGTCGGCATGATTTCCTGCTTGACGAAGCCGCAATGCGGACAGGTTAGCGCCGATTCGAGAATAACGGCATTCATCGCGGTGCTACTTCTCGACCGTCGACGGGAAGCCCGCATTCGTCGTCGCCTGCGTCAGCGCCTCGACTGGCGCCTTGTCCGGATCGAAGGTGACGGCTGCGGTCTTCTTCTCGAAATCGATCTTGACGGCGTTCACGCCGGGGACCTTTTCGAGCGATTTCTTGATCGTGACCGGACACAGTTCGCAGGTCATGTTCTGCACATCGAGGGTCACGGTTTGCGGCACTGCAGCCCATGCCGCAAGCGGCAGCGTGGCAAACACGGTCATCAGGGGGCGGCGCATGAGATTCTCCTTTTCAATAGAACAGCGGGGCGAATAGCGGCACAGTCAATAAAGCGAGCAGCAGCAGCGCAACGATCCAGAACGCGAGCCGCTGTCGCCGGATCGTCCGCGGATCGGCGCAAGGCGTGCCGGGGACACAAACTCGCGACACGAGATAGAGCCGGTGAAACGCGAGGCCGAGAAACAGCAACGTCAGGCCAATGAAGATCGGCCGATACGGCTCCAGCGCCGTCAGATGGCCAATCCACGCGCCGCCGATGCCGAGCAGGAGCAGAACCAGCGGCCCAACGCAGCAGACCGATGCGCCGATGGCAGCGAGTGCGCCGGCGATCAGGGCATTTTTGTTAGTGAGCAGCATCCAGAAAATCCACTTGAACCGATTCGTCTGGGTGCCATACTAAATCCCGTACCCAAGTACGGAGTCAAGCCGCATGACGATCGAACTGACTATCGGCAAGCTGGCTGGTGCCGCTGGTGTGAATGTGGAAACCATTCGTTACTACCAGAGGCGCGGGCTGCTGGACGAACCGACCAAACCACTCGCCGGTCATCGGCGCTACTCGTCGCAGATGTCCAAGCGTGTTCGCTTCATCAAGCGCGCCCAGGCTCTCGGCTTCACGTTGAGTGAGATTGGCGGGTTGCTGCAATTGGAGAAAGCTACGTCCTGTGCCGAGACGCGCGCGTTGGCGACACGCAAGCTGGCATTGATCGAGGAAAAGATGGCCGATCTCGCCATCATGCGACAGGCGCTCGGCGACTTGGTACGGCAATGCGACATTGGAGGCGAGAACACAGCCTGTCCGATTATCGAAGCGCTGGCGCAAGAATGACGCGCATCAACGCGCATCAAAATGAATTCACCGTATTTCGACAGACCTTCACAATCGAACGGCGCAAGGACCCGAAGGCACGGAGTCAACGCTGTGCCCGATGCGGGTACGAGCAATGCCTGCTGTGGGTTCCCGCAAAGGAGTTTTTGACCTACAATAGTCAAATGATAACGATTCGCATCTGCAATATTGGACTTCCCAGGTGTCTTTGGTTGCTTTTTGTCGCGCTATCGCCCGGTGTAGTGGTCGCGCAGGACGCCAATACAGTCGTGCCGCAGACGTGGCAGATGCTCGACTATCTGGCCACCGACTACGCAGGCGCAGTCAAAGGCGGCGCCGTACTCAGCGCATCGGAATATGACGAGATGCGGGAATTCGCTGCTACCGCACGGTCACGTATTCAGGCGTTGCCGTCAACCGCCGCGACACCTGCCTTGTTGCAACAGTCCGATACGTTGATTGGGTCCATCGCGGCAAAAGCCGAGCCCGCTCAAGTCAACTCACAGGCACACGCGCTCGCCGACGCGCTGTTGATAGCCTATCCCATTCCGACGGCGCCCGATCACGCGCCAGACGTCGCACGCGGTGCGACTCTTTTCCAGAGCCAATGCGCGGCATGCCACGGAGTAACCGGCCATGGCGATGGTCCGGTCGGTGTGCAGCTGACACCGCGTCCGGTGGACTTTACCGATCAGACGCGTGCCGATCAGCGCAGTGTACTTTCCCTGTACGAAGTGATCAGCCAAGGCGTCGCAGGCACGCCGATGGCGAGTTTCGCGCAATTGCCAACGGCCGACCGTTGGGCGCTTGCTTACTACACCGGCTCGTTGGCGTATCAGGGCGACGCTGCCCGTGGCGCGGTGCAATGGCAGGCGGACGCGAAGCTGCGTGGTTCGATTTCGGGATTGAACGAGTTGTCGCGCGCCCGCGTTGCGCAACTCGCACCCACGCTCGGTAACGAGCAAGCTCGTGCCATCCTCGGCTATTTGCGGGCCCATCCGGCCGCCGCCGAAGAAGCCCTTCGTGGCATTGCGCTGGCGCGTAGCCGCTTGGCGGCGAGTCTTGCGGTGTATCGGGTCGGGGCGAAGACACAGGCCGCGCAGTTGGCGTTGTCGGCGTACCTCGATGGTATAGAACCGGTGGAACCGCAACTCACGGCACGCGACGGCGCCATGCGGGCCACGCTCGAAACGGCAATGGGTGCCTACCGGGCGGCGCTGTCCAACAACACGGCCGCCGATGTGGTTGCGACGAAAGCTGCCGATATCGATGCGCTGCTTGTGCGCGCTCAAACGCTGACTAGCGACACGCGCGGCGATGCCACAGCCACCTTCATTGGGGCGTTCACGATCCTGCTTCGTGAAGGACTCGAAGCGCTGTTGATCGTGGTCGGCCTGCTGGCTTTCTTGCGCAAAGCTGAGCGCGTCGATGCCGTGCGCTACGTCCACGCGGGTTGGATACTGGCGTTGCTCGCCGGCGCCGTAACTTGGGTCATCGCGACTTACGTCATTTCGATCAGCGGGGCAAACCGCGAGGTAACCGAAGGGCTGTCGTCGTTGTTTGCCGCCGTGGTACTGCTCAGTGTCGGATTGTGGATGCACCGCAAGAGCGTCGGTGGACGCTGGCAGAGTTACCTTAAAGAAAAGATGACCGCGGCGCTCAATCAGCGCTCGATGTGGTTCTTGTTTGGGCTGGCGTTCATCTCGGTTTACCGAGAGGTGTTCGAGACGATTCTGTTTTACGCCGCACTGTGGAATGAAGGTCAGAATCTCTGGCTGCTCGGCGGTATCGTCGCCGGCGCAGCGCTGCTTGCTCTGGTCGCTTGGCTCCTGCTGCGAAGCAGCCGTCGCCTGCCGATCAGCACCTTCTTCTCGGCAAGCTCTGTGCTGATCGCGATCCTGACGGTGGTGCTTGCCGGCAAGGGTATCGCCGCCTTGCAGGAAGCCGGCTGGATCGCCGTCAGCGTCGTGCCGGTGCCACGCATCGAATTGCTCGGCATCTATCCGACGTGGCAACCGCTGCTGACGCAAGTGGCCGTCCTTGTCGTTTTGCTCGTGGGGTTCGGTTTCAATATTCGCGGAGGATGGAAGTCGCCGAACACTCTCCGTTCCCGCCGTGAAGTTGTGCCGGATACCCACTGAAGGAACACCGATGAGCGATTGCGGTTGTCACGCGTCTGCATCTAACGAAGCCGAACGAAAAATTTTGCGCATCGCATTGATCCTTAATGCGACCATGTTCGTCGTTGGAATCATCGCCGGTCTGCTTGCTCAGTCGGCAGGTCTGATTGCCGATTCGTTGGATATGCTAGCCGATGCCTGCGCGTATGCGATTGGGCTGATTGCGTGGACTCGCAGTGCGCAGTTCAAGGCATCGGCTGCCAAGCTCAGCGGCATCCTGCTTTTGCTGCTGGGTTTTGGTGTTGTGTCCAGCGTAGTCTGGCGTATCGCAACTGGGAGCGAACCGGAAGGCTATTGGATGATTGCCATCGCGAGCATCGCGCTGGTGGTCAATGCGACGGTACTTCGCCTGCTCGATCGTTTCCGGCAAGGAGAAGTACACCTTCGAGCTACGTGGTTGTTTACGCGCGTCGATGTGTTGGCGAATTTGGGTGTGATCGCATCCGGTGTGCTGGTGCTGCTGCTGCATAGTCCGTTGCCTGATTGGATTATCGGTGCGGCCATCGCGTGCTATGTGATCAAGGAAGCCATTGAGATATTACGCGAAGCAAAAGAAGCACAGACAGCCGCCAGCGAATGCTAGCTTCTCCGCGCTCGCCGCGACCCATCAACCCGCTTATTCGCCAGAAATCGCACAATGGAATCGATCGAAGCCGTGAACAAGGCGCTCTTCCTCCAGATCAACGCGGGATCCGACACGCCTGCTTGGCTGATCGACTGGGCTACCTTCATCGCCGAAGACCTGATTTACTTGATCCCGACGTTCCTTGTAGTGCTCTGGTTGTGGGGTGACGAACGTTGGCGGAATCTCGCGCTCAAGGTTTGTGCGGTTACGCTCTTTGCGCTCGGTCTGAATCTCGTCATTGGCGTGATCTGGTCGCATCCGCGGCCCTTCATGCTGGGCATTGGACACCTTTGGTTGCCGCATGCCGCCGATTCGTCGTTCCCAAGCGACCACGCAACCGTGTTCGCTTGCATCGGCATCGGTTTGCTATTCGGTGGAGAAAGCACATTCGCTGCAGTAGTGCTGTTGGTTGGGCTATGCGTCGCTTGGGCACGAGTGTATTTGGGGGTGCATTTCCCGTTAGACATGCTGGGCGCCGTGCTGATCGCAGCGGCGTCGTATGCGGTCGTTACGCCGCTCTGGCGGATAGTCGGTAACACCTGGATCACGGTCGCGCAGCGGCTCTATCGGGTCGTGATGAAGCCTCTCATAGCGCGAAGATGGGTGCGGCCCTAGGTCGGAGCTTCCGCATCGTCACGCTCGACGTGCTGCTCATCGCGAGAATCAAACGAGCAACCAACTGATGTAACGGTACAGCGTTCACACGAAAGGCTGATGCCGAAACTAGCATAGGTAAAACTACGGTGTTACTCACGGGCTTGACTCTGGACTCAAGTCCATGGTTTAGACTCGACATATCGTAGTTGGAGCACAACCATGGAAACGTTCACGATAGGCCAAGTCGCCAAACGCGCAGCGGTGGGCATTGATACTGTTCGATACTACGAACGGCACCACTTGCTGCCTGAAGCGCCGCGGCGGTCATCGGGATATCGCGAATACGATCGCAACGACGTGCGCCGACTACGTTTCATCCGACGCGCGAAGGACTTGGGGTTCACGCTTGCAGAAATCGGCGAGCTGCTGGCGCTGTTGACGGATCGCGAGTCTGGCGTGCGCGGTGTGAAGGCGCGTGCGCAGTCGCGACTCGCCGATGTGGAGCAGCGCATTCGCGAACTGCGCAAAGTCCAGCGCGGACTTCAGCGTCTGATCGACGCATGCCCTGGGCACGGCGTCCCCGAAAGGTGCCCGATTTTGCTGGCACTGGGCGACGAGTCAGGGGAGCTGTGATGTCCGCTCATTCTCACCACGGCGCGCACGCAGCGATGCCGAATGGTATGCGCGACGCGCCCGCGTGCTGTTCGACCAATGACAAAGACACGCAGCAAACGACAACCGATCCCGTCTGCGGCATGACGGTCGATCCGCACACGGCAACGCATCGCAGCGACTACCACGGACGAACTTACTATTTTTGCTCGGCACGCTGCCGCGAGAAGTTCGCTGCGGAGCCGCATCGCTATGTGAACGGCGTAGATTCCGCCGAGTCCAGGCCCAAAGACACGCTCTACACCTGTCCGATGCACCCGGAAATCCGGCAAATCGGTCCGGGATCCTGTCCCAAGTGCGGTATGGCGCTGGAGCCGATGCTGCCCACGGCACAGGATGACAACAGCGAAGTTCGCAACGTGCGGCGCAAGTTCTGGATCAGTGCGGTTCTGGCATTGCCACTCGTGCTGCTGGCGATGGGCCCGCATCTCACCGGAATGCATTTCAGCGATGCAACGGCACAGATCTTGCGCTGGATCGAACTGCTCCTGGCATCGCCGCTCGTCCTCTGGACTGACCTCGATTACTATCGCCGTGGCTGGCTGGGAGTCGTACACCGCTCGCCCAATATGTATACCTTGATCAGCCTGGGCGTGCTCGTCGCGTACGTCTACAGCCTCGTTGCTACATTTGCATCCACGCTGTTTCCCGCAACCATGCGCGATGTTCACGGCATGGTCGGCGTGTATTTCGAGGCCGCCGGCGTCATCGTCGCACTCGTCCTGCTCGGCGAGTGGCTGGAGTTGCGCGCGCGCGGCAAGACTTCGGCTGCGATTCGACGCCTTCTTGATCTGGCTCCGAAGGTGGCGCGACGTGTCGAGAGCGACGGCTCCGAACACGACGTCTCACTCGATACCGTGCAACCCGGTTATGTGCTGCGGGTTCGCCCAGGCGAGAAAATTCCGGTCGACGGTGAGGTGATCGACGGCCGAAGCAGCGTCGACGAATCGATGCTCAGCGGCGAACCGATGCCTGTGGAGAAGAAGGCCGGGGACGGTGTCACCGGCGGCACAATCAACGGCAGCGGCAGCTTGATGATGCGCGCAGATCGCGTCGGCCGAGATACGGTCTTGGCTCGCATCGTCGATCTCGTCGCCCAGGCGCAGCGCTCGAAGGCGCCGTTGCAGCGCATCGCGGATCGTGTATCGGTATTCTTTGTACCTGCGGTCGTGGCAATCGCTGTGCTGACTTTTGTAGCGTGGATCGTCTTCGGCCCGCAGCCGCGATTGGCGTATGCCATCGTCAATTCGGTGGCGGTGCTGATCATCGCTTGTCCGTGTGCGCTGGGCTTGGCGACACCGATTTCGATCATGGTCGCAAGCGGCCGCGGCGCCGAGAACGGCGTGTTGTTCCGCGATGCGGCCGCGATAGAAACACTTGCGCATGTCGATACGCTGGTCATGGACAAGACGGGGACGCTGACCGAGGGAAAACCCGTGCTGACGGATACCGTAGCCGCCGAGGGCTTCGACGAATTGGCGGTACTCGTCGGTGCCGCAAGTCTCGAAGCGGCGAGTGAACACCCCTTGGCGCACGCCGTATTGCAGCGTGCGAAGGAGCAAGGCCTGACGCCACATGCCATCACCGGCTTTGTTGCCATCACGGGCCAGGGTGTGCGCGCTGTCGTGGACAACCAACCGATGGCGCTCGGCAACGCAGCATTGATGCAGGCGATCGGTGTGGATGTCGCTGCGCTTACGCCACAGGCGGAATCGCTGCGTGCGCAGGCCAAGACCGTCCTGTATCTCGCGATCGATAATCGGCTCGCCGGGTTGATCGCTGCGCAGGACCCGATCAAGGCCGGCGCGAAGGACACGTTAGCTGCCTTGCGCAGCGAAGGACTGCGCCTGGTCATGCTGACGGGCGATAACGAAACCACGGCACGAGCGGTGGCGCGAGAGCTCGCCCTCGATGAGGTACACGCCGGTCAAAGTCCTGAAACAAAGGCGGCGTGGATCGTGAGCGCCCAGCGCGCGGGTGCTCGTGTGGCGATGGCCGGCGACGGCGTCAACGATGCGCCCGCATTGGCCTCGGCCGATGTTGGCATTGCAATGGGTAACGGCACCGATGTTGCTATGGAGAGCGCCCAGATCACGCTCGTGAAGGGCGAACTTGCGGGCATTCTGCGCGCACGGCGCCTCTCGCACGCAACAGTGCGCAATATCCATCAGAACCTTGCCTATGCCTTTTTATACAACAGTCTCGGCGTGCCGATCGCGGCGGGCGTGCTATATCCGTTCGTGGGTTGGCTCCTCAGTCCACTACTCGCGGCGGTGGCAATGAGTTTGAGTTCGGTTTCGGTGATCTCGAATGCGTTGCGCTTACGCTGGAGCCGCTTGTGATGGCAACGAAGACCCGCGTAAATTTGAGTGCGCATCAAAGGCGGAGTAAGCTCTTCAAATGATCCGTGCGTTGCGCCATCGGCTGCATACTCGTCGCGCATTTGCCGCGTTGTGGCTCTTGTTGTGCGTGCTCGGCGCGACATCGCTGTCCGCCAGCCCATTGCCGGCGCACACGCACACGGCGCAATCCCATCATCACGTGTCGGCGTCGGCGAACCACGGTCATCATTGTCATTCGAGCACCGCGGAATCCTCGCGATCGTGCTGCGCGGACAGCGGGGCGTGCTGCCATCATGGCGGCATGACCTGCAGTTGCGCCGCCGCGTGTGGCGTCACCGCGCTGCCGCCCGCGCCCGGGATGGTAGTGGTGGTTCGGTCGTTGAACGACGCACACCCCGCTGTCGCATCGCCTTCGATCCCGGGCCGCCAACACGGCCCGCCGCTGCGCCCTCCCGCAGTCTGATCTCTCCTTGTCGTTTCGCCGTCCGCGCCGCCCTTCTTCCATGAAGGTGCGTTACGCGGCTGCTTGTCGCATTCGCGACATGTTCTGATTCCGAGAGATCGTCATGAACTTGTATTTGCCTCATCCGCGGCCGAATCTGGCTCGACGGCGCTTCGTTCAAGGTCTTGCCCTTGGCGGCGCCGGCCTGGGCTTGGGCTGGCCACACGCATCTGCATGGGCGCTCGCGCCTGACGCCTCCCAACCTGCGACTCTGTCCGGCACCGATTTCGCATTGGAGATCGCCGAGACACCCATCAACTACACGGGCCGCACGCGGCCCGCGACCACCGTGAACGGTGGTATACCGGGGCCGACTCTGCGTTGGCGCGAGGGTTCAACCGTCGCGTTGCGTGTGACCAATCGGTTGCGTGTGCCGACGTCGATCCACTGGCACGGGATTCTTCTGCCGTCCGAGATGGATGGCGTGCCGGGTTTCAGCTTCGATGGCATCGCGCCGGGCGCCACCTTCGTGTATCGCTTTCCCGTGCGCCAGTCCGGCACCTACTGGTATCACTCGCATTCGCGATTTCAGGAACAGACCGGCGTCTACGGCGCGCTGGTGATCGAGCCCGAGTCTTCGACGCGCCACCGCGTCGATCGCGATTACGTGGTGATGCTGAGCGACTGGACCGATGAAGACCCCGAGCACATCTATGCCAAGCTGAAGAAGCAGAGCGATTACTACAACTTCGCCAAGCCGACCGTGGGCGACTTTTTGCGCGACGCAAAGCGTAGCGGCGTGAGCGATGCACTTGTCCTGCGCAAGATGTGGAACCAGATGCGCATGAATCCGACCGATCTTTCCGATGTGTCGGGGGCTACGTACACCTACCTCGTGAACGGGGTCGCCCCAGCGGGCAACTGGACCGGGCTTTTCCAGCGTGGCGAGCGAGTCCGTTTGCGGTTCATCAATGGATCGGCCTCGACGATCTTCGACGTGCGCATTCCGGGTCTGAAAATGACCGTAGTTGCGGCGGATGGCCAGGACGTCGAACCCGTCACCATCGATGAGTTCCGCGTGTCGGTTGCGGAAACCTACGATGTCATCGTCGAACCGGCCGACGATCGGGCATACACCGTGTTTGCGCAGTCGATCGATCGCAGCGGGTACGCGCGAGGTACGCTCGCGCCGCGGGCCGGGATGCAGGCCGAGGTGCCGCCGTTGGCGCCGCGACTCTGGCTCGACATGAGCGACATGATGGGCGCGATGTCGATGGGCCCGATGTCGAACGGCGCCGCCGCGCATGGCGACCACGGTGCGATGGCTTCGATGCCGGGGATGAGCCACGACATGCCCGGGATGGACATGTCCGGCATGAACATGGGCGCAACGCCCGCCGTACATCACGCGCGCACCGAATACGGCCCCAACGTCGACATGCACGTCGACACGCCGCGCACGAATCTCGACGACCCCGGCATCGGCCTGCGCGACAACGGGCGCCGCGTTCTGACCTACGCCGACCTGCACACGATTGGGGGCCCGATCGATTCGCGCGAGCCAGGGCGCGAGATCGAGCTGCATCTGACGGGCAACATGGAGCGCTTCGTCTGGTCGTTCGATGGCGTGAAATTCTCCGACGCCACGCCGGTGCACTTCCGTCATGGCGAGCGTCTGCGCATCGTGCTGGTCAACGACACGATGATGACCCACCCGATTCATCTGCACGGCATGTGGAGCGAACTGGAAAGCCCGGACGGCGAATTCCAAGTGCGCAAGCACACGATCAACGTGCAGCCAGCGCAACGCGTTACCTATGCGGTGAAGGCGGACGCGCCGGGACGCTGGGCCTACCACTGTCATCTGCTCTATCACATGGAAGCGGGCATGTTCCGCGAGGTGGTCGTGTCATGAGACAGGTTTCCCAATATTTTTTTCGTTGTCATCGGCGTACGTTCCCCGTGGCGCTGGCGTTGGCCCTTGCCGGGGCGCTGCCTCCATTTGCCATCGCCCAAACCACGGGCAACGCGCAAAGCACGCCGCCTACGAGCCACGATATGACCGGGATGGATCACGCATCGATGCCCGGCATGGCGATGTCCGACACTCCGCCGGATGCTTCGAAGGCGGCCAAGAAAAAGAAACCGCCGCCCCGGAAATCGGGCGCGACTGCGCCGTCTTCCGCATCGTCGCCAGCAGGTACGCCAGCGATGGATCATGGAGCCATGCCTGGAATGAACCATGGCGCCATGCCCGGAATGGATCATGGGGCGATGCACGGCACGAGCGAAAATGCTTCCGTCCAGTCGGATGCCGCAAAAAAAATGGATCATGCCTCGATGCCGGGAATGGACCATGGCCAGATGAAGAGCATGGATCATGCGGCCATGTCGAGGATGACGATGGGTCCGATGCAGGGAGGTCGCGCGCTCACAAATGCGCGCAGTCCGGACTATTCCGACGGCGTGCGCATGGGGCCGATGACGAGCATGGACATGGCCGACAACGCATCGCTCGGCATGCTGCTCGTCGATCAGCTCGAAGCCTTTCACGGCTCGAACGCCAACGGCCAAGTCTGGGAGGCGGAAGGCTGGTACGGCAACGATCGCGACAAGATCTGGTTGCGCACGGAAGGCGAACGTAGCCGCGGCAAGATCGAAGATGCCGATCTCGAGTTGTTCTGGAATCGCAATGTCGCCACGTTCTGGAGCACGCAGATCGGATTGCGCCAGGATGCCGGTGAAGGGCCGTCGCGTACCTGGGCGGCAGTAGGCGTGCAGGGACTTGCGCCGTACTGGTTCGAGCTGGAGGCCACGGCCTATGTCGGCGAGGGTGGACGTACCGCCGCACGGCTACGTGCGGAGTACGAGCTGCTCTTCACTCAGAGGTTGATCCTGCAGCCGGAGCTCGAAGTCAATTTGTACGGCCGCGACGAACCCGCCCGGCGTGTCGGCAGCGGTTTGTCCGATGCGCAATTCCTGTTGCGGCTTCGTTACGAATTCAGCCGACAGTTCGCGCCCTACGTCGGCATTGGCTGGACACGTTCGTTCGGCACGACCGCGGACTATGTCCGCCAGGCACATCAATCCCTGCTGGATCGGCGCATCGTCGCCGGTGTCCGTTTCTGGTTCTGAGAGGATCATTCGCATGAACATGTTTACGAAAACCATAATTGGAATCGTCGTCGTCGGTGTGGTCGCTGCCGGGGCGGGCGCCGCCTTTGTCTACTCAGGCGCGTACAACATCGGTGCGGACGATCCGCACACGCGCCCGGTGTTTGCGCTGATGGAAACGCTGCGCGAACGCTCGATCGAGGCACACTCACGCGAGGTGATCGTGCCGAATCTCGACGATCCGGCGAAGATTGCCGAAGGCGCCGAGCACTACAGCGCGATGTGCACGGGGTGTCATCTCGCGCCAGGCAGGACCGATTCGGAAATTCGCCCGGGTTTATATCCGCAGCCGCCGAATCTCGCCGAGCACGGCGTACTCGATCCGAAAGAGGCATTCTGGGTGATCAAGCACGGCATCAAGATGAGCGCGATGCCTGCCTGGGGCAGCTCGCACGATGACGCGGCGATCTGGAACCTGGTCGCCTTCATCCGCAAGATGCCGCAGATGACGCCGGCCGAGTATCAGCAGCTTGCCGGCGCTGCAGGAGGCGAGCAAGGGGATCACGAGCATGGTCATAGCCACGGCGGCGAAGGGCATCATTACGAGGCATCCGCCACCAGTTCAAACGAAGGGCACGACCATGATACTGCTGCCCAAGATGAGCACCGCGATCATACAGCGCAGCCTGAAGTGCCGATGAGCTTTGACGGGCTCAAACCCGGTGCCGTTCCGCTGGCCGAGGCTGCAGCGACCGCTTTTCATGCCGCCTTGCAGAAAGGCGATCGCAGTGCTGTGCTGACCGCGCTCGCACCCGAGGTGAAGATCAGCGAAGGTGGTCACACACAATCGCGCGACGAATACGCCAAGGGCCATCTCGGCGAGGACATTGCGTTCCTAAAAGAGGCCAAGTTCAATGTCATATCGATGGGCTCGATGCCGATGGGCGACAGTGCGATGGTCGGCACCGAAACGCGGATCACGGCCCAGCGCGATGGCAAACCCGTGGCGCTCGTCAGCAGGGAAATGCTTGACCTCAAACGCGATGGAGCGGATTGGCGCATCGTTCGCGTACGCTGGCAATCCGAAAAAGCCCCAGAAAGCCAGCCGCAGGAGCACAATTGACGGAGCGCAACCCGAACTGGGAAAGTGGAGCGACCGGAGACCATTCCATGAACCGAACACTCCGTCTGCATCCGGCGGTCGCCGCAGCATTGGCTGCTGCGGCGCTATTTGGCGCAAGTACGCCATTTGCCAAGGTACTTGTCGGACAAACCTCGCCCGTGCTGCTTGCGGGCGTTCTCTACCTCGGTAGCGGTGCCGGCCTTACATTGGTGCGTTTGCTTCGCGACCGCCAATGGCGAGCGATTGATTTGCCGAAGCACGAATGGCCTTGGTTGCTCGGAGCCATCGCCTTTGGCGGCGTACTCGGTCCGGTGTTGCTCATGGCAGGGCTCGCCCGCACTTCCGCAGCGAATGCGTCGTTGCTGCTGAATCTTGAAGCCGTATTGACTGCAGTGATCGCGTGGGTGGTGTTTCGCGAAAATGCGGATCGCCGCATAGTGTTGGGCATGGCGCTGATCGTGGCCGGCGGGGTCGCGCTCTCCTGGCCTACGCAGCAGATCACTTTTAGTGGTGTCCTCGGCGGGCTGCTCATTGCGCTTGCTTGCGCGTCCTGGGCGATCGACAACAATCTGACTCGGAAGGTGTCGGCTTCGGATGCGCTGTTCATTGCCGGACTGAAAGGTTGGATCGCCGGCATCGTCAACGTCGGTCTTGCGCTCACTTTCGGAGCAACGCCGCCTGCACGTTCCGTTATTTCGGAAGCGTTGCTGGTCGGGTTTCTCGGCTATGGGGCAAGTCTGGTCTTTTTCGTGCTCGCCCTCCGCGGACTCGGGTCGGCACGCACGGGAGCCTATTTCTCGACTGCACCGTTTATCGGCGCAGCCATCGCAGTCGTCGTTTTCGGCGAACCGACTTCGGTGCCTTTTTGGCTTGCCGCAGCGCTCATGGGAGCGGGTGTTTGGCTTCACCTGACTGAACGTCATGAGCACGAGCATACGCATGAGCCGATGGCGCACATACATCGGCACGTTCACGACGAACATCATCAGCACGCGCACGACTTTCCTTGGGATGGCCATGAACCGCACACGCACCCGCACTCGCATGCTCCACTGACTCACAGCCATCCACATTATCCCGACATTCACCACCAGCATTGACATGGCCGTTGAGATGCGGCGACCACTGGCAACGCCAGTCATTGCTTACAGTGAGGATAGACTGCAAGCGATTCCCAACATAAAAATTCGCTCGGGATGTTTAGTGCTCGGCGTCGTTGGCGTCACGCCAGATTTCCGCGCCTTCGTGGATCACGTAGAGGCTGATGGCGATACCGGCAATGAGGTCGAAATACCGATAGCCCGTCAACGCGATCGCGGCGCCGGAAAGGAGCACGCCGATATTGACCAGCACGTCGGCCCGCGTGTCGCGCCAAGTGGCGCGCAAGTGTACTTCTTCAGCATCTCGGTATCTCGAAAGCATGCGCAGAACGGAGCCGTTGACGACCAGCGACAGCAAGGAAAAGTTTATGATCAGGAGGCCCACAGGTTCGCTACCGTGGATCCAGTGATGGATTGCTTCGCCGATCACGCCCAGACCGAGCAGGATCAGCAGCGCTCCGTTCCAACGAGCCGCGTTCGCCTGCAGATGCTTTGACCGACCTACGGCGACCCATGCCAGAACATAGCCAGAGGCATCGGCCAGCATGTCGAGCGCGTCGGCCAAAAGGCCGGACGATTCGGCGCTGATCCAGCCGACGATACCGATCGCAAACATTGCAATGTTTGCGAGAAACGCGATCAGGAGTGTTCGACGGTCGGCGTCGGCGGTGGTCATGTTCATGCATCCATCGGATACCCGCGTCCGAGCCCTTGCAGCAGAAGGCGCGCCGGCTGCAATTCCCGGCACGTATATCCGCGCAAGTGTAGCTCGTCAGCCCGGTTACTCTCATCCGCCACTCGTATTGTTGCCATTGGTCTATCACATGCGGGTTCCATGCTCATCCCTGGATTCGAATGCGCAGGAACCCGCCTCGCCTTGGCCGGCGGTTCCATGATCCGTCTGCAACGTCGTGTGTGTGAGGGCAAAGCGATCATGCAGCATTGCCTCGACCCGTCGCCGCACTTCGTGACAGTCGACATCGGGATTCGCGTAAATGTGCGCGGACAGGGCGGGCATTCCCGAGGTGATTTCCCACACGTGAAAATCGGCCAGCCGTGTAATGCCGGGCGTTGCTCGTATTGCCTCCGCGATGGCCACGGGGTTGAGGCCGCGCGGCGCGGCTTCGAGGAAAATGCGGCCGGATTCGCGCACCAGTTCGATACCGGCTTTGAGCATCAGCCCCGCGACGATCAAGGCAGCGATCGCGTCCATGCGGTACCAGCCGGTCCACCAAATGATTGCCCCGGCAATCGCGGTCGCGATGAACGCGTATAGATCGGTGAGGATGTGTTGGAAGCTGCCTTCGACATTGAGGCTCTGCCGATTGGCCTTGCTCATCACCCATACCGCAAGCAGATTGACGACAATCCCCACCACGGCGACCACCGTCACCAAAGGACCATCGACAACAGGCGGTTCAATAAGACGGCCAATCCCTTCGACGATAAACCAGACCGACAGCAGGACCAAGGTCAGTCCATTCGCCTGCGCGCTCAAGATTTCGACACGCTTGAGGCCATAGGTATAACTGCCGCTGGCCGGCCGACTGGCCAGACGCATGGCCAGCAACGCCAGTCCGATCGACCCGACATCGCTGAGCATGTGGCCCGCGTCGGAAATCAACGCCAGCGACTTGGCCAGGATGCCGACCACCACCTCGACCGCCATGAAACCCAGCAACAGCAACAGGGCTATCTTGAGATAGCGCCGGTCGGCATCGGGAGCGACGCCGTGACTGTGGTCATGGTGATGATCGTGATCGTGTGTCTGGGTCTTTTCCATTCCGCTCTCCTGTGTCCCCCCCCGAGTGCCGAGGACGTTGTAGCACTACATCATTGCATCGGCTGCAAGGGGCGGGAACGATCCCGCCCCTCACGATCACACGTTGCCATCGATCGGCCACGCGCGGTCGACTGTGCACTGGTAAATCCAACCCGCCGCACGCTGCCCGGTGCGTCCGTGCAAGCGAATAAGTTGTGCGGCCTGCTCGGCCTGATCATCCTCGCAGAACAACTCGAGCTGGATTTCGTTGATGACGCGCTCGCCGATTTCAATCGAGTAGTTTTGCTCTCGATTGCTGATAGCACTGAGCAAACCCTTCACGTCGATGACCGACAGGTGCCGAAAGCCGGCTTGTTCGAGCGCATGCACGATATCGGCAATGCGTCCACGATGGACGAATGCTTTGAGCTGTTTCATGGCGAAGCCTCCGATTGTGCGCGTTGGGCGGCACGCTGTTCGATCCAGTCGTACAGTACGGGCAGCAAAATCAGGGTCAACAAAGTCGAAGTAATCAGACCGCCGACGACGACCGTTGCCAGCGGTCGCTGCGTCTCGGCGCCCACGCCGCTTGATAGCAGCATCGGCACGAGGCCGAGAATCGCCACACTTGCCGTCATCATCACCGGTCGCATGCGCAAGGCGGTGCCGCGAATCACCGCGTCGCGTACGCTGAGTCCTTTGTCGCGTTGTTCATTCAAGAAGCTCACCAGCACGATGCCGTTCAACATCGCCACCCCGAATACCGCGATAAAGCCGATCGCCGACGGTACCGACAGATATTGTCCGGTGATCGCCAAGCCGAGAATGCCGCCGATGGTCGCGAACGGTACGTTGGCAAGAATCAGCGCGGCGTATTTCGTCGAGTTGAACGCGGTATACAGCAAGACAAAGATGAAGAAGATTGTCGCCGGCACAATCAGCGACAGGCGTTTCAACGCGCGTTGCTGATTCTCGAACGCACCACCCCATTCGGTGTAATAGCCGGTCGGCAATTTCACTTGACTTGCGAGCTTCGCATTCGCTTCCTGGACGAAGCCGTCGATATCGCGGCCGCGCACGTCCATCTGAATGACCGCGTAGCGCTGCAACTGCTCGCGACGGATGAACGAATAGCCTTCCGCATCGTCGATCTGGGCCACTTGGGATAGCTGCACGAGCGCACCTGCAGCCGTGCGGATCGGGATCCGCTGGATCGCCGTCAACGACGCCTTGTCAGCGTCATTGAGCCGCACTGAAATATCGAAGCGTTTCACGCCATCAAGCAACGTCGTGACCGGCTCGCCGCCGATACCGTTCTTGACCACGGTGAGCACGTCGTCGGCATTCATGCCGTAGCGAGCCAGCGCATCGCGGTCCACGCGAATGCGAATTTGCGGCTTGCCGATATTCGCTTCCAGGGCCAGGTCAGCCACACCGGGCACACCGGCGAGCACGTCTTTCATGCGTGCGCTCAAGCGATCGAGTTCACTCAGGTCCTCGCCATAGATTTTGAGCGCCAAGGTGGCGCGCACGCCGGAGATCAATTCCTCGATACGCATCTGGATTGGCTGGGTATAGCTCACGACCGCGGTCGGCAGCGCGTCAGACAATGCTTTCTGCATTGCTTCCTCGATGCTTTCCAGCGTCTGGCCTTTGCGCCATTGATCTTTCGGTTTGAGCGGTGTGTAGATCTCCATGTAATTGACATCGGCCGTCTCGCCTTTTTCGGCGCGGCCGATCATCGCAAGGGTCGTTTCAATTTCGGGAAATTTCTCCTTGATCAATGCCGAGACGCGTTTGGAGATATCAATGGACTCGTCGAGCGACGCCGATGGAATCGACGTGACCCGCCACATGATCGCGCCTTCCTTCAAATTCGGCATGAATTCCTTGCCGAGGAACGGAAAAAAGGCGAGGCTTGCCAACAGACTACCTGCGGCGATCCCGAGCACGAGTTTGCGCCGAGCCAATGACCATGCCAGCGCACGCGCGTAGTGACGTTTGAGAAAGGCGACGAGCCAAGTGTCTTTCTCTTCCTTGGGCTTGAGTACCAAGGCGGCCAGCACCGGGATCAGGGTCAACGCCAGCAACAAAGAACCCGCCATCGCGAAGCTGATGTTGAATGCCATCGGTTTGAACATTTTGCCTTCGAGACCTTGCAGACTGAACAGCGGCAGGAATACGACGATGATGATTCCGATCGCGAAAGCAATCGGATTGGCGACTTCGCGCGCCGCTGCCAGCACCGCAGAAGTACGATCGACGTTGAGTCCATGTTCGCGCCGCTCTGCCATGATGCGAAATGCGTTCTCGACCATGACCACCGCACCGTCGACCATCATGCCGATACCGATCGCGAGGCCGGCCAACGACATGAGATTCGCCGACAAGCCTGCCTTGTCCATGCAGATGAAGGCGATCAGCATCGCCAGCGGCAGCGCGATCACCACAACCACCGCACTGCGCAATTCGCCCAAGAAGAGAAACAACACGATCGCCACCAGAATTGAGCCTTCGATCAGCGCACGTACCGCTGTGCCGACGGCTTGATTGACGAGATCGGTACGCTCGTATACAGGCTGGACCACGACACCTTCGGGCAGCGCTTGTTTGACCGTGTCGAGCTTGGCTTTCACTGCATCGACCACGCTCTTGGCGTTCTCGCCGATGCGCGCCAGCGCCTGGCCCATGACAACTTCTTTGCCGTCGCGCGTGACCGCGCCCGAGCGTGGCGCGCCGGACGGCGTGACCGTCGCCACGTCGCGCACATAGATCGGCGTGCCGTCTTCGGATTTGAGCACGATGCGACCGATGTCGGCGGCATTCTGGACGAGGCCCAAGCCACGCACCAGATATTGCTCGCGGCCGACGTCGACGAAATTGCCGCCGACCTGCGCATTGTTCGCTTGCAGGGCTTCGATAACCTCTTTGAATCCAAGTTGATGCGCGATGAGCTTCATGGGATCGATGCGTACCTGGAACTGCTTTTCCTGGCCGCCCCATGAAGTCACATCGTCGACACCCGGTGCGGTGCGCAACAGCAGGCGGATGGTCCAATCCTGCAGGGTGCGCAAATCCATATCGCTCGGCGCATCCTTCAACTTGTCGTCGGCGCGCTCGACCGTGTACCAAAACACCTGGCCCAGACCCGACGTATTCGGCCCCATCTCCGGTTTGCCGAAGCCCGCCGGCAACCGGTCGCCGACCTGCTGCAACCGTTCGTTGACCAACTGACGTGCAAAATAGATGTCCATGCTGTCGTCGAAATAGACCGACACATAGGACAGACCGAACAGGCTTACCGAGCGGATTTCCTGGACCTTGGGTAGACCGGCCAACGCCGATTCGACCGGTGTAGTGAGCAGTTGCTCGACGTCCTCGGCAGCAAGTCCCGCTGACTCGGTGTAGACGCTCACTTGTACCGGCGTTACATCAGGGAATGCATCGATTGGCAACTGACGTACCGCCTGCACACCAAGAAATCCGATCACGATGAAGGCGATCAGCACCAGCACTTTGTAGCGCAGGGAGATTTCGACCAGACGCTCGAGCATCATTCCTCTCCCAACTGCGAGCGCAGCAGGCGCGCTTTGAGAGCAAATGCGCCCTCGCGCACGAAGGCCGTTCCGGGTTTGAGTCCCTGCTTGATCTCGACCCAACCGTCGCGCGTTTCGCCGACCATCACCGGCGTCGGCTCGAAGTGTTTTTCGCCCTTGGCGACGAACACCGTCGGCTGGTTCTGCAACAACACGATCGCATCCGCTGGGACCGCCAGTGCGGTGGTCGTGGCGCCGAGTCCGAGCCAGGTTTCGACGAGTTCGCCCGGATGCAGAAGATCGCGGCTATTGTCGACCTCAATGCGCACCGGCACCATGCGGCTGCGTTCATTGGTCTGATGCGAACGCGCAACGACCTTGCCTGACAAGAACACATCGTGCACACGGATGCGCACCGTGCCGTCGGGTTTCACGCGCTCCGCATCGGCGGGCGTCACCTGCGCGTCCACCCAGACCGAGTTTTCCTTGACCACGGTGAACAACAGGCGGCCAGGCTCGACCCGCTCACCGACGAGAAATTCATCACTGGTGATGCGCCCGTCGGTCGGCGCAAGCAACTCGAAGCTGCCGTCCGCGCGAGTTGAACCTGCGCGCAGCAAGGAAACGATTTGGCCGTCCGACAAACCATACGCGCGCAGTTTGGCGCGTGCCTGATCGCGTTGCACCTTGACTTCGTTATAGCGTCGACCGGACACGGCCTGCGCGCCCAATGACGCGACACGTTGCCAATCTTGCTCGGCGACGATCAAGGCACCTTGAGTCTCCGCGACCTGCACGCTCGACAGCTCCACCAGCGGCTGGCCGGCTTTGACGATATCGCCGAGCTTGGCCTTGCGCGCGAGCACCTGCGCTTCGACGCGCGGCGACACGAGCACGGTCGAGTATGCGTTGACTTTGACTTCGCCCGGTGCTTTCACTTCGTCGGTCAAAGGCCGCGCTGCGGCCGTGTCGAGCACGATGCCGGCGTCCTTGATAGCCTGCGCATCAAGGGCGAGCGGATTCGCAGCTTTGGGTTCTTCGGCCGCCATCGCAGCGTTAGCGGTCATCGTCAGCGCCCAAGCGAATGCGGTGGATTTGAGAAACACGTGATTCACGGGGAAGTCTCCTTCATTGCGCCATCGATCCAGTCGGTGAGGCGTCCGGCCGCGGCGAGATAGTCGAACCAGGCTTGCCACGTCTGGCTTTCGAGGTCAAAGCCGGACAACGCGGTGTCGAGGCTTTGCTTGAGTTGGACGAGATAGTCCGAGGTGCCGATTTCGCCCGCGCGCCAGAGTTTTTCGAGTAGCGCAGTGCGCTCTTCGAACGCCGCCGCACGTCCGGCGCGGAATGCTTGCGATGCCTCGCGCAGAGCGGTATAGCGCGCCCGTGTTTCTTGCTGGCTGGCCTTCAACAACAATTGCCGTGCGCGCAGGTTGGCGATCGCCGCATCGGCTTCGGCGCGCGCGGCTTCCACATCAGCGCGACCGGTGTTGAGTACCGGCAACGGAATCGACACGCTGAGGCCGATGACGCGATCGTTGACCGGCCCGACCCGCACCTGGCCGCCGGTGAGTCGCACGGTCGGATCGGGGATGCGGTTGCGGCGGGCGGCCTGCACGCCGGCCTCGGCACTGTCCTGCTGCGCGCGCGCTTCGACGAGTTCGGGCAATTCGTCTGCCGGCAATGGCGTGATGTTCGAAACCAATGGCGGCATCCCGGCCGGCAACGTGGATGGCTCGATGCTGTCGCTGATCGCGAGCAGTGCGGCGCGTGCACTGGCAGCGTTGCTTGCTAGCGTCGCCTGTTGAATTTGTGCTTCGCCAAGAGCGAGACCGGCCAAGTCGCGTTCGGGGCTGCTGATGTCGCCGACCTTGAGCCGCAGTTCGGCAAGATCGTCGAAGCGTTGCATCAGGGCGACACGGAGCCGGCCCAATTCGTTCTGTTTGCCTGCGAGCGCTGCCGCAAACCAGGCTTTGAGCCAGCGTGTCGCCACATTACGCCGCACCAAGTCGTAGCCCGCCTCGCGCGCACGCTGCGCGGCTTCACCCTGCGCGCTGCGTGCGCGGCCCTTGCCTGAAAGATCCAGCGTCAGCCCAAGTCCGGCAGTGCGCCGGTTGACGTCTGCGTTCTCGGCGTCGAGCGAAAGTTCGGGGTTGTACAGCGGTTGTGCGGCGGCGCGCGCACGGGCACGCGCCGCTTCCACCTCCGCTCGGGCCGCCTGGACTTCCGGACTGGTGTCCCACAAAGCGCGTACGGCACCCTGCAGGGACGAGATCGAAGTCGAGGACGGCGTTTGCCGCATCGCCGCGGACGGATCGGATGTCGCGAGATCGGTTGACGGTGCCGCCGTCAACGCCTCGGCAAACAACAGGCATACGGCGCCGATCGACGCCGAACGAAAAGCGAACATGGAAAATCTCCTGAAAACGCATTACGAAGCGACGCACCGCGCTGGCGGCGGCATCGCGGAACGGAGCGGTTTCAGGCGATCGGTGGACGCAGTAACGAGCCGTTGGCGGCCGGTGCGAATTCGGAGTGCGGAGAAAGTGAATAGAAACCGACGGCGACGACGGCGACCGCCGCTATCGTTGTGCTTGGTAGCGGCACGTTGTGTGCACAAGCGCAGTGACAACCACCCGCTTCACCTAACAAGCAAGTGTCGCCATCGTCTGTGGTCGATGCGATGTCGATAGATGCCATCATCGTCGTGCAGACCACCGCAGGATCGATTGCAGCCGAAGTAACGGCTTGCCCGTCGGCCAGGCAGATCATTCCCGACGCGAGCTTGATCAGCAACGCGATCGCGGCCAACACCCAAAGGCCGCGGTGGCGGCGCAGGCGAGTCGGCGACAATGCAAGGGAACGATCCATGGGCGAATGTTATTCGATGCGATCGGCGTTATACAATTTCAGCCGCAGGTCCGCTCACTATTTTGAGTGCTGATCGAGCGTACGCTGCGGAAGGTAGACAGCGCCGCGCGCTATCTTGCCCGGTGTGCTCGTGGTCAATCATATATATCGCCGAGGTGCCCGCGCTGCGGTCATCGGTCACGTTCGCGCTGTTTGCGCCAGCCGTATGGGGTCACCCCTGGCGGTTTGTAGATTGCAAGAACCATGATGATCAGCAGCACGACTATGCCGCCGATCGAATGCGGGAGCGAGCCATGCAAGTTGCGGGGAACTGTGCTGCTGCTGGCAATCTCGGCCATGTAATCGATAGTCTGCGTCTCCAGCAATAGTATGGTGGTCGCAAATAGCGTCAGCAGCAGCTTCAACAATACCCAGTAATGTCGGAACAGACCCCAAGGCGTGCCGAGCGCATTGACCGCTCCGAAGAGTATCGAGGCAATCGCCAAGGGTACGATCACGCAACGTGTAATCAGATTCATCGCCAGATACGCTGCACGCACGGTCTGCGGATCGATGTTGGCCACGGCGCTGATGTCGAGAACGAGATAAGCGAGCAACGCTCCGAGCCAAGCGACGGACGTAAGTACGTGAATCGTCAACACAAGTTTACGCTGGCTCGGTGACAAGGTCATCGATCATGCCCCTCCGCCGGTCGGGACTCCGTAGGCCGCTCCGCGGCGCCGTGCAAATGCCGACCGGGGCCGTGTTTGCCTCCACCGAGATAATGCATGGCTGCTGCGAGAAGGAGTAGAAAAAACACTGCACCGATGGCGAATGCTTTCACCCAGCGCGGCATAGGTGGCGCGCGATCGTTACGTTCATGTGTGTGATTCGAGGTCACTTGCAAATTTTACGATACATTTTGTATTTGTCAATACAAAATGTATCGCTATCGTCATGGCGTATACTATGGACATGCCCAAGTTGTGGAACGACACGATCCAGACGCACCGTCGCGAGGTACGCGAAGCGATTCTCGATAGAACATGGGAGTTGGCAACGCAGCGCGGTCCGACAGCGGTGACGATGTCGGAAATTGCTGCGAGGGCCGGCATCGGCCGTGCCACGCTGTACAAATATTTCCCGGATGTCGAAGCGATTCTGTCTGCCTGGCACAATCGCCGAATCCGGCATCACTTGGCACATCTCGCGGAGGTCCGCGATGAGTCAGCCGACCCCGCGCAGCGGTTGCGAACCGTGCTGGAAGCCTATGCGCTGATACAGGCAGAACGCCTCAGACATCATCACGCGCCGCATGCCGAACTTGCCACGTTGCTGCATCGGGGCGACGAAGTTGCACGTGCGCAACGGCAACTTCATCGTCTGATCCACGATCTTCTCATCGATGCGCAGAAAAACCGTGATGTCCGCACGGACTTCAATGCCGGCGAATTGGCGACGTATTGTCTGTGTGCGCTTTCCGGTGCAGGTGCGCTCGATTCGAAAGCGGCAATTCGTCGCTTGGTGGCGCTTACCTTGACCGCGGTAAAGCCCTGATGTCTCGGGGCGATGCACGGCCCTGAGGGAACGTGCTTCTGGCCGATTCCAGAATTGCTTTCGTCAACGTAAAAACAGCCGTGATTTTTTTATTGGGTCGCCCAGCAAGTACTGGGCCGCGCTCTCGGGCTGCGCCGCGAGCCAGGCTGCGCCTGTCTCGCCCCTTCGGCTTCGATCGCTCGCCCAAGAGCCAAGAGCATCGCGGCCCATCACGCCGATGCCGCGAGGGCGCCGGCTGCCGGTTGAAATCGAATCTTACTCCGACGCCTCCATCCCTGGACTCGAACGGCTCGGCGTAGGCCACTGCCGTCGGGTCGCATGTAGCAAGTTCCGTTGTCGTCCTCGTGCGGGAATGCGCTGCGCAATTTTGCGCAGCTCGCCGTTGCAACTCGCAGAGGCGTGTGTCTTGCGGAACGTCTTCGGACTTGGGTGGACGCCATCTTCTCGGTCGCGTTGAGCGGGTGCTATTCGCGGGAGATCCTGGGCGGGGCGGAGTGCGCTGCAAGGGCCACGCGGCCCCGTGTCGTCGCTTCGCTCCAGCCCGCGCCAGGCCGCGTTGCGCTGTGCGCTCCCTTGCGCCGAACTCCTTCATCCCCGCCGAACTTGATCCCCGCGCACCCGCGCAATCAACCCAACGGAGAAAAAATCATGGCTAAGAAAACCACCAAGGTCGCTTCCGACGTCACCCGTTACACGGCGTATTCGGTCCGCGAGTTCGAGCGCAACGGCGAGACCGAGCGCGACTGGATGCGCATCGGCGTCGCCTTCCCGCACGAGGACGGCAAGGGCTTCAACCTCACGCTGCACGCGACGCCGATCGACGGCAAGGTCGTCGTGCGCCTGTTCGAGCCCAAGGAGGATGCGCCGCAGGAGTAATCCTGCGGTTCCGACCGACAGCCGGCGCCCACGTGACGCCGGCTGTTTTTTTTGCCGCGACTCCATGACAGAGCACAGTGGGGCGGTCTTGCTGTTTCCCTTCACAGTATCACGGCGTTCTCGCCGTCAAGGGCTGCGCGTGCGGTGCACGCTGGCGTCCTGGCGGCCGTCTTCGACCCCTGACGGCTGCGCTGCGCCGTGCTGCCGACGGCTCCGGGCAATTTCGCCCGAGCAACCGGAGGAAGTCATGAACGAGAAATCACACGTTTCGATGGAGCAGCACGTCTGTTTGGTCTGTGGCACTGCTTTCGATACGGGCAGCATCCTGCTGGATCGACGCCTGCGCGCGAGCATGAATCGCCACACGACGACGGGCTGGAGTCTGTGCGCAGAACACCAGAAGCTGTCCGATGACGGCTTTGTTGCGCTGGTCGAGTGCGATCCGCAGCGCAGCGGCTCGCCGGCGAGTGCTGCCCGCTTGAAGCTCGAACAGGCTTACCGGACGGGTCGGCTGGCCCATCTGAAACGCGACGTGTTCACCAAGGTGTTCAACGTGCCGATCGCGGGCAACCAGCCGTGTGTGTTCGTCGAACCCGGCGTGATCGAGCGGATTCAGTCGATGGTCGCGCCTGCGACCCATTGATCGCACGATTCAATCCTCCGGTGCGTCGCTCCGTGCAATGCGGACGGCGCATCGATTTTTTTTGACAGGCGATGGGCAACTCTCGCGCGCCTTTGGCAAAGCTAACGCAGTTCCTTGCCTGCATTGTGCTCCCTTGAGTGGCGAGGCTTCCGAGTTCCTTCAATGTGCTCGTTCCGTGCGCGGTGTTGTAGCGGAGATCGTCGCGTCGTCGTGTAGGAAAACGCCTACGGCAAAAGCGCCAGATCAAGAGCGCCGCTTCGTTCGGCTTTTCCGGTCAAGGGCCGTTCGGCCCCCGTGTCCTCGCCTTCGGCTGCGGGCCGCGCCAGGGTCTCTCTGCTCACTTCGTTCGCCCTCCTTGACCGCGCCTCGCTGCGCGGCTCTGGGCGTCCATCGGCCGCGATGGGACATCACGGCCGCTTTTGGCCGAGATACCACGAAGGGCGCAAGCCCACCACAACGACGGAGGAAATAGCTATGACGAATGAAGTGATTGCATCCGGCCCGTGGGCCGGCTTTGAGGTGATCCACCGCTACACGCGCAAGCAGGCGATGGCGGATGGCATGCTGGTCGACGTGACGGCGCAGGCGCGCGGGTGCGGCTTCACCGTGCCGGTGGCGATGACCGGAACGCTGTTTGCGGACTGCGAGTCGTGGGCGGATGGCGCGGATTGGGGCAGGGGCGAGCCGACCGCCGAGCAGTTCGTGTGCTGGCTGCTGTGTTTCGCATGCGAAACGATCCGGGCGTCCAAGCAGACCGGCGTGGATCGGCTGCCGTTGTCGCTGTCGCATTTCGCGGGCAAGCCTTCGACGGCGCTCGTCCACATCGGGCCGGGCGACGACGGCGAACCCGTCGTGACGCTCATGTACCCCGGCGAAGAATGAATCCATCCCTTTACGAGTCGAGGAATCACACCATGAATACGAATATCGTTGGCACCATCCAGTCCCTTCCGGTCGCGTCGCTCGTCCTCTCGCCGCTCAACGTTCGCAAGACGGGCGGCCAGTCCGTCGAGGACTTGGCTGCATCCATCCAAGCGCAGGGCCTGATTCAGAACCTGACCGTGATGCCTGTCGGGGGCAAGGACAAATTCGAGGTCGTGGCCGGTGGCCGGAGGTGGCGCGCATTGCGCCACCTCATCAAGGCGAAGGCACTGCCGAAGGATCATGCCGTGCCGTGCAAGATCGTGACGGCCGAGGAGGCGAAAGAAATCAGCCTGTCCGAGAACGTCGTGCGCGCGGCGATGCACCCCGCCGACCAGTTCGAGGCATTCAAGGCGCTGGTCGATGATGGCCTGCCGGTCGAGGACGTGGCGGCACGCTTCGGCGTCGCGCCGCTCGTCGTCAAGCAGCGCATGAAGCTCGCGAAGGTGTCGCCGGCGTTGATTGCGCGGTTTCGCGAGGACGACATCACCCTGGAACAAATGATGGCGCTTGCAGTCACCGACGATCACGCCGCGCAGGAGCGTGTGTGGAAGGCGGCGCACACTCCGTGGCAGCGTGCGGCGGGCGAATTGCGGGCCGCACTCACCGAATCCGAGGTGGACGGCACGCGCGACAAACGCGCCAAGTACATCGGCGTGGACGCCTACGAGAAAGCGGGCGGCGTCGTCAGTCGCGATTTCTTTTCGGACGCGATCTATTTCAACGATCCGGCGTTGCTCGACCAGCTCGTGGACGAGAAGCTCGCGCGCACTGCCGAGCGCGTGCGCAAGGAAGGGTGGGGGTGGGTCGAGTATCGGGCGCACTACGACTATGCCGAACTGCACAAGTACGGCCGTCTTACGCCGACCTTGCGCGAACCGACGAAGAAGGAGCAAACCCTGCTCGACAAGCTTGACGAGCAGGAATCCGCGCTCCAGCAGGAAGGCGAAGCCGAGGACGTGTCCGAAGAACGGCTCGACAAGATTCACGAGGCGCTCGACGCGATTGCCGAGAAGCGCAAGGCCATCGAGGACGCGCGCATCGTGGACGATCCCGACGCGAAGCCCAATGCGGGTGCGCTGGTGTTGCTTACGCACGATGGCAAGGTGCAGATCGATCGTGGGCTCGTGCAACGGGCAGAACGCACGACGGGGCGGCGCGACATGGCGGGTTCGGAAGGCGAAACCGGCGCGAGAGCGAAGCCGAAGGAGAAACCGGAATTCTCCGATGCGCTGACGCGGCGACTGACCGCCGAGCGCACGCTGGCGTTGCGCGCCGTACTGGCGGCACAGCCGACGCACGCGCTGTCCGCCCTCGTGCATGCGTTGGTGCTGGCGACGTTCTACCACGACGACGGTTCGGTGCTGGTGGTGACGATCAAGGACGACAGCGCACTGCAGCGGTCTGGCATCGACGCGGACAAGACCAAAGCGGCGCAGGCGCTGCACGCGTTGCGCGTCGAACTGCAGGCGGCCTTGCCGTCCGATGCTGCCGAGGTGTGGACGTGGATCATTGCGCAGGAACAGGCGACGCAGTTGCGCTATCTCGCTTATTGCATCGCGCCGTCCATCAACGTGATGCAGGATCGCGCAATGCAGGCGCACACGACTTCGCGGCGTCCGCTAAACGCGGCGCAGCCGCTCGCGGCGTTGCTCGGCCTCGACATGGCCGACTGGTGGCAGCCGACCGCCGAGAATTTCTTCGGCAGTGTGTCGAAGGCCAAGTTGCTCGAAGCCGTGTATGAGGGGAAGGGCAACGAGGCCGTGCATCGCATGGAGAAAATGAAGAAGGCCGATGCGGTCGCCGCCGCGGCGGCGGCGCTCGACGGCACGCGGTGGTTGCCGAGTTTGTTGCGTCCGGTGTGAGGTTCCTCCGCTTGGCGGGGCCGCAAGGCCCCGCCTTTTTTGGAATGCGCGGTGAATACGCCGTTTCGGCGTCGCACGCTGCGCGACGCGGCCGTGATACATCTTGCGCCCCATTCAACCGAAGGAGAGTGCAGGATGGATAAGAAGATTCTCGCCGTTGTCGCCGCAGTCACTGGCCTCGTGATCGGCGTCGCGGGTGCACGAGTGTTCGTGCCTGCGGCGACGACCACCGTTTGCCCGGTCGCTGACAATGCCGCCGAGGCCAAGGCAGACGCGATCGCGCGCCAGTTGCACGCGCACGACCACGACGCTTACGTGCCGCATCCGGTTCCACCCATCGGCGAATTGCCGAAACCCACCCAGTCCGATCCGCCGAATACGGCGGCGCACTAGCGTGCATCGGAGTCGCGGGCCGGCAGCCCGCGACGACGCTTCGACAGGCCGCAGCGTCGCTGCGGCCAGGCTCAAGGGGAGAGCCGCGCGTTCTCCCCTTGAGAATCCCCATCGCTGCGCCCGACGCATCGGGCGCGCAATGCGCCGACTCCATCCTTTTCATCTTGGCCTGGCACACGCCGTATCTCGGCACGACCCAGGGGGCACGCATGCGTCGGGCTGACGAGTGCCCTCGTTGATCGGTTCTGCACGGTGGCCTTGCGGGTGTTCGTGGGCCGCCAGCTTGGCGCGTGCGGTCTCGTTCGCGGCAAGGGTCGAGACATGCGCGTTCCGCGCCCTTGCCGCGCGACCGCGCGCGCTTCCCGTGGCGGCACACACCCGCCAAAGGAGGCACCCATGCAGTACCAGCTCGATCCACACGGCAACTATCTGTTCGCCGGCCCCGTCGATGCGTCGACGATCCTGCACGTCGCCGAGCAAATCCGCGAAGAGCAACTGCGGCGCGAGACCGTGTTGACGCATCCGACTGCGGCGAACGACTTCCTCGTCGCCAAGCTCGGCTTGCTCGAACACGAAGTGTTCGCCGCGATCTTTCTCGACCACCGGCACGGCGTGATCGCCTTCGAGGTGCTGTTCACCGGCTCGATCGCCGGTGCGTCCGTCTATCCGCGCGAGGTCGTCAAGCGGGCGCTCAAGCACAACGCCGCTGCCGTGATCTTCGCGCACAACCATCCCTCCGGCGTTCCCGAGCCGAGTCACGCCGACCGCGAAATCACTTCCGAACTTCAGCGCGCACTGCGTTGCGTCGAGGTGCGCGTGCTCGATCACATCGTCGTCGGCGGCAACAAGACCGCGTCGTTCGCACAGCGAGGACTTCTCTGAAGTCCCCGCATCGTGCGGCGTTTCGGCGCCGCACGACCCACGCGCCTGCGGCCGAAGCGCTGATCGTGCGAGGCTGTGGCATGGACATGGGGTTTTATCCCGTTCATGGCCTCGCCTGCGCACTCTACGGCGACGGCTACGCGCTGCATCACGGGATTTGACTGGCTCGGCACGGTGCGGGACGGCGCTGGCTTCGCATGGACGAAGCCCGCGTTGTGCGGTCTTGCAATCTTGGATCGTCCACGAACTCGTGATCTATGATGAAGCCACGATAGACAATCTATTTTGTATCGATGCCGCAGCGAGGCCATCGCGCCACGAAATCTTACGATGCCCGCTTCGTCGAGCAGGCGTTGGCGATCCAGGATGTCGATCCGCGCGATGCGCACAGCCTCGGCTACACGGCGCGCATCCTGACCATTGCGACGCTGCCGCACCGCGCGCAGCCGGGCGACCACTACGAGCGGCAGAACGGCGGCTATCGCCTGATCGTGCAAGCGATGCCAGGCGCAGGATTGCCGTTCGGCAGCTACCCGCGCCTGCTGCTGTCGTGGCTGGCGACCGAGATCGTGCGCACGCGCCGGCGCGAACTGGAACTCGGGCGCTCGATGGCGCAGTTTCTGGACGGACTCGGATTGTCGCGCAGCGGTGGCCGCGCTGCGTCCTCGCCCGAGGGGCGCGCCCGCAGCGCGGGGACGATCTGGCGCTTGCGCCGCCAGATCGTCAGCCTGTTCGGGGCGCGCTTCGTGCTGCACCACGTTGGCAACACCCGTGAGGGCGTCGAAATCCTCCCCATCGGCGACCGTATCCAGCTATGGGCGGGCGAGGGCGGATTGTCAGGAACCGCGTTCCCGTCGTCCGTGTGCGTCAGCGAGCCGTTCTACGAACACGTGCTGCGTGGCCCGGTGCCGGTCGATCTTCGCGCCTTGCGTGCGCTGAAGCGCTCTCCGCTCGCACTCGACCTCTACACGTGGCTTACACACCGAGCCTTCGTGCAGCAGCAAGGTGGACGCGCTGCGACGGCTGTCCCATGGTCGGCCTTGCAGGTGCAGCTCGGCGCCGACTATCCGCTGGATAGCCGCGGTCGCGCCGACTTCAAGAAGGCCTTTCTCCTCGCGTACCGCCGCGTGCAACTCGTCTATCCAGCAGCTCACCTCGACGACCAGGGCAGCACGCTCATTGTGCGGCCGAGTGTGCCGCATGTTCGCGCACGCCGCGCCGCATTGACTGTCTAACACCGGCCCGCACGGTTGTGTATTCAACGCGAAGTTCGCACGTCGCGCGCGTCGTTGCGTCTGTGGATATGTGGATAAGTCGGCCGTTTCGACTGAGTTATCCACGCTGCTTCACTCCCAAATTTGCGCTGCTTGACTCCCAAGAATTGGCGATTTTGCGCTGCTTGACTCCCAACTCTGCGCTGCTTCACTCCCAAACTCGATATGCAACTCGTTGTCGGAAAAGCAAAATGCGCTTCCCTGTATTTCCTGTATTTTTTTCCTGTATCTCCGGTAGTAGGCGACCGAAATCTGTGGACAAGTGCCGCGGCGAAAATGCGCTGGCGTTTCCGGTTCGGAATTTGGTAGATTGTCTATAACAACTAGATAATCGAATTGTTCCATGTGGAACCAACATCAGCTTTGGCGGAGAACCACGACATGATCCGCATCATCGCTTGCGCCAACCTCAAAGGCGGCGAAGGCAAGACGACCCTGGCCCGCCACGTCGCGTACCACGCGGCGTCGAAGGGCATGAAAACGCTTGCGGTCGATCTCGACCCGCAAGCGAACCTCACCGACTCGCTGCTGCCGGATGCCGATGGATACACATCCTCCGCAGAATTATTCGACGCGACGTTCGAGCACGAGTCGCTTCGCCTCGCCGAATCGGAAAAGAACCTGTGGCTGTTGCCGGCCGACAGCCGGCTCGATGCGCTTGCCGAGATTGCCGGCGACCGCACGGTGCTGGTGAACCGGGTTCGCGCGCGCCTGCGCTCGCTCGCCGGCTTCGACCTGATCGTGGTCGATACGCCGACCAACGCGCCGGTCTGCTACCTGGGCGGGCTCGCCGCCGCCGATGGCGCCGTCTCGCCGGTGCAGATGGACGCCTACGGCATTGCCGGCGCGGTGCGGCTGACGCAGGCGATTCAGCGCGTCCGCACGCACTACAACCCCAAGCTGGCGCACATCGGTTTCGTCGTGAACCGTTTCAACAGTCGCGCCGCCTCGCACGGCGCACTGCTGGCGCAGTGCCGTGCGAAGCGGTTGCGCCTGCTCGATAGCGTGCTGCGCGAACGCGTCGCCGTGCAGGACGCGCTCGGCCGGCGCATGCCCGTCTGGCGCGGGCCGCGCGGCAGCGTGAATACCCGCGCTGCACGCGAGATGCGCGCCCTATGCAGCGAAGTGCTGGCGGGAGTCGGGCTATGAGCGCGGCCAAAGTCACACGCTTGCCGGTGCGGTCGGCGACCGACCTGCGCGTGAGCGCGCTCGATCGCCTCTCGGCGGTGGATCGACAGGAACTCGTGCTCGAACTCACCCTTGATCGCATCGACCGCGATCCCGACCAGCCGCGCAAGAAATTCGATGGCGATTCGCTCGTCGAACTCGCGCAGAATCTCGCACGCTTCGGGCAGATACAGCCGGTCGAAGTGCGCGAGGTCGGCGATCGCTATGTGCTGATCGATGGCGAGCGGCGATTGCGCGCCGCCGCGATCGCCAAGTTCTCGACGCTGCGCGCGATCGTGAAGGTCGATCCGGGCACGCCCGAGGACGTGCTCGACCGTCAGTTTGCCGTCAATTTCCAACGCGACGCGATGGCGCTGATCGACCAGGCCCGTTACCTGCAATCGCGCATCGACCGCCTCGGCTCGGCCGCGACCGTGAGCGACGCGATTGGCCTCAGCGTGCCACGCATCCTCAACATCACGAAGACACTGCGCGCCGAAGGCGCGGCAGCCGACCTGCGCGACAGCGGCATCACCAAGGATGCCGATACGATCGGCGCGCTTGTCGAAGTGCAGAAGCACGATCCGGCTGCCGCCGATGCGCTGGTCGAGCGTGCAAAGGCGCGCGGCAAACTCACCCGCAAGGAAGCGCAAGACGCGGCGCGGCTCGCCAAAGACCGCGCTCGCCGCGTCGACGAAGCAGGGGCCGAGCCGCGCGACGATCGTACCGCGATCGTGCGCGACTTCGCTGAAAGCCGCGGCGGGGATCGCAAACCCAAACCTCCCGAGCCGCAACTCATTGTCCTGCTCGCTTGCGAGGGCAACGAGTTGCAACGCGCGCAGTGGAACAAGCTCTCACGCCAGCACGGTCGGGCGCGTTTGTCGCTGGTCGCGACGACGACGAACCCCGGTTGCGTGCTGGTCGAGTTCGGCGCGTACGCCGAGCCGTTTCCAGCCGACGTGCTGCGCATCCTGGACGCCCGCTTTGAGATGGAGACGTCCCGATGAACGGCGACGCCAACACGCCCATGCTGGATGAAGAGAAGGTGTTTGCGGGCGCCGACGTACCGCTGACGGAAGTGCACTTCGAGTACCGCTCGAACCGGCGCTACCGGCTCCTCTTCGGGACGCCGTTCGACGTGATCGCGATGGACCAGCCGCACCCGCCGGGCGGGCGGATCGCGTTCTTCCGGCCAGGCGACCGATTCGGCGTTGCACTGTGGGAAGCGCACGACAACGGCACGACGACGTGGCGCGTGCTCGTCTGCCGTGCGCTGCGCGCCGGCGAGACGGGCTCGCGCGTGCCGCAGGTGCGGCCCAGTGCGGCCGTCCTGCTCGACGCCGCAGGCGCGACGCGCGCCAAAGCTGCGCTGTACTGGCTACGTCCCTACATCGAATCGGGCGATGCGCTCGCGCTGCCGGAGGCGCGCTTCATCGAGGCGGGTTTTCGTCTCAAGAACACGCCGCTCGTGCGCTTGAAGGCGTACACGGAAGGCGCGCCGTGAGCCGCATCGTTGTGTTCCGCGCGTTGCGCCTCTACGCCGTCGCCGTCGTCGCCATTGCGGCCGCGTTCGCGGCCGGCAAGGCGATCGACGCGGCCGACTACGAACTCGTCGTCAACACCTCGCCGAGCATGCCATCCGGCGTGTACTGGATCGCACGCGGCGCGGCGCCCATCGCGCGCGGCAGCGTCGTGCTGTTTGCACCACCGGATGGCGTGCGCGAACTGATTTACGGACGTGGCTGGCTGCCAGATGGCATACCGCTGTTGAAGACGGTCGGCGGCCTCGCCGGCGACACGTATTGCGTCCGTGACGGCCGCTTCGTCGTCGCTGGCGCCGATGTCGGGCCGGTCTTTGCGCGCGACTCGCAAGGCGAACCTGTGCCGCAGATCGTGGGCTGCCGGCGTGTCGGCACAGGCGAGTTCCTGCCCGTCGCTTCGACGCTTGGTCGCAGCTTCGACGGGCGCTACATGGGCGCCGTGTCGATGCGCAACGTGCTCGGCGTCGGGCGCGCGCTGGTCACGTTCTGACATGCCTCTAGTCGATTTCTACACGACCTGTGGGCCATGGGTTCACGCCGACACCTTGCGCGCCGTCGCCGTCGTCGAAAGCGGTGTTAACCCGTGGGCAATCGGCACGCTGCACGGCGCGATTTTCGCGCCGTCGCGTGCCGCCGCCGAGCGCGTGCTCGTGCGCGCGCTGCGCACCGAGCCGAGCGTCGACATCGGCCTTATGCAGATCAATTCGCAGTGGTTGCCGCGCCTGCACATCGCACCGGCATCGCTGCTCGACCCGTGTGTCAACGTGCGCGTTGGGGCAGCGATTCTTGCGGCGAACTTCATCAAAGCATCGCGTCCCGGACGTTCGCATTTGCATGCGCTCGTCGCGGCACTGTCCGCGTACCACAGCGGCTCCGAGACAGCCGCCGTGCGCTACGCGGAGAAGGTGCTGTCCGTTCGCGTTTCTTCCCATCCATCGCGCTGAGGTCGTGCATGTCGGATCGTCCTGCTGTGTCGCTGCCTGAAACCCCGTTCAGTAGCACCACGTCGTCGAGGTCAAGGGCGAACTGCGTCGAAAAGAAGGGCAGCAAGATAAAAGGGTGTGTAGTGGAGGGGCAGCAAACCCGCATGGCACAAGGCTTTTCGCAACTACACGATGGCGGAAGCGACTACACGCGAGGCCTGCAGGCCGCATGGTGGTGCGGTTTTTCGTACTACACCCCGCGCCAGGCTTGGATCGGTCGGCATGAGTGACGACACGCTCGACGAGTGGTTTCCGGCGTCGCGCGACCCCGACGCGCCGCGTCGTGGGCGTGCAGGTCCGACGCGTTCCGGCCCGAGTGCCAAGCGCGCGCTGCGGCTCGCGCGTGGAACGCTCTCGCCGCGAGCGAAAGCCACGCTCGCGCGGGCGCTGCGCACCGCCCTGCGGGGCGGTCGCAAGGGCGTCCACGCCCGCTCGCCGAACCGGCGCGGCGCTGGCGTGAAAGCGCCCGGCAAGTATGCGCAGCGTGTCGTCGTCAAGGCACGCATCGTGCCGCTGCGCGGCAAGTCGCCAGCGGACGTGATGCGCAACCACTTGGCCTACTTGTCGCGCGATGGCGCCGACCGCGACGGCGAGCGCGGCAAGCTGTTCGACAGCACCGGCGAACTCGACAGCGAGCAGGTCGCGGCGTTTGCTGATCGTGGCGAGTCGTGCCGGCACCAGTTCCGTTTCATCGTCTCGCCGGAGCGGGGCAGCGATCTCGACATGCAGCAGTTCACGCGCGACCTGGTTGGCCGCATGGAACGCGACCTCGACACGACGCTCGACTATGTCGCCTGTGTCCACTACGACACGGACCAGCCGCACGTGCACCTCGTCGTCAACGGCCGCGACGACCGCCGCGGCGACCTCGTGATCAGCCGTGACTACATTGGCGAGGGATTGCGTCATCGGGCGGTGGATCTCGTTACCAACGAACTCGGCTATCGCACCGAACTCGACCTGCTGCGCAGTCTCGATCGCGACGTGCGAGCCGACCGTTACACGGCGCTCGATCGTCGCCTGCAAACCCTCGCCGAGCGGCATCCCGACGGCGTCATCGACTTGAAGTTCACGCCGGCCGATCCGCGCCAAGTGTTGCAGCGCAAGCTCTATCTCGGCCGGCTCGCGCACCTGGAAGACACCGGGCTCGCCGAGAAGGTCGAACCCGGCGTGTGGCGCCTCGCGCCGGACGCGCTCGACCGCCTGCGCGGCGCAACGCAGCACCGCGAGGTGCTGCGCCAGGTCGAACGGCATGTCGAACCGCAGGATCGCGCAGGCGGCGTGACCGTGATCGACAAGGCCGCGCTCGCTGCGCCAGTGCACGGGCGTGTGCTCGGCCGGGGCCTCGCCAACGAGCTTTCGGGCACGGCGTATCTGGTCGTCTCCAGCTCGGACGGCAAGACGTACTACGTCGCGTTGTCGCCGCATGCGGAGCGGCACCTCGAACGCGGCGCTCGGACAGGTGACCTCGTCACCCTGCGGCGTGTTGAACCTCGCGCGACCGGTCGTGCCGACCGTGCCATCGTCGAACTCGCCGCACGGCATGGCGGCCTCTACGACTCGGCCGTCCACCGCGCCGAACTCGGCGACCGGCCGGTGCCGCACGGTGCGACGCCCGAACGCTTCGTCGAAGCGCACGTGCGTCGCATCGATGCGCTGGCGAGTCGTGGACTCGTCACGCGCGAAGCGGACGGTCGCTATCGCATCCCACCCGACTTGATCGAGCGGCTGCAACGTGAGCCGGCGATGGCCCGTGACAGTGCCTTCGTGCAGGTCGACGTGCAGGGGCGTGACCTGCGTTCGCAGGTCGCCGCCGAGGGCTACACCTGGCTCGACGACCAACTCGTCGCCGGCGTGCCGCAGCAGGTTCGGCAGGTTGCCGTCCGCACGCGCTTTCAAGACGAGTTGATCGACGCCGCCGACCAGCGCGCGAAGCGGCTCGTGCAACTCGGCCTCGCGCAGATGGACGGCGATCGGATCGCGGTCGATCCGAACCTCAAACCCAAGCTCGAACGCATCGAGCGCGACGCCGCGGGCGAGCGTCTAAGTGCGCAGTACGGACGCTACAGCGACATCGACGACACGCGAAACTTCCGCGGACGAGTCGCCGCGATCGAACCGCTTGCCAGCGGCCCTCACGCCGTCATCGTGGGCAACAACGGATTCATGCTCGTGCCTGCCGAGCGCGGTCTCGGCAACCACGTCGGCAACAACCTGTCGCTCACGCTCGATCGCTCGCCGGCGCGCGACGCCGAACAGGCGCGCGTGCGCTTCCGCGTGCTCGACGCGATGGATCTTTCTCCCTCCCTTGGCAGGTGACAATGAACAAGAACGATCGCTCTCGCATTCCTGGCGGCCTCGTGCTGGCGCCGCTCGGCATCTTACTCGTGGCCTCCGTGATCGCTTGCTGGTGCGCGACCGAGTATGTCGCCGAAGGCTTCGCCGACCAGCCGCAGCTCGGCACGCCGTGGTGCTGGATCGCCGGCCACGCGGTCTACCAGCCGTTCGCGTACTTCGTCTGGCTCAATAAATGGAATGCTTATGCGCCGCATCGCTTCGACTTGGCGCTGTTCTGGATTTACGGCGTCGTGCTTGCGGGCCTGCTTGTCGCAATTGGGTTCAACGTCTGGCGCGCACGAGGGAGTGCCGTCGCGACGACCTACGGCTCCGCGCGTTGGGCAGATCGCGCCGACATCGAGCGCAGCGGCCTGATCGGTCGCGGTGGCGTCGCGCTCGGCCTGACCGATCGCGGCGAATATCTCACGCACGACGGGCCGGAGCACATCGAAGTGACCGCGCCGAGCCGATCCGGCAAGGGCGTCGGCATCGTGGTGCCGACGCTGCTGTCGTGGCGCGGCTCCGTCATCGTCAACGACATCAAGGGCGAGAACTGGACGCTGACGTCTGGTTACCGGCGCCGCTTCGGTTACGTGCTCGCGTTCAATCCGACGAGCCGCGAGACGTGCCGGTTCAATCCACTCATGGAAATCCGTCCGGGCGACAACGAGGTGCGCGACGCGCAGAACGTCTGCGACATGATCGTGGACCCCGAAGGGAAGGGAAAGCCGGATCACTGGAGCAAGGAGGCCGATGCGTGGTTGCTCGCGGTCATCTTGCACGTGCTCTACGCGGAGCCGGACAAGACGCTTGGCGGCATCGCACGATTCTTGAACGATCCCGACCGCACGATCCATGAGTCGCTCGAAGCGATGCTCGCCACCCAGCACCTGTCGAGCGGGCCGCATCCCGTCGTGGCGATCGGCGCACGCGCCATGCTCAACAAGAGCGCGAACGAGCGCAGCGGCGTGCACTCGACGGCGCGGTCATTCTTCAGCCTGTACCTCGATCCGGTCGTCGTTGCAGCGGTGAGCGAGAGCGATTTTCGGATCGCGGATTTGATGCAGGCGGAGCATCCGCTCAGCCTGTACCTTATCTCGCCGCCGAGCGACAAGGCGCGATTGCGGCCCTTGTTCCGGCTCTTGTTGAACCAGTTCTGTCGGCGTCTGACGGAAGAACTGAATCCGCCCGCGAACCGGCATCGACTGCTGTTGCTGCTCGACGAGTTTCCGTCACTCGGCAAGCTGGATTTTTTCGAGGACGCGCTCGGCTTTGTCGCGGGCTATGGCCTCAAGGCGCTCATGGTCAACCAGAGCACGAACCAACTCGTCAAATACTACGGCACGAACAACACGGTCATGGACGGCGCACACGTGCACGTCTATTTCGCGCCGAATACCGAGGAGACGGCGAAGAAGATTTCCGACCTGTTAGGCACGAAGACGGAAATCCATACACAGGAAAACTTCGCAGGCCACCGCCTTGCGCCGTGGTTGGGGCACATCATGGTGTCGCGGCAGCAAACCGCGCGCGCTCTGCTGACGCCCGGCGAGGTGCGCGAACTGCCGGCGTCCGACGAACTCGTCGTCGTCGCCGGGTTGCCGCCGATCCGCGCGAAGAAGTTGCGCTTCCACGACGATCCGACGTTCAAGCACTGCGTGCCGCCGACTGATGCCGATGGTCGGCTGGCCGATCCACAGCATCCGATGAATCCACCGACTCATCTAATGGCGCGGCCGTATCCATATGGGCCGCCGGTACCGGAATCGGTATGGCGGATTTCGCATGCGAAATCCGCTGTGAGATCGCCTCAGCACGACGGTGTCGGCGAGGGGCTGGAGCATGCCTTCGCAGCGGAGACGGAATTGGAGGCAGAGCCAAGCGAACTTTCCGTGGAAGTTGCGCAGGAGCCGGATGATGCGTCGACGGCGCCGCGGCCCGGCGTGTTTGGGTTCGACGATCACGATCGCCATCAGCACGCCGATCCAGACATCGGCTGGAACCTGCCGTCATGACGATCACAGGGAAAGATTCGTCCGAGATCGTCAATACGCGCTTCTCGTCGCGACTGAAACGCGCTGCGTTACGCGAGGCGGCCGACCGCAACGTTTCGTTGCGCGCGATTCTCGAAGCCGCCGTGCGCGATCGCTATGACCCGGAACGCTCGGCGACCGAGAAGCAGCTTGTCATCCGCGAACTGAAAACCTTGCGGCGGGAAGTCCTGCAGGTCGGCGCCGGCAACAAGGTTTTGTTCGAGGCGCTCGCACTATTGGTCAAGAACTTGTTCTCGTCACTGTCGCCGCCGACGGCGGAAGCGCGGCTGGTCGGTGATCAGTTCTACGCGCGATTTATCGACGCCGTCATCGCGGCGATCGAGAACGACGATGCCTTGATGGACCGTGTGCTGTCACTCGCCGTCGTCCAACACGGCGCCACTCCACCTTCTTCCGAACCTGAGGAATCAATCGATGATTGAAGCGAAAGAGACGACGCAAGATCGCCTGGTCGAAATGCTGGCGAACGCAATGGGCGCTGCGATCGGCGCCCTGTTGCACGATCCGGCCGTCGAAGAACTGCGCGCCAATCCCGATGGACGGCTCTGGTGTGTGCGCGATGGCATGCGTCACAACACAGCCAAGACGCTGAGCGCTGTCGCGCGGAGTCAGCTCATCAATATCGTCGCGCACGCCGTCGGCGTCACGGTCGACGAGAACAATCCGAGTTTTCCGGCGGAATTGCCGGAGTCGGGTTACCGCTTCCACGCCGTCATTCCGCCGCAGAGTCCCGACGGTCCGACGTTCGTGATCCGCAAGAAACCCACGAAGGTGTTCTCGCTCGATGATTATGTGGCTGCGCAGATCATGACGGCCAGGCAGGCGGCTTATATCCGCCAGGCGGTGGCGAACCGCGAGAACATTCTCGTCGGCGGTGGGACGGGGTCTGGCAAAACGACGCTCGCGAACGCAATTCTCAAGGAGATCGGGCGCATCGCCGGGCGCGTGCTTACCGTGGAAGATACGCTCGAATTGCAGGTCGAAGCGGACGAGGTTGTCCGACAGCGCACGGTTCGCAATGGAGACGCCGTGCGCCGGACCATGCAGGATGTCGTGCGCGATATGCTGCGGCTATCGCCCGACCGCATCGTCGTCGGCGAGGTGCGCGGTCCCGAAGCGATCGACCTGGTGCAGGGCTGGAACACCGGACACCCGGGCGGCGTGGCGACGATTCATTGCAATTCGGCGGCGGATGCGATGGAGAGATTGGAGGACTTGCTGATCCAGGGTGGCTACACGCCTGTGCCGCGGCAACTTGCCAAGGCAATCAACGTGATCCTGTTTGTTGGAACCGAAACGATTCCCAGCCTGAATGGCCTTCGAGCGCAGCGGCGGCTTCGTGAGGTTTTGTGCGTGGTAGGTGTTCGCTCGACTGCGGCTGGACACGAATACGTTGTCGAGCGGCCGTTTGACGTCCCCACCTAGATATCGCGCGGGCGAGCTTGGATACTCCTCGTCGGCGCGTTGCGACTATGGTGGTGGATTGCTCATAGCGCCTCGGTGATTTGCTTTTTTCGATACGACGCTAGAGGACCTGATCGGCAATCGCTCTCAACGTACGCAAGATTAAGTCGTCGCTGCGTTCACGAAACCCGCGAAAGATATCTGCCACCGGTGAACCGTTGCCATGACCGAATCGGTGGAGCTTGGAGTGTGAAAGCACGGCGATCTCGGCATCTCGTACTTCATCGAGGAGAAAACAGACCCGGTCATCGATAACGCGCACGCGAGCTCCGGCAATCTCAACAACGGGTTTTTCCGCCATGATTTGGAGGAAGTCACCAACCTTCGAGTTGTCGTCGGGTAGCGCTTCGATCTGCAACCGCTTCCAATACCAAATCAGATATCGGTTTACGACACGTACTTCCATCCGGCTCGGATCAGCCGCGCTGGCGAATGCCCAAAACGTGCCGACGGCCACGCGGATAATTTCCATCAAGGTCGAACGGACGGAAAAGTCCGGTGCTCTCTCCGCGAGCTGGCGCGCGAGTTCATGAAGGTACGCCCAAACATCAGCTTGATAGTCGAGCTCTTCGACGACCTTCGGAAACCGGCGAATTTGAAGCGATTGGCGCAGGCGCTGCGTGGAACGATGTATTGCTTCGTGCAAGAAGAACAACCGTAGCGCGAGGCGCTGGTCGACTTCTTTCGGCAAGTACTGGTTCAGAGCGTGCAGAAAGCGGTCAGACAACTCCCACTTGTTGAATTCGGTGTAATTGAAGCCGTCGGGTGGGTCGGTCTTGCTTTCGTCGACCGTGGATTCGCGCAGCGGTATCGTGTTCGTGGCCGGGGCAAGATTTCGAACGCTTTCAGAAAACCAGGAGGCAGCTTGATCGCCGAACAGCCGTTCAAGCCAGTTCTGGGACTGCTCCGGCTCGGCCCTCCCAGCAAACTCCTTAATGATAGCCAGCTCGTTTGATGCCAATGTGCGCAACGTCGCGCAACGGGTTCGATCAGCATCCGTGAGCGCGGGTTCCGCTCTAACCGTATCCTGCAGCACGAAAGCGCGTTCGTATCGATTTCCGAAATATTGATAGGTTTGAACTCTGCCATGGATTGTCGGGTTGATGCACATCCCGAGGCGAAATGCGGCGCCAACTGGAACGGCTGCGAACACATGGATTTGGGCATTGGGCCTATAGTCATGGCTCCAATCCAGCACTTTGCCGAATTCCGCTGCGGCAGTTTCTAGATCAGATGGTGACCGAAAGAGATCCTCGCTCGGACTTTTTGCGATCACGTCTACCTGCCCGATCGGATCGGACACAACCGAAGCCGTGTGCTCGGGATGAATTGCTCCGGAGAAGGAAATCCGGACAACCACGTCGGCATCGGTCTTCAAGCGTTCCGTTCCGAGTATGACTGGTTGCAGAAGGTCGGGTGTTACATCGCCGGACGGCCACGACCATGAACGATCGCCCTCGTGCAATTTCTGATAGACGTCAACATTTGCCCAACCGGAAAGTTGATAACCAAGTGCCATTGCCAGCGGGATAGGAGCTGCACCGAAGTACTGCACGCGCCACCCTGGGTTTGCTCGAACGATCGGTTCAAGCTTTTGAGTCACTTCCGCTTGTTGGTGATTCCGTGCCCCGATCCAGTCGAACGATTCCAGGTCAGCCAGCGAGGCTTTGACGGCCGACAACGATACATGCTCGCGAGGAAGGTCCCGGTAGGCTTTGGGCAAGGCGTCGAGCATCTCTGTTTGGCTAACCGCATCCAAGACCTCATGCCCGACCAAAATGATTCCCGCGGGAGTCGTCATCGAAGCTATCTCTGTCTGAAGAAGCGATCAGCGATTCGCGTTCGTCTGAAGACGACGCTCAAACCGGTCCGTGAATTTTTCGGCTGAACCACCCTGCGGATGTTCACCTCCACCGAGCCACTCTCCGGTTGCTAGCCACAGCTCGTAGTTCAACAGCCATTCGGCGGTCCAAGGAACGATCGTGTCGCATACGTACATCGATCGTGTCCAGTCTCCGTATTTTCCCCGGTACAGACAAAGAGAGGCCGGATGCTGTTTTGGAATGAAGATGTGTGGCAAAGGGCGGCCGCCGGCGAGAGCGAATAGGTCCGGTGCCAATACATGCACGTCAGGACGAGTGTTGTTCGCGAACGAGATTCGCACTCGGTACTTGCGTGACGCAGGCGTCGGTCGAAGATCGAACGACGCCTGCCACCGATTCCGACCAAGCGAGCCTTCGAATGCCTCATAACCCGCGTGTCGCAGGCTGTCCCACTGGCGAGCCGGGGACAGCCAGGCGTTTGGTATGCGGCTAGTCGCCATAGAACGTGTGCTGCCGCACCGGCGTCCCGGCTACTGCGGCGCTGGCTGCTAGGCCGGCCTTTGTGAGCTTCAGATTTCCGGTCTCACGTGCCTTCCGTATGTAGTCGCCATAATCTCGACCTGCGGCGTTCGCCACGCGTTCACCGAATGATTTTTGAAGTTCGCCGATGCTCTCATCGATGCCTTCACTTTTTTCGAGCGTGTCGAACATGCCTTCAAGCGCCGTACACCAGCTGAAAAATGCTTCCACCCATTCGGCGGCTTCGTTCCAGCGGTTAGCAAAGTTTTCGCTGGGGTGAGAAGGGTTCGGGAGTGACCAGACTTCGCGCCCCGATTCGTCCTTCTGCTTCAGGCGCATCATCTCTGCTGGCATTTCCTTCACAATCGCTTGGAGCAACTCGAACGGATTCGACAAGCGCATCTCGCCGCGGATCCGGGCGAAGGTGTACCCAGCAAGCGTAGTGATGACGATCGAGATCGGTGCGAAGTCGATGTGTGTTGGTGGCAGGGAGTTCTTCCAGATGTCGCGATGGCGTTTGAGCAGCTGGATCAAGCGACGAAGCCATCCACGGTCCGCAGGATCGACAGGAAACGGTTCGATATCGGCTTTGATGACTCTTGTTTCTTCGAGGCGTTCAGTGCGTGCGGCGTCCGCCAACGCGTTGAACCATTGCGCGTAGCCTTCAGGGTTCGTCGGCATCCACCGTTTCAAGTCGCGATCAGGAATCCAGTCGCCGCTGTTGGTCGCTGGCACGACCGGGGCGACGTCGAGATGGAACTCTCCGGCATACTTGATCTGCCAACACCGCCGCTTCTCCTCAGTCTTTGTCGCGTAGCGGGCGTCTGCCTTTAAGCAAGACCCGACGAGCTGCTTCGCCTGTGCCGGCTCGAGTGAAGCCGTTTCTTGCAACCGGCAAATAAGATCGACGTCAAACTCATCCTCTTCATTCACTGGTCTTATCACCGTTCCCAACGCGAACGATCCGTGCGGCACGATCCTGGAATGCTTGAGTGCAGGGCGATCGTCTGCAGCAAGAACCTGGCTGACGGCCTCATAGGCCGACCGCGCTCGTTCGTATTGCGTCTGTGTAAGGTCCAGATTCGCCGCCAGCCTGGCGAGCAGAGCGGCGTTCACGGCGTGCGTTGTTGGTAGCAGGCCAATGTTTAGGTCGTTCACTTGCCTCTCCCACGATAGCGTTTGGCAACCGTACGGTCTTGCTGTCTCACGGCTGGATACACAGTCGCGGGAAGCTGGAGACCCCCACATGTTGCCCCTATGGCAGTCCATGACCACAACCTATGGGGATTGGCTGTCTTCGTTTCAAGGGGCTCATCGGTCAGTTTTCCTGGTGCGAATCGCCCCTTCCGAAAGAACTATCGAGTTTTTCAACAGAATCGGCCGGCACGCCTCATTCGGGCGGTCAACTTTCGCGGCTGGTGGTTCGAGCGGGGCCCGTTGCAGCCGGTGTTCACGGCCTGCGGGCGATCATTTGCAGAACTTGTGGCCAAAACCACGGCGCCCGCAATCTCCGAGGGAGTTCTCGCACGTCCGGTCGAAGCAGCATTCTATTGTCATCCATAGGCGTTCATCGAAGGGTCGCGTTTGTACGAAATTAGACAATTGAGATTGTCTAATTAGGATTCCTCGTCGCCGCCCCTTGGCGGTCTGCTCCGGAGACGAATCCATGCACCGCCGCTATCGCATCGCTGTTGTCGCCCTGTTGCTCGTATTGATGCTCCCTGTGCTCGCCCATGCCTCGGGCTCGGGCATGCCGTGGGAGTCTTGGCTGCAGAAGATACTCGACTCGGTTTCCGGCCCGGTCGCCAAGATCGTCGGCGCGATCGTCATTATCCTGTCCGGTCTCGGCATGGCCTCGGGCGAAGGCGGTGCGGGCGCGCGCAAGTGGGTGATGGTCGCCTTCGGCCTGTCGATCGCATTCACTGCGGTGTCGTTCTTCCTGAACTTCCTCGGCTTCTCCGGCGGCGTCGCGTTCTGAGTCGGAGCGCCCGATGACCGACCGTATCCCAGGTTTTGAGGTTCCAATTCACCGGAGCCTCACCGAACGCATCCTGCTCGCCGGCGTGCCGCGCGAGGCGGCGTTGCTCAATGCGACTTTCACGGCTGCGTTCGTGTTCGGGTTGCAGTGCTGGTACGCGCTGCCGGTCGGCATCGGCCTGCATTGGCTCGCGTTGCGGTTGACGCGGCGCGACAGCCGCTTCTTCGATGTGCTGCGTCGCGCGCTGCGCTTCCGCGTGTTCTACCGCGCCTGATTCTTTCGCATGCGAAATCACTCATGCCTCTGACCTCCGTACTGTTGCCGGCGTTTTCCAGTGTGACCGGGGTGCTCGCCCTTGGCCTGGCCGGTTGGCTCGGCGTCGAGACGGTGCGCGAACATCGTGAACGCCGCATCGCGGTGCCGAACACGCTGGCCGACCTGATCAAGTGGTCGGCATTGGTTGCGCCGGGCGTTGTCTTGAACAAGAACGGCAGCTTCCAGACAACGTTCCGCTACCGCGGCCCAGACCTCGACAGTTCGACCGAGTCCGAACTCGTCAGCACGAGTGCGCGGCTCAACAACATCGTGCGTCGCCTGGGCTCCGGTTGGGCCGTGTACTTCGACGCCGTGCGGCGCGAGACGACGATTTATCCCCGTTCGCCCTTCCCCGACCCGGTGAGCGCGCTGATCGATGAGGAACGCCGCGCCGGCTTCGAGAGTGGCGAGCACTTCGAGAGCACGTACTATGTCACGCTGATTTGGATGCTACCGCCGCTGATCGAAGCTGCGGCCGAGGCACTGTTCTTCGATGATGACGCCGAACCGAACGGCCTGTCGCGCCGGGAAGCAGGTCGGCGCCAAGCCGATCGCGCCGCCGCCGAGTATCTCGCGTCGTTCATTGGCGAACGGCAGCGGCTTATTTCGCAGTTCGCGAGTTTGTTCCCGAGCGTGTCACCGCTCGACGACGCGGCGACGCTGGCTTACCTGCACTCGACCGTCTCGACCAAGCTGCATCCGATCGCCGCGCCGGTTGTGCCGGATTGCCTCGATGCATTGCTGACCGACGAGCCGCTCACGGGCGGCGGCAAGCCCAAACTCGGCCGCCATTATCTCGGCGTCCTGTCGATCAAATCGTTTCCGAACGAGAGTTTTCCGGGCCTGCTCGATGCTTTGAATCGGCTCGGCTTCGCGTATCGCTGGGTGACACGCTTCGTCTGCCTCGACAAGTCCGATGCCGAGAGCCAGATCGACGGCTACAAGCGCAAGTGGTTCGCCAAGCGCAAGAACCTGTCCACGTTGGTGAAGGAAATCATCACCAACGCGCAGAGCGGTCTTGAAGATTCCGACGCGATCAACAAGGCGCAAGACGCCGATGCGGCCCGGCAGGAGATTTCCGCTGACGCGGTGCGCTACGGCTACTTCACCCAATCGATTGTTGTGCTCGATGAGAACTTCGCAACGCTGGAGAAGAAGCTCTTGCTGCTCGAACGGGAGATCAATGGCCGCGGCTTCGTCACCGCCAACGAGCTGACGAACCTCAATGCGCTCGACGCGTGGTTGGGCAGTCTGCCGGGGCATTGCAACCACAACGTCCGCGCGCCGCTGGTCAACACGCTGAACCTCGCACACATGATGCCGGTGTCGGCTGTCTGGGCGGGTCCCCTCGAATGTCCGAACGATCTATTTCCGCCGCACTCGCCACCGCTGCTGACGGCGGTGACGAACGGCTCGACGCCGTTCCGCTTCACGAACTTCGTCGGTGACGTCGGCCACACGCTCGTGCTTGGGCCCACCGGTGCCGGCAAGAGCGTACTGCTCAATTTAATAGAGGCACAGTTCCTGCGGTATGCGGACGCGCAGGTCTACATCTTCGACAAAGGCGGCAGTTCGCGCATCACGACCTACGGCGTTGGCGGCACGTTCTACGACCTGGGTTCCGATGCGGAGCTGGCGTTCCAGCCGCTGGCGGATATTCATCTCGGTACTGAGCGCACCTGGGCCAGCGAATGGCTGATCGACATCCTGATTGCCGAGAACGTCACGGTGACGCCGGCGACGAAGAAGGCGCTGTGGGAAGCACTGACCTCGTTGGCCGAAAGCCCACGCGCGCACCGCACGCTGACCGGCCTGTCGATTCTCGTGCAGGACACCGAAATCAAGCGGGCGCTGCACCCGTACACGATCCAGGGCGCGCACGGCGCGCTGCTCGATGCCAAACACGATTCGCTGCACCTCGGCCGCTGGCTGGCCTTCGAGATGGAAGAACTCATGCAGAGCAAAGGCGCGGTGATGCCGGTGCTCGCCTATCTCTTCCACCGATTGGAACAGCGCTTCAACGCGGCGGCACCGACGCTGCTGGTGCTCGATGAGGCGTGGCTGTTCCTCGACCACCCGGCCTTTGCCGCGAAGATTCGGGAGTGGCTCAAGGTGCTGCGCAAGAAGTGCGTGTCTGTCGTGTTCGCGACGCAGTCGCTGGCCGATGTCGACGCGTCGGCGATCGTCGCAACGATCAAGGAAGCGTGCCTCACAAAGATTTACCTGCCGAACGCGAGCGCGTTGAACGATGACATCGCGGCGATCTATCGCAAGTTCGGATTGAACGAGCGACAGCTGCGCATCCTGCAGCACGCGCGGCCGCGCAAGGATTACTACCTCACGTCGTCCGAGGGCAATCGTCTGTTCGACTTGGGGCTCGGACCGCTGGCGCTCGCGTACTGCGGCGCGACCAGCGCTGAACTGCAGAGCCTCGCCAAGTCCGTCCATGCCGCGTTCGCAGACGACTTCAACGTGCGCTATCTCGACGCGCGCGCCAACGATCCGGCCCCGGAGCGCCGTCTGCCGGTCGAGTGGGCCGCGTCCTGGCTGCGCGATCACCAGCCCGTTTCGTCTCCCTCGCCATCCACAGACCCGAGGAATGCACCATGACTCTCTCGTATCGCAAGACCTTGTGCGCGGCAGTGGCCGCGGCGCTGATCGCCGCGACGCCGGTCAAAGACGCCCACGCGCAGTTCGCGGTGATCGATGCCGCAAATCTGTTCCAGAACTATTTGAACGGGGCGCAGGAGATTCTGACCGCGGCGCGCACGCTGCAGTCGAACATCAACGAAGCGCAGATGATCGCAAACGAGCTGCTGAACCTGAAGAACCTTCCGCAGCAGATCATCAATTCCTATCTCTCGCGCTTCCAGCACATCCTGTCGGATATCCAGCGACTGACCCAGCTCGTCGGCAACTACGACAATCTGTCGTGGACTTTCGCCGCGCGCTATCCGGCCCTGCGCACTTCATACCAGAACAGCGCAAACCTGTTCGCGCTGCAAGCGCAGTGGGGAGATCAGCACCGTCAGAACCTCTTGCAGGCGATGCAGCAGGGCGCAGGCGTGTTGAAGGATCTGCAGGGCGCCGTCGGCGACACGCAGTACATGGCGTCGAGCAGTCAGAGTGCGGTCGGCGCCCTGCAGGCGATCCAGGCCGGCAACCAGCTGACGATGCGCGTCAACGACGATCTGCAACGGCTCAATACGCAGGTTGCGACGTTCAATGGCGTCGTGCTCGAAAAGATGGCTCGCGAGCAGTCCGAGAGCGAGGCGGCCGAGGCGATGCGTCGACAACTGCACGCCCACGATCGCGATCCGTACTACGGCAATCCCGTGCGCGATCCACGTTACTGACCCGTCGCCTCACTAGAACTTTCATCGGAATCGATTCGCATGACGCCCAACGCCGGCATCCTCACGCAACTACTGCAAGCGTTCCTCACCGTCTTCAACGGCGGGTGGACGTTATTGCGTCCGTCAGCGATGTCGCTGTTCGGCATTCTGGTCGGCATCGAGCTGACGCTGTGTGGTCTGTGGTGGGCCATGAGCGGCAACGATGCGATCAAGAGCCTGATCCAGAAGCTGCTCGTCATCGGCCTGTTTTTCTTCTTCATCCAGCAGTGGCAGATGGTCACGACGACGACACTGCAGTCGTTTGCGCGCGCCGGTGCGACGGCGGGTGGTGGCAACCTCACGGCATTGAGTGATCCGTCCGCCGTCGTCGCCGAGGGGCTCAATGCGATCCAGCCATTGAGCGACAAGGTCGATGCGCTGACGCAGGGCACGTGGACGGCGCTCAAGAACCTCGGAACGATCATGCAGCTGGGGCTCGCGATGATCGGCATTCTCTTTTCATTCTTCCTGCTCGGCATCCAGTGTTTCCTCACCTATGTCGAGTTCTACATCGTCGCGATCCTGTCGCTGATCCTGTTGCCGTTCGGCGTGTTCCGGCACACGGCGTTTCTGGCCGAGAAGGCGTTCGGCGCGGTGCTCGCGCATGGCATCAAGCTGATGGTGCTGGCGTTCGTGATCGCGATCGCGCAGCCGGTGCTGCAGCAGATCACGCTGTCGCCGGATTTTTCGATGCGCGATGCGTGGTGCACGCTGCTCGCCGCGATGGCGATCTGTTTTCTGGCGTGGCACGCACCCGGCATGGCAGCGGGCCTGCTCGCCGGTTCACCGTCACTGAGTGCCGGTCACGTCGCGGGCGGTGCACTCGAAACGGGCGGCGCTGTTGCACTTGGCGCCGCTGGCATCGCTGCGGCAGGGCGTGCTGCGGCGAAAGGTGCCGGGGCTACCGTGCAAGCCGCATCAGCGCTCAAGACCGGAGCCAGCATCGGCGCCACGCGTGCTGCCGAAGCAGGTGCCGGCCCGCTCGGCCAGGCTGCCGGCGCGGCCAGCGGTGCGGCGACGGTCGCTATGAGTCCGCTGACGCGTATAGGTGATCGCATGCGACAACGCATCGCCGACGGTCAGGTCGCCGGGTTTGCCGCGCACAGCATCGAGCCCGCGAAAGCACCCGCATCGGATTCCCCCTCTACGAATTCCGGTTCCCGCACAGCGGACGGCGGCGGCACATCCTCCTCGAACGACTCGCCGTCGTCCGCTGCTTTTTCTTCCGGTGCGCCGGCGAGTGATGCACCGCCCACGCCGGCTGCAGCGTCGCCGAATCCGGCCTATGCCTCGGCTACCCCTGCAAGCGACGCGGGCGCGGTGGTGCGTCCTCACCTGCGCCGCGTTGCGGAGAGCGACGTGGATGAATCCACGCCGCATTCGAGTGCACCGAACGACACGCTCGATGCGGCACGCATCGCGCCCGAGCTACGCCGCGTCGACGATGCGGCGGATGATTCCTCCAATACGAAGGCGTAACGCATGTCCTTGGCCGATGAGCTGTTGAACGAACCGATGGGTCGACCGAGCGAGCAGGTGCCGGCGACGCCCTACACGATGGCGCGCGCACACTGGGATGATCGCCTCGGCACACTCGTGACGAATGCGAAGCACTGGCGCCTGGGATTTTTCGGCGTGCTGTTCGCGTGCCTATCGCTCACGGGCGGACTGATCTATGCGATGACGCGTTCACTCGTGGAGCCTGTCGTCATCACGGTCGACAAGACGACCGGTGTGACCAACGTTGTCGGCAAGGCTTCTGCGCAAGCCTATACGCCGCAACAGGCCGAGATCGCCTATTTCCTCGGACATATCGTTCGCCTGCTGCGCGCCGTGCCGCTTGACCCGGTCGTCGTACGCGCGCAATGGAGCGAGGCCTATCGCTTCATGCGCCAGTCCGCGGCGATGAAGCTCAACGATTGGGCACGTCAGCCGGACAGCCCGCTGTCAAAGGTCGGGCGCGAGACCGTGACCTTGCAACTGCAGAGCGTCCTGCCGGTCGGCACCGACACGTACGAGTTGCGCTGGGTGCAGTCGGCCTATCAGCGCGAAGGCGCGCTGATCCAGGCCGCGACGTGGACGGCCACATTCTCGCTCGAATTCGAGCGGCCGACGACGGAAGAGGACATCGCCGTCAATCCACTGGGCATCTACGTCCGCGATTTCGAGTGGCACCGGGACCTGGCGCCGTCCGGCTGACGCTAAAGCCGTTTTGCTTTCCCTGATCGATTTTGCCTTACCTTTATATGAGGAGCATCATGCGTACTTGGCTCACGCTCGCGTTGTCTATCGGCTTCGCCTGCGCCGCACATGCGGCTGAAAAACCCATCGTTCCTTCGATCACCGACGTCATGCCGACGCTGCCGGCGATCAGCGTGACGGAATCGGCAGCGAAGACGCCACAGACCGAGGCATCGAAGCCGTCGTCAGCGGAACCCACACCGGCGTGGGCCAGCCTTGGCCTGCCGCCGGACCTCGCTTTGCCTGTTTCGCATGCGAAATCGCCCCACGAGACCGCGGCCGACAAGGCGTTCGACAAGGAAAAGGACGCCTTCGACACCAAGCAGCGTGCGCGCGTGGCCGAATACGTGGGCAAGGCCACCGCGCATCCGACGACCGCACACAGCGCCGGCAGCGCCACCGTGTACGGCTACCGCGAAGGCGATATCTACGTCGTCTACGCCGCTCTCGACCGCTTGACCGATATCGCACTGGAACCGGGCGAGAGCCTGACCGCCGAACCCGTTGCGGGCGACACTGAAGGCTGGATCAAAGCGGAGTTCACCAGCGGGGCCGGCTCGAATGCGCGCACGCACATCGTGGTCAAACCGCGTGATGAGGGCATCCAGACGAATCTGATCGTGCCGACCAACAAGCGCGTCTATCAGCTCGACCTGCGCGCAAAACCGGACTGGTATATGCCGGGGGTGCGCTGGTTCTATCCGGACGAAGAGACCGTCGTTGCGGTGAAGAAGGAAATCGACGAGCAAGCGAAACAGGACAGCAGCGAAGCGCTCGCCGTCTCACCCGAGCACCTGAATTTTCGCTACCGGATCGCGGGGCGCGACGTGTCGTGGAAACCGGCGCAGGTCTTCGACGATGGCGCCAAGGTGTATCTGAAAATGCCCGACGACCTCGCGACGACGGATGCGCCGGCGCTGTTCGTGATCGAGAACGGCAAGCCGCTGCTCGTCAACTATCGCGTCAAGGATCGACTCTATATTGTCGATCGGTTGTTCGCGCATGCGCAGCTGCGCGTCGGCGACAAACACATCGACGTCGAGCGCTGCGGTGAGCACGCTTGGTTCTGTCGCTGAGAGGCGCGCCATGACAGACACCCAGACGGGTTACATTCCGCCCGAGTCGGCGCCGCCGATCGACTTGCGCGCGCCGATGCCGCGCGTGAAGCGGGTCAATCGCATCGCGATTGCGACCGTCATCGCTGGCCTCGGCGTGCTGGTCGCTTTTGCGCTGATCGCCGCGTTGCGACAGCCGGAAAAAGCGGCAACACCGGCGAAATCGAACACGCAACTCGTGCTGCAAGCCGACGCGTTGAGTGATCTGCCGACGGACTATGCCGCCGCCGCGGCGCAACGGCGGCGCGACGTGCCCAAGCTCGGCGAACCGATCGGCGGCGAGTTCGGCGCGGCGCAGTTGGATGTTCAGAACGAAGCCAAGGCGCGCAGCACGACAGCGGCCGGCGATCCGGTTGGAAAATTGCTCGCCGACATGACGCTCGCTCGGCTGAAGCGCCGCGCGGCCGCGCGCGATGCAAAACCGGATTTTGGCGATCATCCGTCCGGCGCTGCACCGCTCGTCGCGTCAACTGCGGAACGTGCGGCGCCGTCCGCATCCGCCAGCGATGCGGCATCGCGTTCGATGCGCGACCAGGACAACCGGCAGGACGACAAGCGCGAGTTCACGCGCTCGCGCCATACTGGCGATTCCGTTCTGGATCAAGCGGTGCTGACACCGGCGAACACGATCTATCTCGGCGCAGGCACGGTGATCCCGGCCGTGTTGCTGACCGGCATCAACAGCGATCTGCCGGGCATGATCACTGCGCAGGTGGCGGAGCCGGTCTACGACACCGTCACGGGCAAGCACGTTCTCATTCCACAGGGATCGACACTGATCGGCGAGTACGACAGCCGGATCACCTTCGGGCAGGAGCGCGTGCTGTTCGTCTGGACGAGGGTGCGATTTCCGAACGGCAGCAGCCTGAATCTCGAAGGGATGCCGGGCACTGACTTGTCGGGTTTTGCGGGCGTCAGCGACCAGGTCGACAACCACTGGTGGCGACTCGCCAAAGGCGTGGTGTTGGGCTCGATACTGGGCGCAGCGGCGCAACAGTCCTACGGCGGCGGTCTGAGTGCCGCGAACCCTTCGCTCGGCCAACTCGCCGCGGCTGGCGCGGCGCAGAACATCAACAACGCCGGGCAGCAGATCGTGCAGAAGAACCTGCAGGTGCAGCCGACGCTGGTGATTCGCCCCGGGCAGCGCGTCGCTGTGTTCGTCACCAAAGACATCGCCTTGCCGCCGTATCGCGGCTGATGGCCAACAGGAGAATTTTCATGACTCGCGGTTCTCGACCTTTGCCGAACATTCCGGTCAAACACACGCCGATTCGCAAGGTGCTGATCGTCACCGCGCCGCTCGAAGCGAAATTGCGCGCTTACATCGCGTACTACACGGCTAAACAGGGACTCGATCCGAAGCAGGCGCCCAGCGAGTCCGACACGATCGTTGCGATTCTCAAGGACTTCCTCGATAACGACCGCGAATTCAATCGCCACCTGCGAGCGGAGGCTCAGCGGAAATCGGGCGTTGCCGCCACGAAAGCATCGAATGCAGATGTGGGCGACAGCACAACTGCATGACCGTTTTGTTAAGAAAACCAAATAGACCAACCTAGTTGGTTTGATAGTACACAAATTCACTTCTTCCCCGAACAATGCGCGCCCTGAAAATCGATCGTGCGGAGTCCTATGTCGTCACTTTCCAAGCAGACCAGAATGCTGGCGCTCGAAGCGCTGTTGGCACATTTCCCCAATCCCCATCTTGTTGCGCTTGGCGTGGAGCGAATTCACGGCCGGCGACTGGCCAGGGCGCTGCCTTTCCAGATGGACAAGCTGCGCGCCGAACTGGAGCGCGAGCTCAGGCTGCTCCGGCGGCACCAGCCTCAACGGACCCGGTAGACCAAATGGATGCCCCTATCGCCAAGCCGTGCTATTGCGCGCATGCTCGCTTCCGAGTACAAAACGGTCCCAAGACGGCGCATCGGCCGTCTGCGCCGCATGCCGAGAAACCGAGCCCATGGAACATCCAGCCGTCGCCAGCCGTCGCAAGCTGCAGAAGGTCTACACCCTCATGCACAAGCAGACGCGTGCCAGGCTCAAGACGATTGCCGGATTGCAAGGCATTCCTCTGTTCGAGCTGCTCGACACGCTCGCAACCGACTACATCCGCGGCTGGGAAAAGCTGCACAAGCTCGACCTCGGCAAGCTGCAGAGTGGCGAAGCGCCGGTCGCAGCCAATGGCAAGGCAGCCAAGCGCGCCAGAAAGTGAAGCGCCTTCACGCTGGATTGATGAGTCCCAAACGTATCGCCTGAGCGACCGCGCAAGTGCGGCCGCGCACGCCGAGTTTGATCGCGGCGTTGCCGAGGTGGAAATTCACGGTCGCCGTGGTAATGCCGAGCACCTGACCGATCTCCCAACTCGATTTTCCAATCGCTACCCAAGACAAACAGTCCCGCTCACGCGGAGTCAAGGCAACGTCGGTCGGTGCGGCTTTTGGGCGTGGCTTCATGAAGATGTGTTGCGCCACGTTGAGGAAATACGCCGCGAACAACTGCACGTGCGGCTCGAGGTAGCGCTTGGCGACTTCGCTCAATGGGCGATCGCGCGAGAACGAGACGATTGCATACTCGAACGCGTTGCCGCGCCGACCGTAAGCAGGCGCGCTCACGCCGGTTCGCATGCCCGCATCCCAACGACATTCCATCAGCCTGCGCTGCAAGACGTCAGTCGGTCGCGCCAGGTTCGGCATGCATCGCAAATCCCACGACAGTGCTCCGTGGCGTCGATGCATCGCATCGACCAAGGGATCGCAGCCGCAGCAAAGCCAGCGATTCTCGGTGTAGGCGGAAATAAGCACATCGGAATAGTTTGTCAGCGCCTTATCCGGCCCCGCCAGCGCGTACAGCCAATACGCGAAATCATGTGTTTCGCAGAAACGTTCCGCGGCCGCGCGCAGATCGTTCACGTCTTGGCTTTGCGCCACCACATACGTCAGGTCTAGATCGAGACCTGCGCCCTCCACTTGGTTCATCACCGTCATAGCCAACCCTGGTCATGTTCATGAAAAACATTTCCCCTGTTGCTTCAACGTTGGATAGCTTGTTGCGGCAGTCGCTGGCTGCGCTTGCGAACGAAGATCGGCTCGACGACGACATTCGCGCTAGATTTCATGAAGCGTTTGACCGAATCAAACGATTCTATCGTGCGACTAAGGATGTCGTATCTCAGACCGTCGTCGAATCCGGTGTCGTGATCGTCGCTACCGATCGCCGCCGCCCGGTTCGTTGCCCGCGACTGTTGGTACAGTGCATGCGTCCCGACACTCCGGCATCGCTCGCGTTGACGTTCGCTTACGTGCCTGATGGTGCGGATCGCATTGCGCTGGATATTGTGCACGCTGACGCGAACTACCGTACCTCACAATTCTTCCAGTGGACGATGACAGATGGATGGTGTAGCGAAGACGGCGCGGAGATCGATGGAGAGAGTCACGCGGCTGCAGTCCGGCGCGCGTTGTGCGAAAGTGATCTATTCACGCCGAGCTCAATGACATTGGAGCCATTGCACGTCGAACAGGGAGCATCGCGGTGAATCAACCCATCCGAATGCTTCGCTTACCCGATGTCTTGCTGAAGACCGGCCTAAGCCGTAGTCAGATATATCGTTTGATCACGCAGGGATCGTTCCCCACGCAGATTCAGCTGGGCTCGCGCGCATCCGGCTGGATAGAAAGTGAAATTGACGGATGGCTGGCGGGACGAATCGCGCTGTCACGCGAAGGCCCACGAATCGCCTGCAACGCATGATGCCGGCCAGAGGGCGTCGGATCGATCTTGTTGCTAATTCAATTTATTTATTGACATTTGCATTATATATGCAACATTGTGCCGGCCATGAAAACCGCTTCCGCCAAGTCTCAAGAGCAGAGCGTGCTGCGCCTGGCACGGCGCCACGCGCTGCTGCGCGCGCGCGATCTGGCTGAGCACGGGCTACCCACGATCACCCTGACGCGGCTTGTTGCTGCCGGCAAGCTCGAACGGGTTGCGCGCGGCGTCTACAGCCTGCCGGATCGCGCCCTGAACGAACATCGTTCGCTTGCGGAAGTGGCGATCCGTGTGCCACGCAGCGTGGTCTGCCTGCTGTCGGCGCTGCGCGTGCACGACATCGGCACGCAAGCCCCACACGAAGTCTGGCTGGCAATTCCTCATCATATGGTCGTGCCGCGACTGGATCAGCCCAGGCTGCGCATCGTTCGCATGTCGGGCGCGGCGCTTGCGGAAGGGATCGAGCACAGGACTATCGATGGCGTAAGGGTTCCGCTATTCAATCCGGCCAAGACCGTTGTCGATTGCTTCAAGTATCGCAACAAGATCGGACTCGACGTGGCGCTCGAGGCGCTGCGTGAGAGCTGGCGCGCACGGAAAGTGAAAATGGATGATCTTTGGCGCTATGCGGCCATTGATCGCGTCGCCAACGTGATGCGTCCGTATCTCGAAACGGTGGCGGCGGAATGACCGCCAACCGTGCTGCCTCGATTCGTGCCCGCCTCAAGAACCAGGTCGATGCGACTCGGGGAGACTACAACCTGCTGTTGACGCGGTACGGGTTGGAACGCCTGCTGTATCGGCTATCGGTTTCCGCGCACGCGCAGAACTTCGTGCTCAAGGGCGCCATGCTGCTCGCACTCTGGTACGACGTTCCGCAGCGACCTACGCGCGATGCCGACTTGCTTGGCTTCGGCGCCGACGACATCGAATCCATTGCAAAGGTCTTCCGCGAAATTTGCGCGATCAAGGTCGACGATGCGATCGAGTTCGATGCGCAGTCCGTGCAGACGAGCCGCATCCGCCACGATGCCGGCTATGGCGGCGTGCGCGTCGAGATTGGTGCCATGCTTGATCGCGCGCGCATCAAATTGCAGGTGGACATCGGATTCGGTGACGTCGTGACGCCCGCGGCCAGCGAGGTCACATACCCGGTTCTGCTCGATGATCTTCCAGCTCCAAGGTTGCGTGCCTATCCGAAATACACGGTCATCGCGGAGAAATTTCAGGCGCTGTGCGTGCTCGGGCTCGCGAACAGTCGGATGAAGGACTACTTCGATATGTGGCTGCTCACGAGCGGAAGCGACGTCGAGGCTGGCGTGCTCGCCAAGGCCATCTCGGCAACGTTCGTGCGGCGCAAGACGGACTTGCCCGTGGACTGGCCGACCGGGCTCACCCCCGAATTCGCGACCGATGCGACGAAGCAAACACAGTGGCGGGCGTTCCTTCGCAAGAATTCTCTGACTGCGCCGGTGTTGTCCGAAGTCGTTGACGCATTGCGCGATCGTTTGGGTGCTCCGTTGCGGATCGCACGGGGCGGAAAATAACACCGATGCCGAGCGAGCGCCGCCACGCTATCGCTTTGTAAGTCATTGATCGGATTGAGTGCGGATGACGGTTTTTCCGGGTCGGAGAATGTGCATATAGTGCAGTTAAATCAGATAGTTACAAATGCTTGGAATCTTATCTGGGGGGCAGGGGGTCGTGGGTTCGAATCCCGCCGCCCCGACCACTGATACAAATAAAAGCCACCGCTCGCGGTGGCTTTTTCGTTTTATCTTTGCTCTAAGTGTTCTTCGCGATTAGAGAAACCCGAGACTCTTCGCGCTGAAATTGGTGAGGTTCGGGAACAGCAGGCCGATGTCGCTCGCGCCTAGGCCGAACCAGCTGGCGAGCGTCGCCGAATACTGGTCGATCGACGTCGTCGGGA
>DAIMZS010000002.1:0-10700 GCA_036733825.1 Rudaea sp.
CCCGAGACCACGCCCGAGGTCGTCGCCACGTACTGTTTGTTGTCGATCGCGTAGGTGAGCACGCCGCCGCCGACCGAACCGCCGGTGTTGAACTTGTACAGCGTCTTGCCGTTCGCCGCGTCGATCGCGAGGAAGTTGTTGTCGAGATCGCCGGTGAACAGCACGCCGCCGCTCGTCGCAGTGACGCCGGCGACGAGCGGAGTCGGCCATTTCTGCACCCAGCGCTCTTTGCCGCTCGTCACGTCGATCGCGCGCAGCCAGCCCTTGGCTTGATCGCGCGGATCGGGCGTGACCGAACCGCCGTAGTAATGCGCGTTCTGCTGGAATCCCGGCGGATCGGGCAGGCGCGCGAAGGTGCCGCACCAGTCGACGGTGGAGACGTAGATCGTCTTCGCGGGCGGGCTGTACGCCGGGCCGTTCCATTCCATGCCGCCGAGCAGGCCGGGACAGCCGTGCGCACCGTCGACGGTCGGTTTTTCTTCCCAACCGGTGCGCGTGGTGATCGGCAGTTCGTAGAGCTGCTCGTGCGTATCGCGGTCGAGCACGCGCAGCAGGCCGTCCTTGCCGCTGACGGTGACGAGATCGCGCGGCTTGCCCTTCACTGTCGCGCTGAACAGCGGGCTGACCTGCGAGAGGTCGCGATCGTTGACGTCGTTCGGCACGAACTGGTGGTACCAGAGCAGCTTGCCGGTTTTCACGTCGAGCGCGACGAGCGAATCGGTATACAAGTTGTCGCCCGGACGCGCCTGGCCGTAGAAATCCGGCGCCGGGTTGCCGACCGGCACATAGAGCACACCCTTGGCCGCATCGAGCGCGAGCGGCGTCCACAGGCTGCCGCCGCCGTGGTCGCGCGAGGCCGGATCCTTCCACGTGTCCGCACCCGGCTCGTTCGCGTCGGGAATCAGGTTGAACTTCCAGACCGGTTCGCCCGTGGCGAGCTTGAACGCGCCGATCCAGTTCTTCGCGCCCCAGTCCGCGCCGGCCGGGCCGTAGATGATCGTGTCGCCGATGATGAGCGGCGGCATCGACAGGTACTGGCTGTGCGTGGGATCGGCGATCTTCTGGCTCCAGAGCAGCGAGCCGTCGGTCATATTGAGCGCGATCAGCCAGCCGTCCGGCGTGCCGCGCACGAAGCGGCCGTCGGCGATCGCGCCGCCGCGGTTGGATTTCGACAGCGGCGTGGCTTTGAGTTCCCAGGTATGCGTCCACTTCTCATGGCAGCTCGCCGCATCGATCGCGATCGTCACGTTGTCGATCGTGAAGTACATCGTGCCTTTGTAGACCAGCGGGCTCGACTGGAACGAGCCGGTCGTGTTCGCCCGATAGATGCAGGCCGCGCGCAGGCTGTGCGCGTTGGCCGGCGTGATCTGGTTCAGCGCGACGTAGCGCTGGCCGGCGTAGTCCTTGCTCGCGTAGAGCCAGCCTTGCGTGTCGGCGGCGGATTTGAGCAGTTCGTCGCCGGTCGGGCCGGCCGGCAGCGGCGTCGGCGGTTTGGGCGGCGGCGCTTTTTCCTGAGCGGGCGTCGGCGGCTCGGCCAGCGTGCCGAGATAGGCGACGATGTTCGCGCGCGTCGCCGCATCGCCGATCTGCACGGGCATCGACGTGCCCGGCACCTTGGCCACGGAGTTGGTGATGAAGGAGTCGATCGTGGCCGCGTCCCAGGTCAGGTGCGAATTCGCCATCGCCGGCGTGTAGGTGTAGCCGGGCACCGCGCCGGCCCGGCGTCCGACCACGCCGGCCAGCGAAGGACCGAAGCCGTTCTTGCCGACGGTGGTGGTATGGCACGCCGAACACTGATTCTCGAAGGCGGCTTTGCCGGCGGCGGGGTCGCCGGCCGCATGGGCGATCGCGCAGAGCAGCAGCGTGCCGATCATCACAACGGTACCCGCGATCTTCAGTTCCATGACTTACTCCGGCCGATGACGAGGATGTTGTCCGCACAAGCTAGCGCGTCATTGTTACGGATATCTAAACATAGCCGCTACACTGAAGGCCACCCCGCCGCATCGCACCGAACCATGCCGCAGCAGTCTGTTCCGTCCAAACCCACCATCGGCATCGTCGGCAGCGCCGGCGCGTTCGGGCGCTGGTTCAAGCATTTCTTCGAGCAGCGCATGGGCCTCAGCGTGATCGGGCGCGATCCGAACGGCGAGACAGCGCTCACTCCGGCCGAGCTGATCGAACGCGCGGACGTGCTGATCTTCTCCGCGCCGATCCGCGCGACGTCCGCGCTGATCGCCGAATACACCGCGCTGGCCGCCGGCCGCGAGCGCGGCAAGCTCTGGCTCGACCTGACCTCGATCAAAGCCGCGCCGGTCGCGGCGCTGCTGCAGTCGCAGGCCGACGTCGCCGGCCTGCATCCGATGACCGCGCCGCCGAAAACGCCGACGCTCAAAGGCCGCGTGCTCGTGGTCTGCGAAGCGCGCGTCGATGCGTGGCGCGCGTGGTTCGACGAATTCCTCGCCGCCGCCGAAGCTGATGTCGTGCGCGCGCAGCCCGCGCAGCACGACCGCGTCATGGCCGTGGTTCAGGGCATGACCCACGCCACGCACATGGCGCAGGCGGCGATGCTGCGGGAATTGGCGCCCGAACTCGGCGGCCTCGAGACCATCCACCCGTTCCGCACGATCGGCTACGAGCTCGACGGCGTCGTCACACGGCGCATGCTTGCGAGCAATCCGGCGATCTACGAGGACATCCAGTTCGAGAACCCACATATCGGCGCGATGCTCGAGCGCCTGGCCGCGCACATCGATTTTCTGCGCGACCGCGTGCGCGAAGGCGGCGATGCGGCGCGTGCCGCCATGCGCGAACGCCTGCTCGCCGCGCCGCGCACATTTTACGGCGGCAAGTTGCTCGCCGACGGCAGCTACGGCTTCGAACGCCTGGGCTATCTGCTTTCCGATCTCGCCTCGCCCGCTTACATCAGCGTGTTCCTGCCGCTCGACGAGCCGGGCTCGTTGCGCGCGCTGCTGTCGGTGTTCGAGACGCATGCGATCAATCTCGACTCGATCCACTCCTCGCGCACGCCCGAGGGCGAGCTGCATTTCCGCATCGGCTACGATCCGGCGAGCGATGCGGAAAAAGTGAAGGCCGCGATCGCGGCGATCGGCGAACGCGGCATCGGCCGTGTGCTCGCCGGATAAGTTGTTTTCGTTCCGTTCGCGCTGAGCGTAGGCTCGAAGAGCCGAAGCCGAAGCGCTTCGACTTCGCTCGCTGCGCGAGCTACGCTCAGCGCGAACGGGATTTTGTATCCCTCAATGCCCGCCGCTTGCGGCGAGCTGATCCAAATCGATGCCCTGCTTTTTCAGGATCGCCGTGCTGCGCCACGCGTAGAACGCCAGATAAGCAAAGCAGACCACACCGACGATGTAGCTGGCATGGATACCGATGCCCTCGGACACGAAGCCCTGGAACCAGCTGACGAAGCCGCCGCCGCAGATCATCATGATCAGGAAGCTCGAGCCCTCGTTCGTATTTTTGCCGAGGCCGGCGATGGCGAGGGCGAAGATGCACGGCCACATCACGCTGCAGAACAATCCCGAGGAAATGAACGCAAACGTCGAGATCATGCCGCTCGTCGACATGCCGATCAGCAGCGCGAGGATGCCGCCCGCGGCGAAGTTGAACAGCATGCGCGCCGGATTGCCCTTGGCGAGCAGCGCGGCGATGATCATCGCGATGATGACGAAGGCGTAGACGAGGAACTGGCGCACGTCGTGCTGCGCGATCGAGTTGACCAGCAGGAACACGCCGAACGCGAGATACGGCAGCACGAAGGTCAAGATGTTCTTCATCGACTTGCTGACGTTGAACGCGCCGGCGGCGCCGGACCAGCGGCCGATCATCAGGCTGGCCCAGTACAGCGACACGAACGGCGCGATATGCGCGGTCTGCATACTGAGGTTCTGTTCGAGATAGGCCGGCAGGTTCGCCACCGTCGATACTTCCACGCCGACGTAGACGAAGATGCCGATCATGCCGAGCACGAGCTGCGGATACTTGAACGCGGCGAACATCGAATCGGAATGGATCAGTTTCTGCGCACCCTCGCCGGCCTCGTCGGCGGCGAGGTGCTCGAGGTCGATCTTGTTCGGCACCGGCGAGAAATACAGGAAGATCGCGACGAGGATGAACACCGCGCCGAGCACGAGGTAAGGCATTTTCACGTTTTCGATGCTCGCCTCGGTACCGCCGGCGGCCACGCTGCCGAAGATCGCAATGCTGACGATCAGCGGACCGATCGTCGTGCCGACGTTGTTGACGCCGCCGGCCATGGTCAGGCGCTGCGCGCCCGTGCTCGGATCGCCCATGACGATCGCGAGCGGATTGGCCGCGATCTGCTGCAGCGAAAAGCCGAGGCCGACCACGAACAGGCCGGAGATCATCAGCGTGAACGAGCCCAAGTTCGCCGCCGGGTAGAACAGCAGCGTGCCGAGCGCGGAGATCACCAGTCCCAGGCAGATGCCGTTCTTGTAGCCGATGCGGTTGAGCACGTCGCCGCCGCTCAGCTTGGAGACCAGGAAGTAGATGATCGAACCGGCCGTGTAGGCGACGTAGAACGCCACCGAAACGAGCTGGCTCTGCGCCTGGGTCAGGCTGAACGCCTTTTTGAAGACGGGGATGAGGATATCGTTGCTCGCCGCCACGAATCCCCAGAAAAAGAATACGGTGATCAGGGCACCGAACTGCGACCACCGGGTCTGCTGAGTCGTCATTGAATGTCCGCCGTGTTGATGAATGTCCCGGCAAGCCGGGCGCGCACGGATCCGCGGGCTGCAAGACGTCTCCGGCGAGCACGGCGACCGAGCGTCGCCGCGCCTCGTGCGTCGGAGCGGGCGGCGATTCTTGTTAGCCTCGATCGCCTGCCGAAATGCACCGCTGCACGAATACAACCATCCTGCCGCCCCCGAATCCCTCCCTATGGAGCCCCTGGACTCTATCATCCGCGGGCCGCCGTGGAAACGTTTGCTTTCGCGCGGCCCTCACCGGAGCTTCACGCTACCGCTGGTAGGCTCCTCACCACGCTACGCAACCGGAGATCGTCCATGTACCTGTCCGTCCACATGCTTTCGCCGCTGATCGCGCTGATCGCGGGCATCCTGATCCTCATCATGCCGCGACTGCTCAACTACGTGGTCGCGCTCTATCTGATCCTGATCGGATTGATCGGCCTGTTCGGCGGCCGTCTCGGCTGACGAACTGCCTAGCGTTTCGGCTTGAGAAGAGTGCCGGTGCAGTTCTTCGCACCGCACTTGCACGCCCAGATCGCCTTCAGGCGCGGGGTGTGGCGTTCTTCGAGCTTGATGCCGTAGTCGTAGGTCAGCTCTTCGCCGGCCTTGATCTTGCGCTTGGTCTCGATGACGACCTTGTCCAGGCGCTTGTCGCCGCCTTCGTCCTCGATCATCCAGGCCTCGCAGTTCGGCGCGCAGCTGTGGTTGATCCAGCGCGCGTCGTTGCCGCCGTCGCCGCCGTCGATCAGGTACTTCTCGTTGAGCGTGAACAGGAAGGTATGGCCGGAATCCGTATCGTTCGCAAAGAGCTTGTTCGCCTGGGCGTGAGTCAAGAGGCGGCCCTTGTATTCGATGACGCGCACGCCTTTGGCGAGGTCCTGGGCGGCGAATACGCCGTTGCCGTGAATCGGCGACGAACGCCGGATGAAACGTTTGGCCATGCGCTGACTCGGCTGCACTCAAAAAAGAGAGAACGGCAATGATAGCGCGATATTCGCATCGTGCGTCGGCATCGCGCGCCTGAATTGCCGCGTGGGCGCCCTGCCCTTATCATCCGCGGCGTTCGTTCACGCGCCCGCGCGCGCAAGGAGTCCACATGCCAGGCAAGTCGAAGATCAGGTCATTTTGCGCCGTGGCGCTCGCCGCGCTGCTCGCGCTCGCCGCGGCCGGCGGCGCGGATGCGCGCGGCAAAGGCAAGCAAGGCGAATCGCGGCCGGGCCGCTTCGATTACTACGTCGTTTCGCTGTCGTGGTCGCCGAGCTACTGCGCCGTGCATCCGGACGAGGCGCAGCAGTGCGGCAAGGGCTACGGCTTCGTCCTGCACGGCCTGTGGCCGCAGTACCGCGGCGGCGGCTGGCCGCAGCACTGCTCGACGAGCAAGACGCCGGACGAGGACACCATCACGCATATGCTGCCGATCATGCCGAGCCGGCATCTGATCGAGCACGAATGGGAGACACACGGCGCCTGCTCCGGCCTCGGCCCCAAAGACTACTTCGCCACCGCCGAGGACGCGTTCACGCGCGTGACCATTCCGCAGGCGCTGAAGACGCCGGCGACCTCGCCCTCACTGAGCGCCGACGAACTCACGCAGGCGTTCATGGACGTCAACCCGGGCCTCGAAGACAACATGATCAGTGTGCAGTGCAAGGACGGCGGCACGCTCGAGGAAGTGCGCATCTGCGTCGACAAGGACAATCTCTCGGTCAAGTCCTGCGGCGGCCGCGTGCGCAATTCCTGCCGCGTGGGCAAGCTGACGATTCCAGCGGTGCGCTAGGCCTGACTGTTGCTTATCATTCCCGCTAGAAGCGCGCGGGAATGACGAGCCAGAGCAAATCATCCCGCGCCGATGGTCTTGTCGACCACCGCCTGCGCCTCGTCGAGCAGGCGTTTCAAATGCGCCTCGTCGATGAAACTCTCGGCGTAGATTTTGTAGATATCCTCGGTGCCCGACGGCCGCGCGGCGAACCAGCCGTTCGCGGCCATCACCTTGATGCCGCCGATGCGGCCGTCGTTGCCCGGAGCGCGGTCGAGCACGCGTTCGACTTTCTCGCCGGCCAGTTGCTTGATGTCGAGTTTGTCCGGCGTCAGCTGGGCGAGCTTCTTTTTCTGCTCCGCGTTCGCGCGCGCGTCGACGCGGGTGGACAGCGGCTCGCCGTATTTCTTCGTCAGTTCGCGGTAGTACTCGCCCGGATCGCGGCCGCTCTTCGCGGTGATCTCGGCCGAGAGCAGCGCCGCGGCGATGCCGTCCTTGTCGGTGGTCCACACGTTGCCGTCGATGCGGTTGAACGTGGCGCCCGCGCTTTCCTCGCCACCGAAGCCGAGTGAACCGTCGAGGAGGCCGTCGACGAACCACTTCAGGCCGACCGGGGTTTCGTACAGCCGGCGCCCGAGCCCGTTCGCCACGCGATCGATCATCGCGCTCGATACGATGGTCTTGCCGACGGCCGCGTCGGCGCGCCAGCGCGGCCGGTGGCGGAACAGGTAGTCGATCGCGGTCGACAGATAATGATTGGCCGGCATCAGGCCGACGCTGCGCGCGACGATGCCGTGGCGGTCGTGGTCGGTATCGCAGGCGAAGGCGACGTCGTATTTGTCCTTCAGATGGATCAGCCGCTGCATCGCGAACTTCGAGGAGGGATCCATGCGGATGCGGCCGTCCCAGTCGAGGGTCATGAAGCGGAACGTCGGATCGACGATCGCGCTGATCACGTCGAGATCGAAGCCGTAATGCTCGGCGATGCGGCCCCAATAGTGGACGCCCGCGCCGCCGAGCGGATCGACGCCGAGCTTGAGGCCGGCGCCGCGGATCGCCTCGAAGTCGATCGCATTGCCGAGGTCGGCGATGTAGGCGCCGAGGAAATCGTGTTCGCGCGTGGTCGCCGCCGCGCGCGCACGCGCGTACGCGATGCGCTTGACCTCGACCAGGCCCCCCTCGATGAGGCGGTTGGCTTCCTTCTCGATCCAGCCGGTGACATCGGTCTCGGCCGGGCCGCCGTTCGGCGGGTTGTACTTGAAGCCGCCGTCCTCGGGCGGGTTGTGCGAGGGCGTGATGACGATGCCGTCGGCGAGGCCGCTCGTGCGTCCGCGATTGTGGACGAGAATGGCGTGCGACACCGCCGGCGTCGGCGTGTATTCGCCGCCCTGCGAAATCCTCGTTTCGACGCCGTTCGCGGCGAGCACTTCGAGCGCCGTCGCGAACGCGGGTTCGGACAGGGCGTGCGTATCGATGCCGATGAACAACGGCCCGTCGATGCCGTTCGCCTTGCGGTATGCGCACACGGCCTGGCTGGTGGCGAGGATGTGGGCTTCGTTGAAACTCGCGCGCAGGCTCGAGCCGCGATGGCCCGAGGTGCCGAAGGCGACGCGCTGCGTCGGCTCCTGCGGATCGGGCTTGATCGCGAAATACGCCGTGACCAGGCGCGGAATGTTTTCGAGCGCCGATTCCGGCGCGAGTTGACCGGGCGTCGCTTGCATGCGAATTCCTTACGCCGCCAACGAGCTGCTCTTCGTGGCGATGCGCTGCATCAGCTCGGTCCACGAATCGACAAAAGCCTTGGCGCCGTCGACCTGCAGTTTCGTCGCGAGCGCATCGATATCGACACCGGCTTTCGCGAACTGCGCCAGCAGCGCTTCGGCCGCAGCGCCGTCTTCGGCCATGGCGTTGCCGACTTTGCCGTCCTTCGCGAACGCGAGCAGGGTCTTTTCGGGCATCGTGTCCACTGTGTCGGGCGCGGCGAACGCCTCGACGTACAGACTCGGCGCGAGCTTCGGATCCTTCGTGCCGGTGCTCGCCCAGAGCAGGCGCTGCGGATGCGCGCCCTGCTCCGCCAGCTTTTTCCAGCGCGGCGACGCAAGCAGATCGCGATAGGCGCGGTAGGTGCGGCCGCCGATGGCGATGCCGAGCCGGTTGTGCAGTTCGGCGGGCACGTCGGCGCCGAGCGCGCGGTCCCAGCGGCTGATGAACAACGAAGCCACCGATTCGATGACCGGATCGAGACCGGCGGCGATGCGCCGCTCGATGCCGCGCAGATAGGCTTCCGCCGCGGCCAGATATTGTTCGCGCGAGAACAACAGCGTCACGTTGACCGGCACGCCGGCGAAGATCGCTTCCTCAATCGCCGGCACGCCCTCGGGCGTACCGGGAATCTTGACGAACAGGTTGCGCCGCTTGCCCGCGCCGTAGATGGCTTTCGCCGCGGCGATCGTGCCGGCGGTGTCCGCCGCGAGCAGCGGCGAGACTTCCATCGACACCCAGCCGTCGACGCCGTGGGTCTTCTCGTGGATCGGCTGGAACAGATCGGCCGCGCGGCGCAGGTCCTCGAGCGCGATGTCGATGAACAGCGCTTCGTCCGCCAGGCCCGCCTGCGCCTTCTCGCGAATGCTCGCGTCGTAATAGCCGCTGCCGATCGCTTCGTTGAAGATCGTCGGGTTCGAGGTCAGGCCGGTCACCGACAGCTCGTCGATGTAGCGCTGCAGCGTGCCGTTGTCGAGGATCTCACGCGTGATGTTGTCGAGCCAGAGACTCTGGCCGAGATCGTGAAGTTGCTGTGTCGCTTTCATTTTGTTTTGCTCGCTGGAAGCAGGGGTTCGATCTTACCTATATAAATCCGTGTCAAACCCTAGTTTTCAAGTCTTCACGCGATAGCACGGCACATAGGCGGTGCCCGGCAGCTTCATGCGCTGCTGCTCGACGAAGCTGGCGAGCATGCGGTCGAGCGCGCGCATGATCTCCGGATCGCCGTCGATCACGAACGGGCCGTGCTCGGCGATCGCGCGCATGCCTTCTTCCTTCACGTTGCCGGCGACGATGCCGGAGAACGCGCGGCGCAGGTCCGCGGCGAGCAGATGCTTGGGCTGCTCGCGGTGCAGATTGAGCGCGGCCATGTTCGCGTGCGTGGGCTTGAACGGCTGCTGGAACGGCAGGTCGATGTGCAAGCCCCAGTTGAAGAAGAACGCATCCTGGCTCTCGATCCGGTACTCGCGCACCTTTTCGATGCCCTTGTGGATCACCTTCGCGGTGTCGAGCGGGTTGTCGATGACGATGCGATAGCGCTGGGCGATTTCCTCGCCGAGGGCGAGACGCAGGAACTGATCGATCTGCTCGAAGTACGCCGCCGACTCCTTCGGCCCCGCGAACACGAGCGGAAACGGCACGTTCACGTTCTGCGGATGCAGCAGGATGCCGAGCAGGTAGAGGATTTCCTCCGCCGTGCCGACGCCGCCCGGAAACACGATGATGCCGTGGCCGATGCGCACGAAGGCCTCCAGGCGCTTCTCGATGTCCGGCATGATGACGAGCTGGTTGACGATCGGATTCGGCGATTCCGCGGCGATGATGCCTGGTTCGGTGATGCCGATGTAGCGCTTGGTGCGCTGGCGCTGCTTGTCGTGCGCGATCGTCGCGCCCTTCATCGGCCCTTTCATCGCGCCCGGTCCGCAGCCGGTGCAGATGTCGAGGCCGCGCAGGCCGAGGTCGTAGCCGACGAGCTTGGTGTATTTGTATTCGGTGCGGTTGATCGAATGCCCGCCCCAGCACACGACGATATTCGGATCGACATTCGGCTTGAGCACGCGCGCGTTGCGCAGGATCTCGAACACCGCATGAGTGATCCCGTGCGAGTCGTCGAGGTGAAAACGGCCGGCGTCCATCTGCGTCGCCACATAGGCGATGTCGCGCACGACGGCGAACAGCAGCTCGTTGATGCCGCGGATGATCTTGCCTTCGACGAAGGCGCGCGCGGGCGCGTTCTTCAGCTCGAGCTTCACACCGCGGTCCTGCTGCAGCACCTGGATGTCGAAATCCGGATAGCGCTCGAAAATGCTGCGCGGATCGTCGTTCGTCGTTTCGCCGGAGACGAGCACGGCCAGCGCACAGCGCTGCAGCAAGGTGTGCAGGCCGCCCTGGCTGGCGTCGCGCAGGCGCGTGACCTCGTCGCGCGAGAGCACGTCCATGCCCGCGGCCGG
>DAIMZS010000002.1:10800-26024 GCA_036733825.1 Rudaea sp.
CCCGGCTGGTAGTTGCCGTTCTTGTCCTTGTAGGCCGACGAAGCGACGCTGTAGATGTACTTGCCGGTGGCCGGATCGTAGCCGCTGACATCGGCCAGGCTGCGGATCAGCGGGAAGCCCGCACGACGCTCGACGCCCCACTTCGAATTCAGCAGGTTGCCGAAGTTGAAGATGTCGAAGCGCAGTTCACCCTTGTTGCCCTCGAAGAAGCCCGGGATCTGCTGGCGGAACGACAGGTCGATCTGGTTGACCCACGGCGAACGCGTTTCGTTGCGGCCGGCGATCTGACCCATGTGGTCGCGCAGATACGAGTTGTTCTGGATGTAGCTCATGAACTGCTGCTTCTGCAGCGCCGTCGTGCCCGAGGCCCACTCCACGTCGTCCGCCGACTTCGGAATGTAGACCAGATCGCGCGAATAGCCATCGCCGTTCGTGTCGGTGCCCGACACCCAGCTGTACGGCGCGCCGGCGTGCAGGTCGGCAAACGCGGTGATCTGGGTGAGGTAGTCGCCGAAGAACTTGTGCTGCCAGGTCAGGCTGCCGAGCACGCGCTGCGGCACGTTGTAGTTCGACGTCGACGCGATGTCGGTATTCGGGTTCTTCCACACGTTGCCGAGAATGTTGGAGTTGGCGACGCTGGAGGTACCCGGATTGACGTCCGTGGAATGACCGACGCGGAAGGCGACCATCGCGCTCCAGTCGTCCGCCATCGGCTTGGTGAACGACCAGGTGAGCGTGTTGGACTGACCCTGGTGCGTGTTGGTCAATTGGGTCACCGTGCCGAACGACGGATTCGCGCCGGATTTGGCATTGGCCGAACACGCCGTGGCCTTCGACGACGCGCAGAAGTACTGACGGCCGTCGGAGCCGACGAACTGCACCGGACCCAGGTTCAGGTTCTTGTAGAAGATGTCGTCGTTGGTCTTGGTGTAGTTGAACTCCAACGAACTGATGATGCCCATCCACGGCAGTTCGCGGTCGAACGCGAGGGCGAACTGGGTGGTGTTCGGCATCTTGAAGTTCGGATCGATCGTGTCGACCGCCATCTGCGCCACGCTCGAACCGAGCACGAGCGTGCCGGAGTTCGGAATCAGCGGATTGGCGGCGTTGTACACCGGCGCCTGCTTGGTGTACGTGATCGGCGTCGCGCAGGTGCCCGCGGCTTTGGCCGTGGTGAAGAAGTTCTTGCCGTTGCAGCTGTAGAGCAGCGTGCCCGCCGGGCTGCCCGAGGTGTCGATGATGTCGTAGGTGACGATCGTCGTGCCGGGGTTGCCGAACGCGTTGGAGTACCACACCGTCGGCACGTCGGAGACGAATACGCCGACGCCGCCGCGCAGCTGCGTCTTGTATTCGGTGTCGAAGTCATAGTTGAACGACACGCGCGGCTGCCAGGCCGGCGCCACGCTCGGCAGCGAATTGTTGGCGTAGCCGAAGCCGCCCTTGGTCGCCGTGCAGATTGTCGTGCCGTCGGAATTCTGCGCGGTGAACGCCGTGCCCGGCGCGGACGCGAAGCAGGGGTTGAACGTCGGCGACTGCGGGAACTTCGGCGCGTCCAGGCGCAGGCCGTAGGTCAGCGAGAGCCGGTCGGTCGCCTGCCAGGTATCCTGCAGGAACGCGCCGTACTGCTGCTTCTTGAAATTGGCCTGCGAGTTCTGCAGGTTGTAGCCCGGCGCCGGCTGCTTGATCGTGTACTCTTCCCAGTTGCCCGACGTGAAATTAGCCAGCGTGTTGTAGGTGTAGCTGCCGACCGCGCCCTGCATGAAGGCGTTGAAGACCTTGTCCTGGCTGGCGTTGAAGCCGGCCTTGATGGTGTGCTCGCCGAGATGCCACGTGCCGGCGCCGTACAGGTAGTCCTGAGTGATGTCGAGGGCGTTCACCTGGCTCGAGAACTCGGTGCCGAGGGTCACGCTCGGGGTGAAGCTCGGGTAGGCGTTGACCGTGACCTGCACCGCCGGCTGATAGCCGCCGGCGAGCGGGCCGCGCAGCGCGGTGATGTCCGAGTGCTGCGCGTCGATTTCGGTGGAGAACACGTCGCTCCAATCGCTGAACAGCTGCACGAGGTAGCTCTTCGTGTCGCGATTGTTGTAGTACCAGTTGCTGTTCGGCGTGACCGAGGTGCTGCTGCCGGTCGGAACGGGCTGCGATTCCTTGGTTTCGCTGAAGCGGAACACGGCGCGGTGCTGGTCGTTGATGTTCCAGTCGACTTTGGCCAGGTAACGCTTGTCGGTGAGGTTCGCGAGCGAGCGGTCGCCGGTATTGAAGCCGAAGGTCTGCGCCTGGCTCAGCACCGAGTTGAAGAACGCGGAGTTGAGGCCGGTCACCGGCGTGCCGCCCGTGCCGTCCGACGGCGAGGAGGTCGCGCCGATGCCGACGCGTTCGCTCTTTTCGTAGCCCAGGAAGAAGAACAGCGTGTCCTTGATGATCGGACCGCCGACGGTGAAGCCCGACGTCCATTCACGCTGCCAGCCGTTGTACGGTTGCTCGATGCCGCCGCGGGTCAGGGCGATCTTGCCCATGAAATCGTCGTCGGCGGTGCGGTAGGCGTAATAGACCGAGCCGTGGAAATCGTTGGTACCGCTCTTCGACACCGCGTTGATGTTGGCGCCGACGCAGCCGCGCGTGGACACGTCGAAGTTCGAGGTGGAGAGCTGGTACGAATCGATGACGTCCGGGGAAATCGGCGTACCGACGCTGAACAGGCCGTTAGAGGCGAGGCCGAACGGGTCGCCGGCGTTGACCTGGTCGACGGTGATGCAGTTGTAGCGGAAATTCTTGCCGTTCGCCGAGATCGCGCCGGCGTCGCGGTCGGTGATCGAGATGCGCGGATCCATGCGCGCGATCGCCTGGAACGAACGGTCGGCGTTCACCGCGGCTTCGAGCTGCGCGTGCGAGACGTTCGTCGACAGGCCCTTGTTGTCCGAATTGAACACGGCCACTTGCGCCGCATTCGCCGTCACCGTGACGCCCTCGAGCTGCGCGGCAGCCTGAGCGGCTTCGGTGAGGTTGATCGTCGAGGTTTCGCCGAGGTTGAGGAAAACGTTGTCGGCATCGACTTCTTTGATGCCCGTGCCCTGAGCTTCGATGTGGTACGGACCGCCGACGCGCAGACCCTGCGCCTGATAGCGGCCGCTCGCATCGGTAGTGGCGTTCGACGTCGTGCCGGAGGGCACGTGCACGATCTTGACCTTGGCGCCTGCCACGGGCGCGCCCTTCGCGTCGACCACGCGGCCGGTCAGGGCCGAGGTCGTGTCCTGTGCGTATGCGGAAATCGCCAAGGCAGACGCAATCACGCCCGCAAGCAGTTTGACTCTCAACGGATTCTTCATTCTCATTCTCCCAGCAGTGCAGCTCTGTTCTGTCAACCGAAATGCTCCGCGCCGCGCCTGAAGCGTTGCGTGAGCATTTGCCAAACCCCGAAATTGGTGTGCCCGATCCGGCGCGCGGCCGATTCGATGCGTATTGCACACGGTCTGCGACGCGCGCAAGACCTGTTAACACGAGCTTAACTACACTTTATGACAGTTTTCTAACATTTGCCAGCACTGTCGCAAAATTTACAAAAGTGAATCTCCATGCGGGCGACAGGCACGCTCGCAGGCGCTATTTACGCCGCTTCGAGATAGCGCGAACGCTTGGCCGCGCGCAGGAATTGCAGATCGAGCCGAATCAATCCGTCGACGCAATGGCCGAAGGCCGGATCGATGCCGAAAGCGAGGAAACGCACGCCTTCGGGTTCGCACAGGTCGACGTAGTGCTTGTACAGCGTCGGAATCGAACACTGCATCTGCGCGAGCTGGCGTTTGAGCTGCAGCAACCCGGCTTTGGCGTCCTTGTCGGCCCATGCCTGCGCGGCGGCCGCGTCCACGTGAGCCGAAATCCGGATCGGATTGCGCGATACGGCCAGACCTTCGCCGTCGCCGAAATAATGCCGGTGGCAATGCACGATCCATTCGCGCGCAGCGGGCGCCAGCGCCGCGCTGATCGATACCGGGCCGAACAGATAGCGCAGATCGGGCCGATGACGCAGGTAGGCGCCGATGCCCTGCCAGAGGTAGTCGAGGCTGCGCGAATTCCAATACGCCGGCTGGACGAAGCTGCGGCCGAGCTCGACGCCTTCGTCGACGAAGCCGCGCGCCTGCGGCGCGTAGTCGAATAACGTGGAGGAATACAGACCCTCGATGCCCTGCGCGGCGAGGATGCGCGCGCCTTCGCCGAGCCGATACGCGCCGACGATCGCGAGCGCCTGCTCGTCCCAGAGCACGAGGTGCCGATAGTGCGCGTCGAAACGGTCGAGATCGCGGCGCGTGCCCGAACCTTCGCCGACGCGGCGGAACGACAGCTCGCGCAGGCGCCCGATCTCGCGCAGCACCGGGCAGTCCGGCTGCGCATCGATCAGCAGGATGCGCTTACCGTCCTGCGTCGCGCCGAGCTCCTGCGCGCGCTTGAGCGCGTGGCGGATCGCGAGCGGCGATTCCGGATGAGCGATCGTGCGCGAGGTCGCGAACACCGTCGGACGGCGTTTGGCGAGCTGATAGACGTGGCGGCGCATCGCCTGCGCGACCGGCGCGGCGTCGGCGGCGCCGAGCTGTGTCGCGGCAACCGGTTCGCCGACGCTGATGCCGAGCTGGGCCTGCGTCGCGAACATCTCGCGCGCGAGCAGCAGCGACGACAGCGGCTTGGCCAGCATCGACACGCCATAGAACGTCGGCGAATTGTGCGCGGCGATGTGCACCGGCAGCACCGGCGCGTCCGCATGCCGCGCCAGACGCACGAAGCCGGACGACCAGCGGCCGTCGCGCACGCCCGCCGGCCCCATGCGCGACACCTCGCCGGACGGGAACACGATCAGCGCCTGCTCGTTCTCGAGCGCGCGATACGCCTCGCGCAGCCGTCCGGCGGATGCGCCGCCGCTGCCGAACACATTGACCGGCAGCAGCAGCGAATTCAATTGCGAAAACTGCACGAGCACGTCGTTGGCCAGAATGCGCACGTCGCGGCGCACACTGCCGACGAGATGCAGCAGCGCCAGCGCGTCGAACGCGCCGAGCGGATGGTTGGCGACGATGACGACGCGGCCTTCGGCCGGAATGTTCTCGCGGTCGGTGTGCGCGATGCGGTAGCTGACGCGAAAGCCTTCCAGTGCGCGCTCGATGAAATCAAACCCGGTCAGCGGCGCAAATTCGGCCAGGGTGCGGTTGATACGGTCTTCGCACGCGACCTTGCGCAGCAAATCGACGACAGGTTGGGAAAAACTGCGCGCGCGCCCTTCGGCCAGGCGCGGAAACTTCTCGAAAAAGCTGCGTTCGACGCTGATCATGATGTGTCGCCCTCGCCCCGATGGGCGACACGCTAGCGGCGCTTTGTTACAAACCGGAGAATCGCTAGCTCAGCTTCATGTAGGCCGTGATGCCGTCGAGAAACATCTGCACCGACAGCGCCACGAGCAGCATGCCGACCAGGCGTTCGATCGCCGACAGCACGCTCTGACCGAGCAGGCGGAACAGCCAGGTCGAGGCGAGCAGGATCAACGCCGTGGCCAGCCACGCGCAGAACAATGCGATGCTCCAGTCCGCCGTGCGGCCCGGCTGCGAGTTGGCCATCAGCATCAGCGCGGCCATGGCCGAGGGCCCGGCGACGCCGGGGATCGCCATCGGCACGATGAACGGCTCGCCGCCGCCATTGTCGCCGAACACGCCGCCTTCACGCGGAAACACCATCTTCACGCCGATCAGAAACAGCACAATGCCGCCGGCGATGCTGACCGACTCGATACGCAACTGCATCAGCTTGAGCACGGTGCTGCCGCAGAACAGGATGACGAACAAGGTGACCAGCGCGATCACCAATTCGCGCACGAGCACGTAGCGGCGGCGCTGCGGCGCGACGTTCTTCAGCAAGCTGAGAAAGATCGGAATGTTGCCGAGCGGGTCGAGGATCAGGAACAGCATGATCCCGGCGGATAGCGTGGTGATGCTGGTGCCCATGATTCCCCTTGATTCGGAACGACGTTAAGCCCCTCTCCCTCCGGGAGAGGGGTTGGGGTGAGGGTCCGGGCTTTCGGCGACGCCGCGCCTGAACCGAACCCTCATCCGCCCCTGCGGGGCACCTTCTCCCGAGGGGAGAAGGACAAGCTAACGTAAGTCGAGCACCTTGCCGCGCGCCGCCGCGCCATCATCGCCGAGCAGATAGACCACCGCCTGCGCCGCGCCGTCCGCCGTCGGCAGCTCCAGCGTATTCTCGCCGAAGTAGGCCATCTTGCGCAGCGCGCTGCGCATCGGTGCGGGCAGCAGCGCGTGCACGCGCGCACGGCTGGTTTCCCACTCCTGATGCAGGGTCGAGGCCAGGCCGATCAGCGCGTGCTTGGCCGTGCCGTAGCCGCCCCAGAACGCCTTGCCGACGCGTGCGGGATCGTCGAGCACGAATACGACACTCGCGCTCGCGCCATCCGCCAGTGCGCGCAGCAACAAATCCGCGCAGGCCTGCACGAGCAGGAACGGCGCGTTGAGATTCACGTGCAGTGTCTTCAGCCATGCCTCCGCTTTCGCATCGACCGCCGGCTGCAGGCCGTCGAACTGCGCGGCGGCGAACACGATGCCGTCGAGGCGGCCGAATTCGCGCTCGATCGTCGCGGCGAGGTCGTCGTAATCCTTCGGCGAGGCGCCGGCGAGGTCGAGCGGATAGATCGACGCGGCGCCGGCCTGCGTCGCCTCGATCTCGTCGTAGAGTTTCTCGAGCGGACGCACCTTGCGGCCGAGCAGAATCACTTTCGCCCCGGCCTGCGCCGCGGCTTTCGCGCTCGCACTGCCGAGCGCGCCGAGCGCGCCGACGATCAGGACGACGCGGTCACGCAGGGATTCGGTGTTGGCTTTCCAGTCCGCAGGCAGACGAGCGGTGTCACGCAGCTCGATCCTCATGCCGCTTTCTGCGCTTCCTTGACCATGCGCGCGAGCTCGCCGCTTTCCTGCAGTTCGAGCGTGATATCGCAGCCGCCGATGAGCTCGCCGTTGATGAAGAGCTGTGGGAACGTCGGCCAGTTCGAATAGCGCGGCAGGTTGGCGCGCACGTCCGGGTCTTCGAGCACGTTGACCGAGGTGAACTGCGCGCCGCACGATTTCAGCGCCTGCACCGCGCGCGAGGAAAATCCGCACATCGGAAACTGCGGCGTGCCCTTCATGAAAAGCACGATCGGGTGGTCGTGCACGGTCGTATGGATGCGTTCTTCGATGTTCATGGATCTGGCTCGACTCAAACAATGGCGCCGCGGCGCGATGCGCCATTGTAGCAGGGCGGGTTGCTTTCCTCGCCCGGCGTCCCAATTCCCTTATACTCCACACCCCTCAAGCCCACTGCCAGGAGACGCCCATGGCGATTGAACTTCCCGCCCTCCCCTACGCGCGCGACGCGCTGGCCCCGCACATTTCGGCCGAGACGCTGGATTATCACTACGGCAAGCATCATCAGGCCTACGTGACCAACCTCAACAACCTGATCAAGGGCACCGAGAACGAAAATCTCGATCTCGAAACGATCATCAAGAAATCGCAGGGCGGCGTGTTCAACAACGCGGCGCAGGTCTGGAACCACACGTTCTACTGGAATTCGCTTTCGCCCAACGGCGGCGGCGATCCCTCCGGCAAGCTCGCCGACGCAATTGTGAAAACGTTCGGCGGCGTCGCCCAGTTCAAGGAAGAATTCACCAAGACCGCGGTCGGCACGTTCGGCTCCGGCTGGGCCTGGCTCGTGCAGCGTCCCGACGGCAGCCTCGGCCTCGTCTCGACGAGCAACGCGGCGACGCCGATCACCGGCAGCGACCGCCCGCTGCTCACCTGCGATGTGTGGGAGCACGCTTACTATATCGACTACCGCAACGCGCGGCCGAAGTACGTCGAAGCGTTCTGGAATCTGGTGAATTGGGAATTCGCGGCCAGCCAGCTCGCGTAAACGCCCGACGGCGCGCCGCCTGATGCCGGCGGCAGAAACAAACACGAAGGGGCGCGCGAGCGCCCCTTTTGTTATTGATGCACTGCCGCGGCGGGCCAATGGTTAGCGCAACCTAAAAATACGGGTTTATCGTTCCGTTACGATCGGCGCAAAACCCGGCGGAAGGAACACCGCATGCGCGGCTCAACGTTCGCACCTTCGAGGCTTGCACTGCTCGCCCTGCTGCTTGTCTGCGCCGGTCGATCGATCGCGGACGAACCGCCCGCGAAGCCCGCTCCCGCAGCGAGCACGGACGCTGCCCCTGGCCCTCAAGCCCTCGAAAACGAAGACCTGAGCCGGATCTACAAAGCCATGGCCGACGCCGACACGGCGACGTTGTTCGAGCTGTACAAATCGAAAGACCCGATCGTGCACGCGTTCGCCGCCATGGCCATCGAACGCACGCGCTTCAACCTCGAGGCGGCGAGCAAGGACGCGACGGTTTGCGAGGACAGCCTGTTCCAGAGCAAACCCGGTATCGCCCTGCTCTGCGGCCAGTTTCGGGCCGGCAATCTGCGCCTGGCCGGAAAATGGCAGGCGGCGCTCCAGACCGAAGCCGATCTCGTGCGCCGCTATCGCGGCCGTGCCGCGGGGCTCGACAAGCGTCTGGACGGTATGCAGAAACTCGTCGAGCGCGAAACCGGCGTCGCGCAATTCTCGATCGATCCGCTGCCGGCGGACGTGACGCTCGCACTCAAGCACGACGCGAACAGCACCGATTCCAGACGCCCCATTCTCGCCGCCCGGGCCAACGGCCGCGATTTCGATCTTCTGTTCGACACCGGCGCAAACGATCTGATACTCGACGAAGGCAAAGCGCGCGATCTCGGCGTCAAACCGCTCGGCGAACACGGCCACGCGAACGGCTGGCTGAGCCATGGCATCGAAACCCAGCGCGGGGTGCTCGACGTGCTGCAGATCGGCACGATCACGCTGCGCAACGTGCCGGTGAACATCGTGCCGCACCGTACTGCGCTCATCGGCATCAACCTGCTCGCGCCGCTCGGCGCGTTGCGCGTCACCGAGAAAACGCTGACGGTCTACCGGGAAGGCAGCGAAGCACCGGCCTGCGAACGCGATATGCAGGTGGGTACCGATGCGCATGGACGCAGACTGCGTCTCATCCCGGAATTCCTCGTCAACGACCAGCCCCACCGCGTCATGCTCGACACGGGCGCCTCGATGTTCCTGGTCGGCACCAAGGCCGCACTGGAGGAAGTGACCCGGCTGCGCAGCGGCCACCTCGCCATGAACGACATCGGCGGACGCCACCCGTTCGCCAACGCGGAAGCGGCGAAAGTGAAAATGCAGATCGACCGCCAGCCGTTCAATATCTACTTCATCGTCTACACCGAGTCGACTTTCCCTTTCGACATCACGCTGGGCGCCAACGCGCTGCGCGACATGGATTACGTGCTCGATTTCCGCGCGCACCGGCTGTGCTTTCCGATGCACGCCAATCTGCATTGAACGATCACTGCGTCGCGCAGCGCGCAACGAAACGGCTAGAGCGCGGCAAGCACCGGCGCGGCCTGCGCCTCGCGTCCGAGCGCGCGCGCGACGCGCGTGAGGCGTTCGCGCATCTCGGCATTGGTGTTTGCGCACAAGGTTGCGTGACCGACTTTTCTTCCAGCGCGAGTTGACTTGCCGTAGTCATGCCAGTGCGCGCGCGGCTCGGCGAGCACGGGCAGCGCGTCGGGCAGCTCGCCGATGAAGTTGAGCATCACCGCGGTGCCGAGCACCGAGGTGTCGCCGAGCGGCAGGCCGAGCACGGCGCGCACGTGGTTCTCAAACTGGCTGCATGGCGCGCCTTCGATCGTCCAGTGCCCGGAATTGTGCACGCGCGGCGCCATCTCGTTGCCGAGCAGCTTGCCGTCCTTGACGAACAGTTCGAGCGCGAACGTGCCGACGTAGTCCAGATGCTCGGCAATCGCCCGCGCATGGCGCGCGGCCGGCTCCAGCAATGCCTCGGCGCCGGGCGCCGGGGCGAGCGTCGCCGAGAGGATGCCGTCCACGTGCCAGTTCTGTACGAGTGGATAAGTGGAAAATGTACCATCGCGGCCGCGCACGGCGACGAGCGAGACTTCGCGCTCGAACGCGACCCAGGCTTCGAGGATCAGCGCCTGCCCGCCGAGCGCGGCCCAGGCCGCGTCGATATCGGCCGGCGACTTGATGCGGAACTGGCCCTTGCCGTCGTAGCCGAGCCGCCGCGTCTTCAGCACGGCCGGAGTGCCGATGTCGCCGAGCGCGCGTTCTAGATCGGCGCGGCTGTCGACGGCAGCGAACGCCGGCGTGTCGAGGCCGAGTTCGCGGAACAGGGTCTTCTCGACCAGCCGGTCCTGGGTCGTCGCGAGCGCGCGCGGATTCGGAAACACGGCAACGCGCTCGGCCAACCAATGCGCGGTGTCGGCCGGCACGTTCTCGAAATCGAACGTGGCCACGTCGATGCGCTTGGCAAAATCTTCCAGCGCGGCGAAATCGCGCCAGTCGGCGGTGATTTGCGGCGCGACCTGGCCCGCGCACGCATCGGGGACATTGTCGACCACGAGAAAGCGCACGCCGAGCGGCGCACCGGCCAGCGCGAGCATGCGGGCCAGCTGGCCTCCGCCCAGAATACCGACGGTTTTCATGCGCGCGGATCAGGCTGGGCGAGCACGGCGTCGGTCTGTGCGGCGCGGAACGCGTGCAAGGCCTTGGCCACGGCGGCGTCGTCGAGCGCAAGCAGGCTGGCGGCGAACAACGCGGCGTTCGTCGCCCCGGCCTTGCCGATCGCGAATGTCGCCACTGGGATGCCGGCCGGCATCTGCACGATCGACAGCAGCGAATCCATGCCGTTCAGCGCATGCGACTGCACCGGCACGCCGAGCACGGGCAACGCGGTCTTCGCCGCGAGCATGCCCGGCAGGTGTGCCGCGCCGCCGGCGCCGGCGATGATCGCCTTGAGTCCACGCGCGGCGGCCTTCTCGGCGTAAGCGAACAGCAGGTCGGGCGTGCGGTGCGCGGAGACGACCTGCACCTCGTGCGCCACGCCGAGCTTGGCCAGCGTCTCGGCGGCGTGGGTCATCGTTTCCCAGTCCGAGCGCGAGCCCATGACGATGCCGATGCGCGCTGCCGCGGTGTCTGTGTTCATGGCGGGCCCAGAGCAAAAACGATATTCTACGGAGAGCTTACGGAAAAATCCTTCTCCCGTCGGGAGAAGGTGGCGCGAAGCGCCGGATGAGGGTCCGGTTTGGTTGAAGCGTCAATTCACTTCCGAACCCTCACCCGCCCCTTTGGGGCACCCTCTCCCGAAAGGAGAGGGGAAAACCTTCCTCGCTTAGCCATACTTATGGACAAACGCCTGCTCGATATCCTCTGCGACCCGGTGACCAAAACGCCGGTCAAACCGCTCAGCCGCACCCAGCTCGACGCGCTCAACCGCGAGATCGCGCGCGATGCGGTCAAAACGACCGCCGGCGCGAACGTCGGCACGGCGCTCAAAGCCGGCCTGATCACGACCGACGGCAAGGTGATCTACCGCATCGAGGACGACATCCCGGTGATGCTGGCCGACGAAGGCATCGGCACGACTCAGCTGCACGACTTCCCGGCGTAAGCCGAGCATGAGCGAACTGCGCGCACCGGACGCCGCCCTCGTCGCGCACGACGTCGCGCGCGCGCTGGCCGAGGACTTCGGCAACGGCGACGCGACCGCCGATCTGCTGCCCGCCGAGGCGACCGCCAGCGCCAGCGTGATCACGCGCGAAAACGCCGTGCTCTGCGGCACGGCCTGGTTCGACGCCTGCTTCCGCGCGCGCGATCCGAACGTGGTCATCGAATGGCAGGCGCGCGACGGCGACCGCGTCGCCGCGAATTCGACGCTGTGCGCGCTGCGCGGCAACGCGCGCGCCTTGGTCGGTGCGGAACGCTCGGCGCTGAATTTCCTGCAGACCCTGTCCGGCACGGCCACAGTCGCCGCGCAGTTCGCCGATGCCGTGAGCGGCACGCGCACGCGCATCCTCGACACGCGCAAGACGCTGCCCGGCCTGCGCTTTGCGCAGAAATACGCGGTGCGCTGCGGCGGCGCGAACAATCACCGCATCGGTCTGTTCGATGCGATCCTGATCAAGGAAAACCATATCGCCGCCGCGGGCTCGCTCGCGGCCGCCGTGGCGGCGGCGCGCGCGGTGCACCCCGATTTGTTGCTCGAAGTCGAAGTGGAAAACTTCGATGAACTCGACCAGGCGCTCACCGCCCAGGTCGACCGCATCATGCTCGACGAATTCTCGCCCGAGGACATGCGTCGCGCGGTCGCGCATGTGGCCGGGCGCGTGCCGATCGAAGTGTCCGGCAGCGTAACGCTCGACCGCGTGCGCGCGATCGCGGAGACCGGGGTGGATTTCATTTCGGTCGGATCGCTGACCAAGCATGTGCGCGCGATTGATTTGTCGATGCGCGTGCGCATGGAGACGGAATAAGCCATCGAATGTCATCCCGGCTTTCGCCGGAATGACGAGCGGGGGCTACTTCGCTCGCATGATCGCCTCGCGTATCGCCGCATCGCGCGCGCGATCGTCGAAACTCAAGCGCCCATCGACGACGCGTATGCCGAGATCGGCATACACCGCCGACCAATCCGGAAACGCATGCATCGCCGCAAACTCGCGATAACGCGCGGAGATCAACGTCGTGTTCGCCAACGCATCGAGCCGCGCGACAAAATCCTCCGGCCGCCATTCAGCGTACGCCGGCAGACAGCAATCGCGGAACCGCGACAACACGGTGTCGAGTCCGACCTTGCCGCCGCTTTCGCGGCGCAGATCGCGGTCGACCGTGAGCCAGAACGCCGCGCCCGCCCAGTACACGCGCTGGAACGCATGCGTGCGATGCATGTTCGCCGCGGTCTGCTCCAGCGTGCCGTCGCCCGGCGCCGCGGCGCCGCGGCGGAAACCTTCCTGCAGCCGATCCCATCCCTGCGCCGCTGTCAGCAGTCCGCCGCGCGCGCGCAGCACGTTCTGGTAGTACGTGGCGAGGCCTTCCGACAGCCAGGAGCCGCGATCGCCGAGATACGGATGCATCAGATGACTGAGTTCGTGCACCGCCATCCAGTCGTCGTCGAATTCCGCCTCGGGCCGGCTCGGGTCGAGCAGCAGATGCAGCGCATTGCCCTGCCCGCGCACGGATTGCCCGAACACGACCGCATGGCCGCGCCCACCGACCGGCAGCATCAGCACCTGCACGTCGGCCAGCGGCAGCCGGCCATAGGCGCTGAGCGCCGCATGTGCGACGCGATCGAACCAGCGTTCAAGCTTGCCGCGTTGTGCCGCGTCTATGCTGTCGAGCAGGGCGACGCGCAGTACGCCGCCCGGCAATTCGACGCGACGTTCGTTGAAGTGACCGAAAGCCACGGCCGCCGACCAGTCCGCGGGCGTGTGCGGAATGCGGAACTCGATGGAGCTGCCATTCGGCGACGAAGATTTCCGCGACAACTCCTGCCACGGCGCCGAAATCGACCAACCGGAGGGCAACTCGACGCGAATGCGCGCGTCCTCGTCCTGCACGTCCGCGGCCAGCAGCCAGAGCTGCGGCGCGGCGAGAAAGTCGTCGCCGACCTTGAATCCGACATCCGGCTTGCCTTCGGCGGCGATCGCGGCGAGATCGGCGCGATAGCTCAGGCATTCGCCCGCGTGCCAGTCCGCGGCGCTCCAGCCGGAATCGCTCGCCGTCAACGGCCGTCCGCCGTCACGTGAGAGGTTGCTGACGAAACGTTTCGCCCAGGCCGAATCCGCCGCGAAGACCACCCGCGCGTGCGCCGCCTTCAGGCACAGCTTCACGCTCGCACTGCGCGTGGCGGCATCGAACATCGCCTGATAGCGTGGCGCCTCGCCCGCCACGGCAAGCGCCGGCAACGAGATCGACAGCAGCACGGAGAATATCGGACTACGCGGCACGGCAAGGCGCTCCTTTCCGATTCGACGAAGAACTGACCCGAATCCCGCTCGCGCCATTACAATTCACGCAATGGATGTTTCGTATCTACTCGACGATCTGAACGCGGCGCAACGTGAAGCGGTCAGCGCGCCGCTCGGCCACTACCTTGTACTCGCGGGCGCCGGCTCCGGCAAGACGCGCGTGCTCACGCACCGCATCGGCTGGCTGCTCGAAGTCGAGCGCGTGTCGCCATGGTCGGTGCTCGCGGTCACGTTCACGAACAAGGCGGCCGGCGAGATGCGCGCGCGCGCGCAGACGCTGCTCGAACAGGCCTCGCTGCCGAACACGCGCGGGCTCACGGTCGGCACGTTCCACGGCATCGCCCATCGCCTGCTGCGGCAGCATTGGCGCGAGGCGAAGCTGCCGGAGACGTTCCAGATTCTCGACAGCGACGACCAGCAGCGCCTGATCAAGCGCACGATTGCCGCACTCGGCCTCGACGAATCGCGCTTTCCGCCGCGCCAGGCCGCGTGGTTCATCAACACGGCCAAGGACGAGGGCAAGCGGCCCGCCGCGTTCGAGCGCGAAGGCAATCCATTGACGCGCACGCTCGTCGACATTTACAAAGCTTACGAAGAACAGTGCCAGCGCTCGGGCCTCGTCGATTTCGCCGAGTTGCTGCTGCGCTCGCACGAGCTGTTCCTCACCGACGATCAGCTGCTCGCACATTACCGCGAACGCTGGCGCCACTTGCTGATCGACGAATTCCAGGACACGAACACGCTGCAGTACGCGTGGATTCGCGTGCTCGCGGGCGAGTCCGGCAAGGTCTTCGTCGTCGGCGACGACGATCAGGCGATCTACGGCTGGCGCGGCGCGCGCGTGGAGAACGTGCAGCATTTCCTGCGCGATTTTCCGAGCGCGAAGACGATCCGCCTCGAACAGAACTATCGCTCGACCGGCACCATCCTCAAGGCGGCGAACGCGATCATCGCCAACAACCCGCAGCGTCTCGGCAAACAGCTCTGGACCGCGGGCGACGCGGGCCAGCCGATCGCGCTCTACGCGGCGTACAACGAGCAGGACGAAGCGCGCTACGTCATCGAAGCGATTCGCGAACATATCCGCCAGGGCGGCAATGCGCGCGACTGCGCGATCCTCTACCGCTCGAATGCGCAGTCGCGCAACTTCGAAGAGCAGTTGATCCAGCACGACATCCGCTACCGCGTTTACGGCGGCCTGCGCTTTTTCGACCGCGCCGAGATCAAGGACGCCCTCGCCTACCTGCGCCTCGTCGCCAACCGCCACGACGACGCGGCGTTCGAGCGCACGGT
>DAIMZS010000002.1:26124-41450 GCA_036733825.1 Rudaea sp.
CTCGCCGAACAAATCGACCTCGCCATTCAGAAATCCGGATTGAGGGACTATTACGAGGCTGACGCGCGCGGCAGCGCCGAATCGCGCGTGGAGAACCTCGACGAACTCGTCAACGTCGCCAGCCGTTTCGAGCGCACGCCGGAAGACCTCGACGCCGGCCTGAGCGAGCTCGCCGCCTTCCTCGCCCACGCCGCGCTCGAGGCCGGCGAATCGCAGGGCGAAGCCTGGGAGGACTGCGTGCAGCTGATGACGCTGCACTCGGCCAAGGGGCTCGAGTTTCCGATCGTGTTCCTCGTCGGTCTCGAAGACGGCCTGTTCCCGAGCCAGCGCTCGCTCGACGAGCCGGGCCGGCTCGAAGAGGAACGCCGCCTCGCCTACGTCGGCATCACGCGCGCGCGCGAGACGCTGATGCTGTCTTACGCCGAATCGCGCCGCCTGCACGGCATGGAAACCTACAATCGCCCTTCACGCTTCCTGCACGAACTGCCGCGCGAGCTGCTGCACGAAGTGCGCCCGCGCGTGCAGGTGTCGCGGCCGCTGTCGTCGAATCACTACGTCGCCGACGCGCTCGAAGTCACGCAATTGAAACTCGGCCAGCGCGTGCGCCATGCGAGCTTCGGCGAAGGCGTGGTGATGGACGCCGAGGGCTCGGGCGCGCATGCGCGCGTGCAGGTCAATTTCGAGGAGACGGGGCCGAAGTGGCTGGTGCTCGCTTACGCAAACTTGACCGCGCTGTGAAGCCGAGCCCCTCTCCCATCGGGAGAGGGGTTGGGGAGAGGGTTCGGATATCTATAGACGCTTCATCGAATCCGAACCCTCATCCGGCGCTTCGCGCCACCTTCTCCCGCCGGGAGAAGGAAAGAAATTGCGGAACCTTACGCGTTGCAACCTGTCAGAACTCCGACGCATCCAACGAACAGGCCTGGAGTACCTCGCATGACCAAACCCACCCAAGTGCTCGTCTGGATGGCGGGTTTTCTCGTTGCCGTGGCTGTGCTCGCCGGTATGCTCGCGCCGAAGTTGCTCGCGAACTTCGAGGCGAACCCGTTCTTCAACGGCGTGATCGTCGTCGTGCTGCTGTTCGGCATCGGCTGGAATCTGCGCCAAGTGCTGCAGCTTTCGCGCGAAGTCGAATGGATCGAGACGTTCAAGCGTTCCGACCCCAACCGCGCGCTTACGCCGCCGAAGCTGCTCGCACCGATGGCGCGTATGCTGTCCGGGCGCGAGCGTTCGAAGTTCTCGCTGTCGGCGACGAGCCTGCGCTCGCTGCTCGACAGCATCTATCTACGTCTGGAGGAATCGCGCGACCTGTCGCGCTATCTCGTCGGCCTCGCCATCTTCCTCGGCCTGCTCGGCACGTTCTGGGGCCTGCTCGTCACGATCCGCTCGGTCGCCGACATCATCGGTTCGCTCGGCGTCGGCACCGATCCGGCGGCGATGTTCAATGATCTCAAAGAGCATCTGAAGGAACCGCTGTCCGGCATGTCGACGAGCTTCTCGACCTCGCTGTTCGGCCTCGCCTCCTCGCTCGTGCTCGGCTTTCTCGATCTGCAGACCGGCCATGCGCAGAACCGCTTCTACAACGAACTGGAAGAATGGCTATCGGGGCAGACGCGGCTGTCGTCAGGCGCATTGCAGGGCGATGGCGAAGCGAACGTGCCGGCCTACGTGCAGGCGCTGCTCGAACAGACCGCCGACGGGCTCGAACGCATGCAGCGCGCGCTGATCGAATCCGAGCGCGAGCGGCGCAACTCGTCCGAGCAGCTCGGCGAACTCAACACCCAGCTTGCGCGCCTCACCGACCTGCTCGGCCGCGAATCGCGCGAAATGCGCGGCATGAGCGAGACGCAGGAAGAGCTGAAGAACGTGCTGAAGACCCTCGCCGCCGCGCCGAACCAGGGCGCGCGCCTGACTGACGACCTGCGCAGCGAATTCCGTCTGCTCTCGCGCACGATCGCCGCGGCGGTCGACGGCAAGCGCAGCAACGGAGCGTAAGCGATGAATTCGCTCGCGCGCCGCCGCCGCGGCCTCGACATCTGGCCGGGCTTCGTCGATGCGTTGACGAGCCTGATCCTCGTAATGATCTTCGTCCTGCTGCTGTTCGCGGTCGGCCAGTTCGTGCTGTCGCAAACGCTCGCAGGCAAGAACAAGGCGCTGGCCGATCTCAACGCGCAGATCGCCCAGCTCGCGCAGACGCTCTCGCTCGCGCAGGACACGAAAGCCAAGCTCGATACGAAGGTCAACGAATTGTCCGCCTCGCTCGGCCAATCCAACACCGCGCTCGACGCCGCGCACGCGGAAGCGGCCAAGCTGACGGCGGACATCGCCGCGCTGAACGAGCTGAAGACCCAGCTCGAGCAGCAGGTCGCGCAAATGGCCGCGCAGCTCGACCAGTCGAAGAAGGATCTGGTCGCCGCGACCGACCTCAACGCCAAATCCGCTGCGCAGGTCGAGCTGCTCAATCGCCAGATCGCCGCGGTGCAGGAGCAGCTCAAGCAGATCACAGCCGCGCTCGAAATCGCGAACAAGAACGTCAAGGACAAAGACGTGAAGATCGCCGAGCTCGGCAAGGAGCTCAACCTCGCGCTCGCGAACAAGGTCAACCAGCTCGAGAAGTACCGCTCGGAGTTCTTCGGCAAGCTGCGCGAGGCGCTCGGCAACCGCCCCGACATCCAAGTGGTCGGCGACCGCTTCGTCGTGCCAACCGACATTCTCTTCGCGACCGGTTCGGCCGAGCTGAGCCCGGACGCGCAGACGTCGATGGCCAAGCTCGCGAAGACGCTCAACGAAGTCGCCGCGGAAATTCCGTCGAGCCTCGACTGGGTGCTGCGCATCGATGGCCATACCGACAAGCGCCCGATCCACACCGATCAGTTCCCGTCGAACTGGGAGTTGTCGACCGCACGCGCGACGGCCATCGTCAAGCAACTCGTCGTGCAGGGCATCCAGCCGCGCCACTTGTCGGCGAACGGCTTCGGCCAGTTCCAGCCGCTCGACGCAAAAGACACCGAAGACGCCTACGCAAAGAACCGGCGCATCGAAATCCAGCTGACGAACCGCTGAGCCGAGACCGTTTGCCTCGGCCGCATCTCAGTCGTGGAGGTGCCAGGGCACGACCATGACGATGACGTTGCTTTCGACATGCTTGAGCAAGCGCGCGCGCAGTCGCAGCCCGCGATGCGTGTGCAGAAACTGATGGTGCCAGCGGCGCGGAATGATTTCCGGGATGAGAACGGCGATCTTCCGATCCGGAAGCTCGGCCGAAATCTTGTCCACCAGGCGCAGTACGGATTTGTGCAGCAAGCGCCGCTGACCGGGAACGACCATCAGCCGCGGAGGAACGACGCCGTCCGCCTGGGCGGGCCGCTCCACGCATTCGCGCCAGCGAAGATGCAGCTGTTGTTCGCGCTCGTCGGATTGGGGTCCGCGCAGCTGAGTCAAATGGAACGCCACGACATCGGGTGAAATGCTGCGCGCGAATTGGAGGCTGCGGATCGTCAGCCGGTCGACGTCGACGATCGGAATCAGCACGACCGGAGGCTGCAGATCCGTCAGATCGAGAAACTTTGGTTTTCCGGTTTCTTTGGCGATCCGGTCGTAGTAGCTGCGGATCGAGCGCAAAATCAGCAGAGTACAGGGAACCGCCAACAGCGTGACCCACGCGCCTTCGGCGAACTTCGTGGCGACGATGATCAGCAATGCGGCCGCCGTGACCAAGGCGCCCAACGCGTTGATGCACAAGCCGTACACGATGTGATGCCGATTCGGGCGGGTCTGCGGCCCGTGCAATGCACGCCGCCAATGAACGACCATGGACGCCTGCGATAACGTGAAGCTGGCGAACGCGCCGACGGCAAAGAGCGGGATCAAACGATCGGTGATGCCGTCGAAGACGACCAGCAGCAGGCCCGCCATGCACGCCAGGAACAGAATGCTGACGGTGAACACCAGCCGCCGCCCCGCGATGGTGAAGGATTTCGGCAGATAGCCGTCTTCCGCGACGACCCGGCACAGGCGCGGAAAATCGACGAAGCTGGTGTTGGCCGAGAGCGCGAGGACACACAGCAGCGAGGCGATCGCGACCTCATAGTACGCACCTCGTCCCACGACCGCCGCCGCCAGTTGGGAGAGAACGCTTTGATATCCGTTCCGCGCCTGGTCCATCGCGGTGATTTCGTAGGCGGACGCGACATACGCGATCCCGGCGAGCAACAGGCCCAGAATGCCGACGATCGCCGCGAGAGTGCGATGAGCATATTTCATCGACGGTTCGCGGAACGCGTTGACGCCGTTGCTCACCGCTTCGACCCCCGTCATCGCCGTACATCCGCTGGCGAACGCGCGCAACAGCAGCCAGAGGCTGACCGTTCCGGCCGCCGCCGTCGCGGCGGGCGGCGCCGCGACCGGTTCGGGATGGCCGCCGCTGGCGAGGGCACGATAGGCACCGATCGCCAGAATGCCGATGAACGAAACGACGAAGATGTAGGTCGGCACGGCCAGGACGCGTCCGGAATCGAGCGTGCCGCGCAAGTTCAGCAGCGTCACCAGCACGAGAATGCCCAGGCACAACGCCAGTTGGTGCGCGTGGAAAGCGGGCAGCGCCGAAACCAGTGCGCCGATACCCGCGGAAATGCCGACGGCGACGTTCAGCACATAGTCGATCATCAACGCGGATGCGGCGAACAAGCTCGCATTGGTGCCGAGATTCTCGCGCGCGACCGTGTAGGCGCCGCCGTTGGTCGGATAAGCGCGAATCGTCTGCCAGTACGAAACAAAGAGGATCAGCAGCAGCGCGACGATCGGGAGCATGACCCAGCCGATCCAGGCGACGCTCGCGGAGCCCAGCGGGATCAGGATGGACAGCGCCGCCTCGGGGCCGTACGACGAGGAGCCCAAGCCGTCGAGGCCCATGCTCGGCACGCCTTCGAACGCACCGATTTTTCGCTGCGGAGCCTCCCGGTTCGCCAGCCGTTTGCCGAGTACGAAGTTCAGCAACGACATGAGGCTACCCGGGCGATGCATCCCCACGAGCGGCGCAGCGCGATGGAGGCAGCGGATTTTTCCATAGTGGCCAAAGTCGCGGAGCGGCCATTCGGGAAAGCACAAGTTGTGCCGCCATGACCCTTATCCGCCGCCGCAGCGGCGGTGGAAACGTCGTGGTTCGCGGCGGGTGCGCGCCGCAACGGTGCGGCTCGGATGGGAAAGATTTGCGTGATTCCCGCAAATCTTTCATGAAGTCGACGTGACGCGCGCTCAGCGGCAAGGCGCCCGCGCACGCAGCCCTCTTGGGCTTCAGACCGGCAACGCCGTCGTCTTCTTCACCGTGCGCAAGGCCAGCGTCGACTGCACGCGCACGACGCCCGGCAACTGCGTGAGGATCTCGGTATGGATACGCTCGAAATCCGCCGAGTCCGCATACGCTACGCGCACCATGTAGTCGGCGGTGCCGGCCAGAAGGCAGCACTCGGTGACTTCGGCATGGCTTTGGATCGCGCTCTCGAACGCGTCAAGCGCGGCGCGCCCCTGCTGGTCGAGCGTGACCAGCACGAAGGCGGTGCCCGGTAGGCCAGCGGCTTTTTCGTCCACGAGCATGACGTAGCGCGAAATCAGGCCGCGCTCTTCGAGCAGTTTTACCCGGCGCAGGCACGCCGACGGCGACAAGTTGATCTGCGCAGCGAGCTCGAGATTGGTCAGGCGCCCGTCCTGCTGGAGCAGGCGCAGAATCGCCCGATCGCGGTCGTCGAGAAGCGCATCACGCATCAGCATAAAATTTCACGAAACCGTTTCCAATATGAATAAAGTTCGACAAACCATGCCGATCGGGTGATAAATCGGCGATCAATTGCACGATATCTCAATCATACTGCCGCACCGGCCGCGCTCTCGCAATGGGTGCGGTATCCTCAACCTCGAGAGAATCCGCCATGCGCATCGGTGTACCGAAAGAGATCAAGAATCACGAGTACCGCGTCGGCCTCATCCCCTCCTCCGTGCAGGAACTGGTGCATCACGGCCACCAGGTGATGGTGCAGACCGGCGCCGGTCTGGGCGCGGGCATCACCGACGCCGACTATGTCGCGGCCGGAGCGTCCATCGTCGACGGCGCCGATCCGATCTTCGCCGAAGCCGACATGATCGTGAAGGTCAAAGAGCCGCTCGCAGTCGAACGCAAGAAGCTGCGCAAGGACCAGATTCTCTTCACCTATTTGCATCTCGCCCCGGACGCGGAGCAGACGCGCGACCTGATCGCCTCGGGCGCGATCTGCATCGCCTACGAAACCGTGACCGCGGCGAACGGCTCGCTGCCGCTGCTGACGCCGATGTCCGAAGTCGCCGGGCGTCTCGCTCCGCAGGTCGGCGCGCACGCGCTGGAGAAAGCACAGGGCGGCCGCGGCGTGCTGCTCGGCGGCGTCCCGGGCGTGCCGGCGGCGGAAGTGGTGATTCTCGGCGGCGGCGTGTCGGGCACGCACGCGGCGACGATCGCCGTGGGCATGGGCGCGCAGGTCACCGTGGTCGACCGTTCGGCCGATGCGCTCAAGCGCCTCGCGGCGCAGTTCGGCACGTCGATCTCGACGGTGTTTTCCACACGCTCGGCGATCGAAGAGCTCGTGCTCCGCGCCGACCTCCTGATCGGCACCGTGCTCGTTCCGGGCGCCGCGGCGCCGAAACTCGTCACCCACGACATGGTGCGTACGATGAAGCCGGGTTCGGTCATCGTCGACGTCGCCATCGACCAGGGCGGCTGCGTGGAGACCTCGCACGCCACGACCCACTCCGATCCGACCTACGTGGTCGACGGCGTCGTGCACTACTGCGTCGCCAACATGCCTGGCGCGGTGGCACGCACCTCGACCTTCGCACTCAACAGCGTGACCCTGCCCTTCACGCTCGCGCTGGCCAACCAGGGCTGGAAGAAGGCGCTGGCGCAGGACGTGCATCTGCGCAACGGCCTCAACGTTTCCGAAGGCCAGGTGACCTGCGAACCCGTCGCCCAGGCGCACGGCCTGGCGTACGTGAAAGCGGAAACGGCGATCGGCCTCTAAGCCGCTGGTGTCGAGAATAAAAAAGGGGCCGTCGGCCCCTTTTTTTTATCGGCGCGACGAGGGAGCGCTATAGCGTTTCGGGTGCAGACGTTGACGCGAAGAGCGCCCCCTTCCGGCTGCCGCCACCTTCCCCCGCGCTTCGCGCAGGGGAAGGATTCCTTCGATGCGGCTGTGTTCTTCCCCTTCCCCTGCGAAGCGGGGGAAGGTGCCCCGCAGGGGCGGAAGGGGGCGCTTGTCACGCGTGAATTGAATCCGCTCTAGACCAGCGCCGCCACCATTACGCGCTTGCCGTGGCGCAGTTGCTCGTAGCCGTCCGCCGGCACCGGCAGGACGTAGGCGTCGCGGAATCCGATCGCGCGCAGCAGCCACAGCAGCCCCTCCGTGCTCGGCGCGAGGCAGACGCCGGTGACGCTCGCTTCGGGCGCGTGCGTCTCGTCGACCTCGTCGATGATGCCGAAGCAGCCCTTGAGCGGGCGCACGTACTCGTAGGATCCCCAATCGACCATGCCGCCCATGTGCGGCACGACCTGAGTTTCGATCACGCAGGCGCGGCGCGCGAGCGAGCGCGCGACGCGCAGCGCGCCGACCGGATTCTCCAGGTGATAGAGCAAGCCGAACATCAGCACGAGATCGTGCACGCCGTCGGTCTGCGGATTCAGCGCGAACACATCGCGCTGGCGCGCCTTGATCGCGTTCAATTCGTAGATGCTCGCGAGCAACGCGGCATCGTCGACGTGCTCGGCGCGGGCGTCGACCGATTCGACGCGGCCGAAGCCCGCGCGCGCGAGCTGCAGCGAGAACCAGCCCTGATGGCAGGCAAGATCGATTGCGCTCAGTCCGCTGCGGTCACCGCCGAACTTATCCGCGAGAAACGCGTCGAGCATGCGCGCGCGCGTGTGGTGGATCGCGTCGACGCGGCCGTCATGCGTGCTCGTGAGCGTGCGCCCGTCGGGCAGCGCGAGCGGATAGAACCATTGCTTCTCCAGCGCGCGCGCGTACAACGCATCGCGATCGGTCGTGGCTGTCGACATTGCTTCTCCGTGATGAATCGCCGAACCGACGGCAGGACCCGAGAAGCTCTGCGCCGCCCGCGGCCTGCGCCGGTCCGGTGCAGGTCGCGAATGATATCAAGGAGAAGGCACCCGGCGCGTTATCGACAAACTACTACGCTGTCGGCCAGAGCCAGGCGAACGTGGCCGCGGTGATGATCGCGTAGACCAGCCCGTCGACCGCGTATTTGATCGAAACGACCCAGGGCTGCCCGCGCCAGATCGAGTTGGTGCCCTCGCCGATCGAATAGCCGAGCAGCGCGGCCAACCCCACCGTGTGCCAGATCGCATGCGGGCCCGGCTGCGGCGGCAATGCGTGCGCCGCGAGAGCGGCGCTCAAAGCCGAAACGACGAGGCAAAACACGAACCACTGGCCGAGGAATTTGCCGAGATTGGGCATGCCGCTCGGACTGAGATTGATCTTGGCGATCGGCCCCGCGCGGAATTTCTCCTGCATCGCCGGATCCTTCATCGCCGACGGGTCGCAGAACGGAATCATGTATTGGCCCGGCGCGGGGTTGCCCTGCCGCATCGCCGCGGCCACCTCGTCTTCGTTCGCGAACCGGCGATAGTCGGGCCCGTGCCAGAACTTCAGCGCCATGTTGATCACGCTGCTCGCAATGAACACGAACACGGCCGAGAGCAGAATCGGCAACCAGAACGGCAATAGCGACATGACACACACCTCCCTCGTGGTGAAGATCGTGTTCCTGCGCACCGCCGGCGCGCGTGGGCGGCGCCGGTCGAACGTGCACGGCGGGCCGTGCCGCCGTGGCTTTTATGCGGTAAGCGCCTGCGCGACTTTCGCTTCGATCCAGTGCAGGTCGGGGATGACGGCATGGTCGCTGCGCACGAGCACGTGCGCGCTCGTTCCGGCCGAGGGCTGTTCGCCGCCGTCGGTGCGCACGAGGAGATCAGGCGTGATCGAGGTCAGACGCGGCAGGCCCTGCGCGAGCAGGCCGATGTACGGCAGGCTCTCCTTGCCGTCGAGCGTCTTGAGCACGGCCACGCGCGGCTGGCGCATCTCTTCCTGCATCGCCGTGCCGGTCATCATCGGAAACGAGACGAGCGGGATGAAGCGTTCGCGCCAGGGCATGCGCCCGAGCAGCCATGACGGCGCGCCGTCGACTTTCTCCAGCCCGGCGAGCGGCGCGATTTCCGCGACGATCGCGTTCGGCAGCAGCAGGCGCGCACCGCCGATCGAGATGAGGACGGTGTGGATTTCGCGCGTAAGAGTTTCGCTCATGCGGGTTCCTGGGTCTTACTGCGCCGCGCCGAGCAGGTCGCGGATGTTCTTGATCAGTTCGGCGTCCTGGTAAGGCTTGCCGAGATAGCCCTCCACGCCGATCTCCTGCGCGCGCGCGCGGTGCTTGTCGCCGGTACGCGAGGTGACCATGACGATGGGAACGTGGCGCGTGCGCGCATCGCCCTTCATGTGCTCGGCGAACTGGTAGCCGTCCATGCGCGGCATTTCGATATCGAGCACGACGAGGTCGGGGATGCGGTCGGCGAGCTTCTCGATCGCGTCGATGCCGTCCTTCGCGGTGACCACGTCCATCTCCTCGCGTTCGAGCACGCGCGAGGTCGCCTTGCGCATCGTGATCGAGTCGTCGACGACCATGATGAGGCGGCGACGGTGCGCACGGATCGCCGCGGGAGGCGCCACGATCGCGACGCCCTGCGCACGCAGGCTGGTCACGCGGCGCAGCAGCGGGGCGAGGTCGAGAATCATGATGACCGAGCCGTCGCCCATGATCGTCGCGCCGAGAATGCCCGGCACCGAGGTGATCTGCGGGCCGACGGACTTCACGACGATTTCGCGCGAGCCATGCACCGCATCGATGCGCACCGCCGCGTGCTGGTCGCCGCTGCGCACGATCAGCAGCGGCACGTGCGCGTCGTCCGCCACCGCGGGTGAGCTTTCTTCGAGCAGCGGCGCGAGATCGAGGATCGGGAACGATTCGCCGGCGTAGGTGTACTCGGGCTCCTCGCTCGCCATGCGCGCGTCGAACTCGCTGCGCGCAATGTGCACCGCGCCCTGCACGGCGTTCATCGGGATCGCGTAGTTGGCCTCGCCGAGGCGCACGATGATCGCCTGGGTTACGCCGAGCGTGAACGGCAGGCGCACCGTGAACGCGGCGCCGCGGCCGGGATTCGACTCGATCGCGAGCGAACCGCCGAGCTGCTTGATCTGGTTCGAGACCACGTCCATGCCGACACCGCGGCCGGCGACGTGGGTCAGGCTCTCCGCGGTGGAGAAGCCGCTCGCGAGGATGAAGGCATCCAGTTCGCGGTCGGCCACCTTCGCGTCGGGCGCGAGCAGGCCGCGCTCGATCGCACGCCGGCGGATCGCCGCGCGGTCCAGGCCGCGGCCATCGTCGCTGATGCGCAGCACCGTCTCGGTCGCCTCGCGCGACAGCGCGATGCGCACGTTGCCCTCGATCGGCTTGCCGGACGCCAGGCGCTCCGGCACATTTTCGATGCCGTGCGCGAGCGCGTTGCGCAGCATGTGTTCGAGCGGCGCCTTCATGCGTTCGAGCAGGGTGCGGTCCATTTCGCCCTGCGCGCCTTCGACGCGCAGCAGCGCTTCTTTGCCGAGCGAGGAGGCCGTCTGGCGCAGCGTGCGCCGCAACGCGGGCACGAGCGAATCGAACGGCACCATGCGCGTGCGCATGAGGCTTTCCTGCAAGTCGGCGCTGACGCGCGACTGCTGCATCAGCAGCGATTCGGACTGACGCGTGAGCTGATCGAAACCGACTTGAATGGCGACCAAGTCCGACATCGACTCGGCCAAGCTGCGCGAGAGCTGCTGCAGCTGGCTGAAGCGGTCGAGTTCCAGCGGATCGAACGTGGAGGCGTCGCCCTCGCGCTGGAAACGCGAAGCCATCTGCGCTTCGGCTTCCAGTTCCAGGCGGCGCATCTGCTCGCGCAGACGCGACACCGTGGTTTCCATTTCGACGACGTTGATGCGGTAGCTCGCGATCTGCTGTTCCAGACGCGAACGGTAGATCGCCACTTCGCTGGCGCCGTTGACCATCGTGTCGAGCTGCGCCGCGCGCACGCGGATGTACTCGGAACCGGCGAACACCGGTTCGGTTTCCTGCGGCTGCGCTTCGGCGGGTTGTGCGGCCCGCTCCGTAGCGGCGGCTTCCACCGTGGGCTCGTTGGCCGGTTCGCCCACAACGTCGCCGGCGGCGAATTCAGTCGGCACTTCGAAGACGGGTGGTTCTTCCGTTACGGTCGATGGCGTCTCTTCGATCGTCGGCACGGCTTCGCTTTCCGCCTCGGCGCGCGACAAGGTTTCGATGCGCGCGATCAGCGCGGAAGGCATCGTCGTCGGCTGGCGCGTGGCGGTGGCCTGGACCAGCGAATGCAGCGTGTCGAAGCCCTGCTCGATCGCATGCAGCATGGCGCCGTCGAGTTCGCGGCCATGCTCGACCACGCCTTCGAGCAGCGACTCCATCGCATGTCCGAGCTCGCCGATCGAGGCGATCGCGGACATATTCGCGCCGCCTTTGATCGTGTGCAGGTCGCGGCGCAGTTCGTCGAGCAGGCCGGTGTCGCCCGTGTTGCCGCGCAGACGCAGCACGAGCGCGTCGGAACGGTCGAGAATTTCCTGCGCCTCGAGCACGAAGATGTCGAGCAGGTCCTCGTCGATGTCCGGCACCGGCACGGTCGCCGGCGGCGCGGAAGGCGCCGGTGCGGCGTGGATCGGTTCTGCAACGTCGGTCGGCGCCGGCGCTTCGGCAGGCTCGTCCTGCGCGACCGGCTCCGCTTCCGCGGCGAATTCTGCCGCGGGTTCCGCCGCGTCGGTTTCGTCAAACAACGCGGCGAACTCGCTCGACAGGTCGATCGCGGGCGTCTCTTCCTCGGCGGCCGGTGTTTCCTCCGCCGCGGCGGGCGGCTCGGCGGGCGCCGCCGGCGGCCGCGTCAACAGCGCCTCGTAGGCGGCGAGCGCGGATTCGAACTCTTCCGGCGACAACGCCGCATCGACGTCGGCCGATTCGGTCGGATGCGCGGATTCGGAAACGGGCGCCGCCGCGTCTTCCGACGCCGGTTCCGTCCCGAACAATTGATTGAACTCGTCGGCCGCCGCATCGAGTTCCGCATGCGTCGGCGCGAATTCTTTCGTCGCTTCGAAGTGCTCGTCCTGCGCCGGAATTTTTTCTTCGGTGTGCTCTGGCGTCTCCGGTTCGATTTCGACGCCGGTGATTTCGAGCGCCGGCGCCGAGGGTTCGGCGTGGCTGACGATCGACTCGCTCGCGTGCACGTCGTCGCGCAGGGCGACGATGCGCGCGGCGAGCTCGGAGGTGTCCGGCAGCGTTCCGCGGTTCTCGATCGCGCTCAGGGTGTCTTTGACCCGCGCCGACACGGCGTCGAGGATGGCGATGCCGTTCGCGTCGAACGGACGCTCGGCGTTGCGCGAACGCGCGAGCCAGCCTTCCAGCGGCGCGAGCAGTTGCGCGATCTGCGGCGCTTCGACCATCGAGAATGCGCCGTTGAGCGTATGCACCGCGCGCACGAGATCTTCGCGGATCACGAGCGGCCGTTCGCGACCGCGCGCGACCGCGGCATCGAGCACGGCCAGATGCGCGTCGGCCTCGTTGCGCAGCACGTCGAGCAGCAGTTGGTCGACTTCGGGCGCCGCAGTCGGCGCCGCCGCCGGCGCAGATTCGACGTGTTCCGCGGCTGCATGCGTGTCGTCGAGATCGAATTCGGCGAAGTCGGGAGTCGACTCCGCGTGCGGTTCGATCGGCGTTTCGGCGACGTGGGAGGGTTCTTCGATCTGCGGCTCGATCTCGACAGGATGCGGCGCATCGGGCTCGGCGAGCGAGATTTCCTCGACCGCAGGTTCGATGTCGAAGGTCGGCGGTGCGTCGATCGCCGCCTCGGCTGCGGCCAGCGCGGCTTCGTCGGCGTCGGCGTCGATATCGGAGGCAGCGTCGGCCACCGGCGTTTCGACCGGCGCGGCCGGTGCCCGCACCACCGCACCGGAGAGTTCGGCTTCGTCGATCGGCGAGGTGTCGCCGGCGCAGAGCCGGTCGACGGCCGCGGAGAAACCGTCCATCACGAAACTCGAACGTTCATGCCGGCTCAGCTCGTCGCGGAAACGCGGCAGCGCGCCGATCGCATAACCGACCACCTGCAGCAGCGCCGGACTCGCCGTGATGCTGCGGTCGAGCACGCGATTGAGCATGTTCTCGACCTTCCAGGCGAAGTCGCCGAGCGCGAGCGCGCCGACGAGGCGGCCCGAGCCTTTGAGCGTGTGGAACGAACGGCGCACGGTCTTGAGATCTTCGGTCTCTTCCGGCTCGGCGCGCCAGAGCGGGAAATGCCGGCGCAGGTTGGCGATCTCGTCGTCCATTTCGTCGAGAAACACCTGGCGCAATTCTTCGTCGATCACCGGCGCGGGAACGGCGGCAGGCGGCGCAGCGAAAGCCGCCGCTTCGGCGGCAGGCGCCTGCGTCGCGGGTGGCGCCGCGGAAGCATCCGCGGCTTCGCCGGCGTGCTCTTCAGCGGCGGCGGTCGAGGGCTTGATCTCCGGCCAGTAGCCGAGGGTGGCGAGGCTGTCGCGCATCAGGTCGAGCACGCGGTCGCGGTCGCCGCGCTGCTCGCGCACCGCTTCCATGTAGTACTCGATCGCGGCGACGGTGTCGGCGAGCGCGTTGATCTGCGCGCGATCGAGCGCGCGCCGATGCTGCAGCAGCTCGTTGCGGATGTACTGCACCATCGAGTTGATCGGCTTCACCGCGTCGCGCAGCGCGAGCATATCGAGCGCGCCGGCGACTTCGACGAGCAGATCCGGCGTCGTTTCGAGCTGCGCGGGATCCCACGGCGCGTCGATGAAGGCGACGATGTTCTGCTTGATCTTGGAGACGTTGACGAGCGCCTCCTGCATCAGCACGTTGAGCAGGCGCACCACTTCGGCGCGCGGCACTTCGGTGGCGGAGGCGCTTTCGGCGTCTTCGTCCTTCGCGCCCAGGCGCGAGATGTGGTCGTCGAGCGAGGCTTCGATGACGAGCAGGCCGCCGGCGACGTCGAGCAGATTGCCTTCGTCGGCTTCGGCTTCGCCGTTGACGATCCGGTTCAGCGCATTGCGTTGTTCGAGCACGTGCTGACGCGGCACGCCCATGCCGAGCATGCCGAACGTGTCGCCGAGGCTGCCGAGCGTCTCGGCCTGCGCCGCGAGGCTGGCGAGATCGCGCTGCGGAGAGTGCAGGTAGACGTTGAGCGTTTCCTTGATCCGCAGCAGGTCTTCGCGGATGCCGCCGGCGACCGTGTCGAGCAGGGCGCGGTTGTGGCCCGAAATCGAGCCGTGCGCGTGCTGCAACTCTTCCTGAGTCGGCAGCAGATTGGCCAGGTGATAGAAGTCGACCACCGCCTGCGCGCGCGGGCCGTGCGTCTTCGCATGCGCGAGGTAGTAGAGCAGATTCTTGACGAGGTCTTTCGTTTGCGCCGCGCCGAGCACGGCCTGGCCGTCATCGATCAGGCGCTTGATCTCGCGGTCGAGCTTGCCGAACAGCAGCTTGACCGCGACGCTCGCCTCGATCGCACCGGTTTGCAGTCCTTCGACTTCGGCGGCCGCGATCCACCACAGGCGGCGCGCAGCATCGTCCGAACAGCCAGCGTACAGCGTGTCGAAAATCTGCGCGATGCGTTCGAGCGGCGCCGGCGCCGCAGGTTCGCGGATCCAGCGCAGCAATGCGTGCTGATAATCGTTGCGCAACGCCTTCGCGTTGTTGCGCAGGACCTCGTCCGCGAGCGGATGCTCCGCCGGCGTCGGCAACGCCGTGTCGATGCTCGGCGTGAACAGCACCGCTTCGCTGAGCAGCTTCTCGCCGCGCGCGGCGCGCAGGTCGTTGAGCAGCGGCAGCAGGACGATCGGAATGTCCTTGTGGCCGCTCTGCAGACGCTCGAGGTAATCGGGCAGCTGCAGAAAGCCGCGCATGAGCACGGAGTAGACGTCCTCGCGCGGCGCAATGCTGCCGTCGACGAGACCGCGCGCGACGCGCTCCATCTCCTCGACCACGAGCGCGGCGCCGTACAGCTCGATCATGTGCAGCGTGCCGTACGTGGTGTGCAGGCCGTTCGCGCAGTCGCGCATCGCCTGTGCGTCGGCGGGATTGACGGCAAAACTTTCAAGCGACTGACGCGCCTGTTTCAGCGTCGCGTCGAGCTCGGCCTTGATCCAGCCAAGCGTCGTGAAGTCGGTTTCCTGGGTGAGATTCATCGG
>DAIMZS010000002.1:41550-60961 GCA_036733825.1 Rudaea sp.
CGGCGCAGGTCCGACGAAAGCTGGGCTAGATTGCCGATCGACTCGGCGGTATGGCTCGCGCCCGAAGCGGTCTGCGCGGTGATGTCCGAAATGACGTTCATCGTCGTCGACACGCTTGCGACCTCGGCCGACTGGCGTTGCGCGGTAATCGCGATGTTCTTGATCAACGAGGCGAGGTTGGTCGACACGTTTTCGATTTCGCCCAGCTGCGTACCCGCCTGCTCGGCGAGTTTGGCGCCGCTGACCACTTCGCTCGTGGTCTGTTCCATCGAGGCGACCGCTTCGTTGGTGTCGACCTGAATCGCGCTGACCAGCGTTTCGATGCGTCGCGTCGCCGCGGAGGCGCGTTCGGCGAGGCGCTGCACTTCGTCCGCGACGACCGCGAAACCGCGGCCGGCCTCGCCGGCGGATGCCGCCTGGATCGCCGCGTTGAGCGCGAGGATGTTGGTCTGCTCGGAGAGGTCGTTGATGAGCTCGACGATCGTGCCGATTTCCTGCGAGGACTCGCCCAGGCGCTTGATGCGCTTGGAGGTGTCCTGGATCTGTTCGCGGATCGAGTCCATGCCGGCGATCGTCTGGCGCACGATCGAGCCGCCCTTGCCGGCGATGCGCACCGAGTTCTGGGCGACGTCGGCGATGTCCGCCGAGCTCATCGACACGTCGCGCGCGGACGAGGCGATTTCGTTCACCGCGCTCGAGGCGCTGGTGATCTGGCGCGCCTGATGTTCGGCCGCGTCCGACAGATGCAGCGCGGTCGCCTGCGTTTCATTGGCCGCGGCGGCGACCTGCACGGAGGTTTCGTTGATCGTGGTGACGAGCGAACGCAGCGCGTCGATGGCGTAGTTGACGGCGTCCGCGATGGTGCCGGTGAAATCCTCGGTCACGGTCGCCTTCACGGTGAGGTCGCCGTCGGCGAGCGAACCCATTTCGTCGAGCAGGCGCTGAATCGCCGCCTCGTTGCGCTTGTTCAGTTCGGCGCTCGCCGCCAGGCGCGTGCGCTGATCGCGGAACAGCTTGAGAGCGAGGAAGAGGACGAGGAAGATCGCCAGCACCGCCGCGGCGAGGCCGATCCAGAGGTTCGGGAACGGGCGCTTGATGCCGAGCGCAGAAATGTGCTCCGACAGCGGATCGGCCTTGAACAGCAAAGTCTGGCTGTCGATCGAGGCCTTGTCCGCCGCCTGCTTGACCGCCTGCAGAGTCGGCGCCGCCTCGAACAGCTTGGTCACCTGCGGGGCAAGGTCTATCCACTGCTTGTTGATGTCGTTGAGGATCTCTTTCGCGTTGGCGTTGTCGATCGCCTTGATGTTGAGATCGGCGTTGCCGTTGATCAGACCGGCGAGGACGACGCCGTAGAACTGCGAGTCGCGCTGCAGGCCCGCGGCGGCCGACGGCGAATCTTCGCCGCCGCCGACGATGGCCTGTGCGCGGCGCTGCATGCGGTCGGCGTAGAGCATCTGGCGCGAAGCGGTCACCACCTGAGTGCCCGGCGCGCCGCGCTCGGTGAGAATCTTCACCACCTCGTCCATGCGCGAGTTGAGCACGGCGGTCTTGCGGTTGAAGTCGTCGGTGCTCGCCGCGGTGCTGAGCACCTGCTCCTGGCTGTCGAGCACCTTGGTCGCATCGGCCGAAAGCTGGTTCCAGGCCTGATCCAAGTCGGCGAAGTCGGCTTTGAGCGTCGGCTGATCGGCGTAGCCGCGCATGCCGGTGCGCGCGTCGCCCTTCTTCAGACGCGAGTACAAGTCGGTGATCGTGTCGCGCGTGTGCTTCAGGCTCGCGAACGCATCGAGATTGCCGCCGGCCGCGTCGTTGCTCTGGCGCGAAAGCTGCTGCGACAGCACCTGCATTCGCGTGACGAGTGCGCTCGCCTGCGCGTCCTGGTTCGCGTTGATCGACAACCAGATGAAGTCGACCACCGCCACGATCAAGCTGACGACAAGCAAAGCCACCAGCAAGCCGTTGAGCCCGCTCGCGCGCTCGGCGCCGCTACCTGCCCCTGTACTCATTTACCGCCACCTCGCTGTTGCATTCCACACACCCACGGCCCGGAAACGCGGCCGCCACGAAACCGCCTATGCCGCCGCCTGCGAAAATTCGCCCGCGCGCACGAGTGCCGCCATGCTGAACCGCTCCCAGCGCGCGTCGCCGAGCGTGTAGTGCTCGACGATGTAGCGCGAAAATTTGTCGCCCTCGTCCTGCGCCGGCGCGTCGGCGCGCTGCTCGGGCGTGAAGTTGCGCTGGCCGACGACTTCGTCGACGAGCAGACCGACGCTGCCGCCCGGCTGACGCACGAGCAGCACGCGCGTCGAATCGGACACGCTCGTCGCCTCGTCGAGCAGCAGCCCCTTGAGATCGATCAACGGAATCAGGTTGCCGCGCACGCTGGCCACGCCGAGCATCCAGGCGCGCGCGCCCGGCACGCGCGTGACGTGCGGGATGGACAGGATTTCGTTGACCTCGGTCAAACTGGAAACGAGGTTGCGCTCGCCGACACGGAAGCCGACGCCGCGCCACAGGCTCACCGCCGCCGCGACCTGCCCGCTCGTGCCCGAACCCGAGTGCGCGAGACTGCGCCGCTCATAGTCGGCGAGGATCTCGAACGGGGATTTCACCGGATAATTCATGCGCGTATACCTTCCGGGAACCTCAGCGCGCCACCACGTGGCGCCGGATTGCGCCGAGCAATTCCTCGCGCGTGAATGGCTTGGTCAAATATTCTTCCGAACCGACGACGCGGCCGCGGGCCTTGTCGAACAGGCCGTCTTTGGAGGAAAGCATGATCACCGGCGTGACGCGGTAGGTTTGATTGTTCTTGATCAGCGCGCAGGTCTGATAGCCGTCGAGCCGCGGCATCATGATGTCGACGAAGATGATCTGCGGACGATGATCGGAGATCTTCGCCAGCGCCTCGAAACCGTCGACCGCGGTGATCACCTCGCAGCCTTCTTTCTTGAGCAGCATTTCGGCGGTGCGACGAATCGTTTTCGAATCGTCGATCACCATCACACGCAAACCCGCCAAATCCACCCCGTTTGGAGCTTGTTCCACGCGTTTTCCTCCAACCTGCAATGCCCCGCCGCGGTTCCCACGCGCCGGAAGAGCGAAAAACCGTTTCATCTACCTGTACGTTACCGCACAGTCTTAAAGAAGATGCGAACGATCGAGTAGGTATGTCGTTTAATCCCAAGCTCGAAGCCCTGTCAAGCAATTCGTGAGCAGGGCATGTCGACGGCACGCGCTTCCCCCTTGGCATCGTCGATGCCAAGCGCGGCCGATGGTCTGCAAGCCCCCTTGAAGTGAAGGTAGTATAGACACGCCGCACCGATTCAACGTGTGCACTGGGTCACATTTTCGATGTGTGCCTGTGCGCTTTGACACATTCGTGAAGCTTCAACGACAGCCCGATGACCCCGACCCTGGCCGTGCTGATGGACCCGATCGCGGCCATCCACATCAAGAAAGATTCCACCTTCGCCATGCTGCTCGAAGCGCAGCGGCGCGGATACCGTCTGCTTTACCTGACCCACGGGAGCCTGGCCCTGCGCGGCGCGGAACCGTGGGCGCACGCGGCGCCGCTGCAGGTGCGCGAGGATCCGAACGATTGGTTCACACTCGACGATGCGGTTTGGCTGGATCTGCGCAAAGTCGATGTGATTCTCGCGCGCAAGGATCCGCCGGTCGATTCGCAGTTTCTCTACGACACCATGGTGCTCGAACTCGCGCAGGCGGGCGGAGCGCAAGTGATCAACGATCCGCGCGCACTGCGCGACGCCAACGAAAAACTGTTCGCGCTGCATTTTCCGCAATGCATCGCACCGACGCTCGTCGCGCGCGACGCCGCAGCGATCAAAGCCTTCGCCCACGAGCACGGCAAGATCGTGCTCAAGCCGCTCGACGGCATGGGCGGGCGCAGCATCTTCTTAAGCTCGGGCGAGGATCCGAATCTCAACGTCATTCTGGAAACGCTGACCCACGAAGGCCGCGAATTTGCGATGGCGCAAAAATTCATCCCCGAGATCAAGGCCGGCGACAAACGCATCCTGCTGATCGACGGCGAGCCCGTACCTTACGCGCTCGCGCGCCTGCCGCAGGGCGACGAGTTCCGCGGCAACCTCGCGCGCGGCGGCAGAGGCGTCGGCGTGCCGTTGTCCGAGCGCGACCGCTGGATCGCCGCGCAAGTCGGCCCCGAACTGGTCAAACGCGGCCTGCGCTTCGTCGGCCTCGACGTGATCGGCGACTGGCTCACCGAAGTCAACGTCACCTCGCCGACCTGCATCCGCGAACTCGATGCGCAGTTCGGCCTCAACATCGCAGGACAATTGTTCGACGCGATCGAACGCGGCGCGCCGCGCGCATGAGCGCCCGCGCCGCCGGCAGCGGAGAACGCCTGAGCGTGACGCTGTTGTTTTCGATTATCGCGCACGCGGTGGTCCTGCTCGGCCTCACTTTCGAGTACGCCAAGCCCGCGCCGCAGTTGCCCTCGCTCGACGTGATCCTGGTCCAGTCGGCGAGCGGCAAGAAACCCGAGAAAGCCGATTTCCTCGCCAATGCGAACAACGAAGGCGGCGGCACGAGCGACAAGGCCGTGCGCCCGACCGACCTCGTCTCCGCGCCCGTGCCGAAGGCGCAGCCCGGTATCGCGCCGATGCCGCTCGAAACCAGCACGCGCGAACCGCAGCCGGCGAGCGAACGCGAGGTGCTGACGCAGAAGAAATCCACCTTCGCCGTGCACACGCAAACGCAGGCGATCGAACAGCCGGAAACGGCGCGTCCCAATCCGCAGGCGCAGACCGACCGCAAGCTCGAAATGGCACGCCTGGCGAACGAACTGCACAACGAGACGCAGGTGTACGCGAAGCGCCCGAAAAAGAAATACATCTCCGCGAACACGAAGGAAGCCGCCGACGCCGCCTACCAGGCCGGCTGGGTCGCGCGCATCGAACGCATCGGCAACCTCAACTATCCCGACGAAGCGCGCCGCCAGCAATTGCAGAACGGCAAAACGCTGAGCCTGATGGTCACCGCGGGTATCAAACGCGACGGCAGCCTCGCGAGTGTCGACATCGTTCAGTCGAGCGGCTACAAGCTCGTCGACGAAGCCGCCGTCCGCATCGTCCGCCTCGCCGCCCCCTTTCCGCCGCTGCCGGCGAATATGGATTACGACGAGTTGTACATCACGCGGACGTGGGAATTTCAGCCGGGGGAAGTGCTGAAAACGCATTAAAAGCACCAAGGCGCCGAGGAACGTCTAATCGTCCCGATCTGACGTCATTCCCGCGCAAGCGGGAATCCATCTTGATCTTTAGTGCCGGAATCAAAAGCAAAATGGATTCCTGCTTGCGCGGGAATGGCGACATTAGGATCGCTGATGTTCAAGAGCAGCTGGCATCGCCTACGGTTTCAGCGCAACGGTAGCGACAGCGGAGACGGGTTGCTTCACCGAGCGTAATTGCGCTTTTAATTCCGAAAGATCACCAACAAGCGATTCCACAGCGGCAACACGCGCGGCCAAGTCAGCACGCAATTGGGCTACCTCGCGATTCTTCTCCATGCGCAACGCCGCAATCTGCGCATCTTTATTCTTGGCTTGCGATGCTATTTCTTCGCGGAGCGCCGCAATTTCTCGATCTTTTTCGTCCAACCGCGCCGCCGTTTTCGCGTCTTTCTCCGCTAGCAGCACATTGAGTCCCTGAATCGCCGCGAGCGCCACGCCATCGGCGTCGACGGTGCTGATGCTCTTGTCCGATGGGCCCAGATGAAATGCGGCGTAAAAATCCTGCGCCATCGGACCCATGTGCCGGTAGTCCGCATCCTGCGTCTTGTATCGCCAGGTGTTCAGCGGTATTTCGACTACCTTTTTCAGCACCTCGCGCGGGTCAACCGGCAGCAGCGCCGTCTTCGTGTTGCGGTCGGAGGTGATGTTCCAGGCGCTGTCGCCATGGTTCAGCGTGGCGTTGTTCGAACCATCCGCGCTTAGCGTCAATACAATGCCGCCGTCTGCAACAACCTTGAACTGATTGTCTTTGTCGTTGACGATGCCGGTTGTGCGGGAGGCATCACCAAAAATGAAGGAACCCTTTTTGCCGCCGGAGCCAACTTTGCTGCCCATCGCTATGGAATTGTCCGCATCCGCGAATACGGATGAGCCCGCCGCGATGGCGGAACTCCCGGCCGCTTGCGCGTTATTGCCCATTGCCGTGGAGGAATCGCCGCCGGCAAGCGTTCCCGAACCCATTGCCGTCGAAGCGTGACCTGTAGCTTGAGTGTTGCTACCCATCGCCGTCGAGACAGCTCCAGTAGCATGCGTGTAAGCCCCCATCGCGGTCGAGCTTTGGCCGCCAGCGAGGGTGTTAAGTCCTATAGCAGTGGAAAAGTCTTTGCTGGCCTCCGTATCAGTACCCATTGCAATTGAAAATTCACCAATCGCTTTTGCGCCCGAACCCATTGCTATCGAAACGGTCCCATTCGCATGCGAGTGCGCACCCATCGCCGTTGAAATGTCCCCTTCGGCGAACGTGTCATACCCCATCGCCGTAGAATTTTGCCTTTTAGCGTAGGTATTAGACCCCATTGCTATTGAATTAAAGCCGATTGCGTGCGTGGTATTGCCCATTGCCGTAGAGAAATCAGCAGATGCCGTCGTGCCGACGCCCATTGCCGTTGATCCTCCACCACTAGCAGTTGTGCCCACACCCATTGCTGTCGAGGTCTGGCCACTAGCGACCGCGCTAAATCCCATTGCGACCGAATCGATGCCGACGTTGGAGTCGTCCCACTGTGTTCCTATGACTTCGCCTACACGAAACGCGCCCCTGGCGGAATACCACATCAATCGAGTGCCTACACCCGTCGCTGGGATGCTGCCGATACCGGGAGTCGCGCCCGCCACCAACCCGCCATCGGCAAACGCCTGCAACAAGTTGTTAGCTACCAACGCATTGCTCGCGTCGTATCGCAGCGTCTGGTTCACTGTGCCCACGGGCAACGCTGCGCTGCTTGCGGAGCCGCAGGCCCATGCGGTGCCGTTCCATTGCGCAACCTGATTCGCAGCGCAGCCCTGCGGCAGACGATAGGTCGGTGCGACCGAGAACGTCGTGCCGGTCAGAGCCAGACCAGTGGCCGCGGTGTAGCTCGCGCCACTGCCGCTGCACGGACCAAGCTGGCCGCCCGCACTCATGCACAACCCTTGCGATTGCGCCGGCGCCGCGGGCACGGCCGGTAGGCTGATCGCTCCGGTTTCTTGCACGCGCAGGCGCTCATTCGCGCCGCCGGCGTCTTTTACGACAAAGCCGCTGCCCGCGGAAGGCTGAATGACAACATCGGTTGCGTTCGCGGTTTGCGCGATGACGCCGAATGCGAAAGCAACGGCGATGGAAATGGCGGGACGGTTCATTGTCATGGCAAGTCTTCCGGCAAGTTAACGTGGCGTAAGCAGTAACCACTTTCTCGCACTCGCGACCTGCGCGCCGGACAAAACCGGGACAACCTGGGGACAGCTCGCGGACATATGTGCCGAACCAGGGGAAAAGCATTTTTAGCCGCTTCCAAATTTTGTATGCTATGTCGTTGTGCAGTCGAAATGACTCTGGCCACGAACTGGCGGACTATTGCCGCCACGCCGCCTCGGTCGAAGCCGCGGAACGACGCAGCGCATCGAGCTGCGCCTTCACTTCGGCGAGCTCGCCGGCCAGCGATTCGAGGGCGACAACGCGCGTCGTCAATTCGGCGCGCACTGCGGCAATCTCGCGGTCTTTTTCCGTGCGCAGCATGGCGATCTGCTCATCCTTCTCGGCGAGCAGCGCATTGAGCCCCTGAATCGCCGCGAGCGCCACGCCGTCGGCGTCGATCGTGTCGATGCTTTTGTCCGATTCGCCAAGGTGAAACGCCGCGTAGAAGTCCTGCGCCATCGGGCCTATGTGACGGTACCTTTCTTCCTGCGTCTTGTACTGCCACGTGTTGAGCGGCAACGCCACGACTTTCTTCAGCACCTCGCGCGGATCCACCGGCCGTACCGCCGTTTTCGCGGTGCGGTCGGAAAGATTGCTCCAGGTCCCACCGCCCGGGGCCAGCCCGACGCCCGCGGTACAGTCCTTTGCACAACTGCTGAAGAAATAAGCGCCGCCGTCCGCTGCCACCACGAATTGGTTGTCTGCCGTATTGACGACTTGATCGCGCGAGGCGGCATCGCCATAGATAAACGATCCGGCGTGGAGAGCCGTGCTTACGTTGCTGCCCATCGCTGTCGAGACGGAGCCGCTGGCGACGGTGTTTTGACCCATTGCAATCGCCGCCAGGCCGCTGGCGGTCGTGCCGTCACCCAGCGCCGTCGAAGAAGTGCCGCCGGCGACCGTGCCGTTACCCATTGCGGTCGAATAATTGCCGTTGGCATTCGTACCATAACCCAGCGCCGTCGAGTTGTTTTTGGTCGCTCTGGTTCCTGCTCCCATCGAGAGTGAGTAATTGCCTGCGGCAATGGTGTTTTGTCCTATGGCCGTGGAGTACAGGCCGCCGGCGGTGGCGTCGCTGCCCAGCGCTATCGAGTAGTTGCCGACGGCATGGGTATTCTGTCCCGTTGCGGTAGAGTAGTCGCCACGGGCCGCGGTGTCCGCGCCCAGAGCAGTCGACGAATTGCCGGAAGCGACGGTGTTCGTGCCCAACGCGACGGAAAAATTGCCGACGTTGGCGTCATCCCATTGCGAAGCGGCGGCGTAGCCCGCCCGAAACGCCGCCTTCGCCGGATGCCACATCATGCGTGCGCCGGCGCCCGTGAACCGAATGCTGCCCGTGCCCACAGCACCGCCCGCCATGAATCCGCCGTCGTCGAAAGCCTGCAACAAGTTGTTGGCCGCCAATGCATTGTTCGCGTTGTAGCGCAGGGTCTGGTTCGCCGTGCCCGTTGGCAGCGTTGCTTCACTGCTCGCCGTACTGCAGTTCCACGCGGTGCCGCTCCACGCCGGAATCTGATTCGTCGCGCAGCCTTGCGGCAATTGGTAACTCGGCGCCACGGAAAATGTCATGCCGCTCAGATTCAATCCGATACCTGCGCCGTAGTTGCCGCCCGAATTAGCGCCGCACGGCCCCAATTGACCGCCGGTGCCCGCACATAAGCCATGCCCTTGGGGAGGCGCGGCGAGGATGCCGGGTAGGCTGATCGCACCGGTTTCCTGCACGCGCAGGCGCTCGTTCACGCCACTGGCGTCCTTCACGACGAAGCCGTTGCCGGTGGAAGGTTGGACGGTCACGTCCGCGGCGCCCCCGGACGGCGCAACCAGCGCGAAAGCCGCGGCAACGGCAATAGAAACGGTATGGCCAAAGAATGGCATGGCGAACCCCTCTGTCAGGAACTGGAGAAAGCAATTCTAACGTTAGAATGACTAAGCTTTCTGCGTTTCCATTTTGACCACGGACGAAATCAGGACAACTTGCGGACAGTTCGCGGACAATCTCCCATACCAGCCAACGGACCGTATCCGGCCAATTCCAAACTCGTTGTCTGGGCTTTTTTAAGACTCGACGAAAGGAAGCAGCCCCGGAAAAGAATCACGTAGAATCCGGCGATGCGCACCCTCCTGCGTTTCCTCAAGCGGTTGCTCCTCGCCGTCGTCGTCGTGCTCATTGCGGCGGTCGTCGGCGCCTACTTCCTCGTGCGCGCCAGCTTGCCGCGGTTGGACGGCGAACAGGCGGGAGTGCGCTACTGCGCCACGATCGAGCGCGACGCGCAGGGCGTGGCGACGATCAAAGGTGCGGACCGCACCAGCGTTTCCTACGCGCTCGGCTACGTGCACGCGCAGGAGCGGTTCTTCGCGATGGACTTGATGCGTCGCGCGGCCGCGGGCGAGTTGTCCGAGCTCATCGGCAGCGCCACGCTGAAACTCGACAGGCAGCGCCGCGCGTTCCGCATGCGCGCGCGCGCCGAGCAATTCCTCGCCGCGCTGCCGCCCGAGCAGCATGCGGACATCGCCGCCTACCGCGACGGCGTCAACGACGGTCTCTACGCGCTCACGTCGCGGCCTTGGGAGTACTGGCTGCTCGGCTCGGCGCCGCGGCCGTGGAGCGAGGCGGACAGCATCCTCGTGCTCGACGCGATGTTCTTCGACCTCAACGACTCGACTAACGCGCGCGAGCTCGCCTTCGCGAAGATGAAGGCCGCGCTGCCTGACAGCGTGTTCCAGTTCCTGCGCGCGAGCGGCGGTCCGTGGGATGCGCCGCTGACTGGTACGGCGCCGCCGTTGCCTTCGTTGCCGACCGAGAGTGATATCGACCTGCGTAAGGTGGATGCGAGGCTGCTCAGACTCGCAAAAGCGGAAGAGCACCCCCTCACCCCGGCCCTCTCCCCCAACGATGAAGCCGTTGGTGGAGAGGGAGAAGATCACGTGCTCGGCAGCAACAACTTCGCGGTCGGCGGCGCGTTGACGGCCACCGGCGCGGCGATGGTCGCCAACGACATGCACCTCGGCCTGCGCGTGCCGAACATCTGGTTTCGCGCACGTTTGCAGTACGCGAATCCGCATCGCGGCGGCGAGCCGATCGATCTGATCGGCGTCACCCTGCCCGGCCTGCCTTCGCTCGTCGCCGGCAGCAACCGCCATATCGCCTGGGCGTTCACCAACAGCTACGGCGATTGGCTCGATTGGGTGCGCGTCAATGTCGATGCGGCGGACAAGAACCGCTACCGCGACGCGAACGGCTCGCAGCCGATCGCGCAATACAGCGAAATCATCAAGGTCCATAGCGGCGCCGACGAAAAACTCGAGGTGCGCGAAACGCAGTGGGGTCCGATTCTCGGCGAGGACACCGATGGCACGCCGCTCGCGCTCGCGTGGACGGCATTGCAGCCCGGCGGCATCAACATTGAACTGTTGAATCTCGACGCCGCCACGTCGGTCGACGAAGCCTTTGTCGTCGCCAACCGCGCCGGCATGCCCGCGCAGAACTTCACCGTCGGCGACGCCGCGGGCAATGTCGGCTGGACGATCGCCGGGCGCATCCCGCGCCGCACCGGCAACTGCGATCCGCAACTGCCATGCGACTGGAGCCAGGGCGGCAACGGCTGGGACGGCTGGCTCGAACCCGGCGAATATCCGCACGTGAGCAATCCGCCGGCGGCGCGCATTTGGACGGCCAATTCACGCATGCTCGATGTCGATTCCGCCGACTATCCGCATGTCGGCGACGGCGGCTTCGACCTCGGCGCACGCCAGCAGCAGATTCGCGACGATCTGCAAGCCAAGCGGCAATTCGCGCCGGCCGATTTTCTCGCGATCCAGCTCGACGACCGCGCCGTATTCCTCAAGCCCTGGCACGAACGCCTGCGCGATACGTTGGCGAAAGCCGATTCGCCCGACCTCGTCGCGATGAAGGAATACGCCGACGACTGGAACGACCGCGCCGATCCGGCCTCGGTCGGCTATCGCCTCGCGCGCGCGTTCCGCCTCGAAGTGACCGACACGGTGCTGAGCGGATTCGCCGCCGCGGTGCGTGCGAAATACCCCGATTTCAAATTCCCGGGCTCATTCCGCAGCGAACATCAGATCGAAGCGATTCTGCAAAGCCGGCCGGCGTATCTGCTGCCGCCCGGCTACGCCGACTGGGACGAACTGCTGCGCCGCTGCGCGCAACGCGTCGCCGCCGATCTCGGCAAGCAGCCGGGCGGTCTTGCCGCGCGCAAGTGGGGCGAGGTGACGATGACGCATATCGCGCATCCGCTGAGCGCCGCGGTGCCTGTGCTCGGCAAGCTGATCGACATGCCGTCCGAGCCGCTGCCGGGCGACAGCAACATGCCGCGCGTGCAGGGCGCCGCGTTCGGCGCGAGCGAGCGTTTCGGCGTGCAGCCGGGGCACGAGGAGTCCGGCTATTTCCACATGCCGGGCGGACAAAGCGGCAATCCGCTGTCGCCGTTCTACGGCGCCGGACACGAAGATTGGGCGCAGGGCAAGCCGACACCGTTCCTGCCCGGCGAAACAAAGTACAAACTTATATTTTTGACCCGAGGATAAACGCGCATGACGACCGAAATCCTGGCTCCGGCCAGCGTCACCACGAAAGCCAACGTTTACTTCGACGGCAAATGCGTGTCGCACACGCTGCATTTCGCCGACGGCAGCCGCAAGACGATCGGCGTGATCCTGCCCTCGACGCTGAGCTTCACCACGAGCGCTGCGGAAATCATGGAATGCGTCGGCGGCGCCTGCGAATACCGCCTGGCCGGAAGCGAGGCGTGGACTCGATCGGGCCCCGGCGAAAAGTTCAGCGTGCCGGCGAATACGACGTTCGAGATTCGCACCGGCGAGGGATATCACTACATCTGCCACTTCGGATGAAGGCTTTGAGCACGACCCGCGCCGCGGCGGGCCATGAATCTTCACATCGTCATTCCGGGGCCGCGAAGCGGAGCCCGGAATCCAGTTCTCGATTTTTCCGAGTAAGAACAAAACTGGATTCCCGCCGCCGCGGGAATGACGAGCTAAGAGCATTTCCGAATCCGCTGGACCCTAGCGGCCGCCGTTGCGACCGATCGACGCCGACGCAAATCCTGCGAACAGCACACCGATCAGCAGCAACGACCAGAAGCCCAGTGCCGGCGCCGGCACCGCCGCTGAAGGCGGAGCAGCAGCGACCGTGACCACGAACGGCGCCGCCGTCGCCGCCGGCTGGAAGCTCGCATCGCCGATATAGTACGCACTGATCGAATGCGTGCCCGCAGTCGTGAAGGTCGCCGGGCAGGTCGCGGTGGAACTGCTTGTCCCCGCGACGAGTTGGACCGCGGCGCACAGCACCGTTCCTGCGCAGGCATTGCCGTTCAACGCACCGTCGCAGAACAACACCGTGCCGCTCGGCGGATCGCCCGCCACCGTCGCCGCGATCGGCGTGGACTGCCCCTGCTGCGTGGACGCCGGTCCGCTCAACGTCACCGTCGTCGACTTCTTGGCGATCTGCACGTTGCGCGTCACCGGCGCCGCCGCCGCGTGGTTGCCGTCGCCGGCCTGGCTGGCGGTGATCGTGCAGGTGCCCGCCGTCAGCATTGTCACCGTCGCCGTCGTGGTCAGCCCGAGGAAGCTCGTGCTGCCAATGCTGCACACGCCGCCGGTGGTCGTGGTGAACACGATTTGCAGAGCGGAGTCCGTACTCGCTGCGACGGCGAACGTGCCGCTCGTCAATGTCTGCGCGCCCGGATCGGGGAAAGTGATCGTCTGCGCAGCGAGACCGATCGCGACGTTCTGCGTCGCTTCCGGCGCGGCCATGTAGTTGCCGCTCGGGCTCGCACTCGTGTTCGCCGCAATCGTGCAGGTGCCGGCGCTGACGATCGTCACCGTTGTGCCGCTCACCATGCACACCGCCGGCGTCTTCGACGAGTACGCGATCGACGAGTCCCCGTTCGTCGTCGCCAACGGATTGATCGCGAACGTGCCGCTGTTCACGTAGGCCTGCGCGCCTTGCGCCGGGAACGTGATCGTCTGCGTACCGACGACATGGATCTGGCCCGACGTGCCGGCGATCGACGCATTGGCCGTATCCGTCGCCGTGATCGTCTGGTTGCCGACCGTGCTCAGCGTGGCCTGGAACGTGCCCACGCCGCCGCTCAACACCGCATCGGCCGGCAAGACGGCTCCGGCGTCGCTGCTGGCGAAATGCGCGGTGCCGTCGTAGCTCGTCAACGGATTGTTCGCCGTATCTAGCGCCGTGACAGTAAAGCCGAATGCGCTGCCTGCTGTCGCCGTCGATGGCGCGCTCACGGCAAAGTGCACATCCGAGGCGAAGACGACGTTCAACGTGCAGGCGCCGGTGAGTGCCGCCGTCGTGTACGGACTCGCCCCGGCCGTCAGGCTGCCGCCGCAGTCGCCGGCGGCCACGATCACGCTGCCGAGATGCGAGCCCGCCGCGGGTGCCAGCGCAAGCGTGATCTGCGTGCCGGCGAAATAGTAGGCGCTGCACGTGCCGCCAATTGCGCTGCAGGCGACGATGCCGTTGCTCGTCGCCGGAACGGCCGGTGTCTGCGACGTCACGCTGCCGTTGCCGCTGACGTTGATGGTCAGCGGGTACTGCAGCACTTCGACGGCGCCCGCATCGCAATGCGCGCCCAGCGGACGCGGCGCGCCGCGCGCGTCGACGCCGCCCACCGTGGCGGCATCGCTGCACGCGCTATCGAGGCCGAAGTCGATCGCATCGCTGTCGGATGCGGGCAGCATGACCGGCAGCGATCCGTTGATCGACGCCAACGCGCCCAGATCGAGCGTGGCGTTGGGTTTGGAGTTGTTCACCGCGCTGAAGCCGCAGGTGCCGTCGCTATCGAGATTGCCGCCGTTGTCGGTAAGCGTGTGCGCGCCGCCATTGCCACAGGCGATGCCGCTCGCTGCAAGGCGATCGACAATGCTGTTGGTCAGCGCGAACGTGCCCCAGTTGTAGATTTCGACGCCATCGTGCACCGACGCGTTGCCCGCGACCGTGACATTGATCAACGTGGCCTTACCGACCGCGGAATCGTACGGGCTGCCGCTGTTATAGATGCCGCCGCCGTTGCCGCCTCCGCCACCGACGCTGTTGCCGGCGAGCGTGCTGTTGATCGCGGTGAGCGTGCCGGAGTTGTAGATGCCGCCGCCCGCGCCGTTCTCGGTAGTGTTACCGGAAATAGTCGTGCCGGTCACGCGCGCCGAGCCGCCGGCAATATAGATGCCGCCGCCAGCATGGACCGCGGCATTGCTCGACACGAGGCTGTCGGACAGCGTGAGCGTACCGCCAGCGCTGTAGATGCCAGCACCTTCCCCGCCGCCGCCACCGCCCTGATTGTTCGACACCGTGACGCGAATCAGCGTCAGCGCCTCGCCATCGCTATAGATGCCGCCGCCGGGACCGTTGGCGGTCATGTTGTTCAGCACGCTGCTGTCGGACAGCGTGAGGGTGCCGTGGTTCGCGATTCCGCCGCCGTCGAGCAAGCTGCTTCCGTGCTGGATGACGAGGTTGCCGATGTTCGCCACGACGCCCGTGTTCACCGCGAATACCGTCGCCGCATCGTTGCCGTCCACCGTGATGGTGTGGCCGCTGCCGTCGATCGTCACGCTCTGCGCCAGCATCAGCGTGGTGTTGCCGCTGAGCGTGATCGTGCCGTCGACGGCGAACGTGATCGTGTCGCCTGCCAAGGCCGCGGCGACGGCGTCGCGCAGGCGGCAGGTATTGGCGTTGCCTACAGCGCAGTTGATCGGCACGGCCGGCAGGCCGTCGGCCAGCGAATTCACCACCAGCGATGGAACGAAGTAGGTGTATTGGTCCGCGCGGCTCGTCGCGCTCGTGCCGATCGGCGTCGTCACCGTAACGTCGACCGTGCCTGTGCCTGAGGGTGTGATCGCGGTGATCTGCGTCATGCTGTCGACGACGAACGAGGTTGCCGCTGCACCGCCGAATGCGACTGCCGTCGCGCCAGTGAAGTTGCTGCCGGAAATCGTGACGCTCATGCCCCCCGCTTCCGCGCCGCTGGCCGGCAACAGGCTCGTCACCGCCGGCGGCGTTCCCGCCACAATCACGACCGCTGTCGTCGTGTAATGGATAACGAAATCGGTTCCGGCAACATTGAAAAGCATTCCGTCGGGCAGGCCGTCGAATGTGCCGCTGAGCGTGCCAGTGGTGCTGAGCAACGTGAACTGCGTCGCCCATGCCGGCGCGGCGATGAGGTTGAGTGTGAGCGCCGCGCCGCTGAGGTCCACCGCCCCGCTGCTGGCGATGCGATCCGCCGTCGACGCGCCGACATCAAATTCGGCCGTGCCGTGAATACTCAATGCGCCGGTGTTCAATGTCGCGAAATCTCCCGCGACATCGCCCGGATAGACGATGCCGCCGCTGGAGACGGTCACGCTGTTGCCCACCGAGCCGATGCCGCCCAATGCCGCGCCGCTGTTCACCGTGACGAGGGACGACGAGGAAATGCTGCCGTCCACCAACAGTTTGCCGGCGGAGACAGCGGTGGAGGCGGTGTAGTTGCTCGCGCCGGTGAGCGTGAGTGTTTGCGCGCCGGTTTTGGTGACGCTGCCGTCGCCCGTGATCCCGCTGCTCAAGGTATAGGCAACGGCCGGAGCGATGTTGAGCGTGCCGCCGCCGTTGACGGCGATATTGCCCGAAAGCACCGCACCGCTTTGCAGCGCCAGCACATTGGCGCCGCCGCCGAACGTGATGGCATTGCCACCACCGCTGCCGCCGGTCACCGACCCAGCGCCGGCGATGGTCAGTGCTAGGTCGTTGCCGACGATGCCCGCACCGCCCGCACCGGCGCTGCCGCCGATGGAATAGCCGACGCCGGCCGCGCCGGCATTGCCGCCGGTCACGGCAGCGTTGATGGTGGCAGTCGCGCCCGCCGTATCGAAATACAGCCCAACACCGCCGTCGCCACCGTTGCCGCCAAAACCAGGGACGTTGGCACCACCACCGCCATTGCCGCCGGTCACGGCGGCGCCAAGCACGCCGAGATCTCCGCCGCCGGTGACGACCCAGCCCCAGCCGCCCGCACCGCCACCGCCGCCGCCGCCCACGTTCGCGAAGCCAATTGCGCCATCGCCACCATTGCCGCCGCTGACCGCACTGACCGGCAACCCCGCACCCATTCCACCGTGAGCGCCGCCGCCGCCACCGCCCGTGGCGCTGGAGTAAGGCGGATTCGTGGATCCCGGACTACCTGAAGCGCCGGGCAAGGCGCCTCCTGCTCCGCCAGGATCGCCCCCAAATCTCGACCCTCCCGATCCACCCGCGCCGCCGGTAATACCGGCGCCGCCGCCTCCACCGCCGTCTGAGTTGCCACCGTATCCGCCGTCGCCGCCCACCCCCGTGGCGCTGGTGGTGCCGCCCACACCGCCGTATCCCGCGCCGCCTTTGCCCCCGTCCGCCCAAGCCGGAGAAGCAAGCAAAGTGAAAAGTGCCAGTACCGCACTCAGCGTCATGAGCCGAGCAGTGCGGAAGGAAGACGAGTTGATGCGCCACGAATGACTTGAAGAATGCTGTTTCACGCGCCCGGATTCCCCATATTGCGTTACAAGCTCCAAAGCACGCCCACAGCCCGCCGTCTCACGCTTCGGAAACGACGCGCGTCCACGCACCTGCTCAAACAAGGGAAGCCTATTCAGCACTGAGCAGTTCATCAATCACACGAAAGAGTGAGATGATCGGCAGCGTGAATTCGTACGCTTGGGAGTAAGTGAATGCCGTCACAAAATTCCGACGCCGACCTGCAAGCGCGCTTCGACCGGCGCCTGATCGAGCTCTACGCCGCCGAGCCGGACCTGCACACGCTGGTGCGCGAAGTGTTCGCCTGTCTGGAGCTGGCGGTCGAACACGAGGTCGGCGGATGCGACATGGCGGGCTTCGGTGAATTTCATCTCGACAGCGGCGAATTCCGCGTCGAGTATTCGCGCGTCGATCCCGATCCGCAGCGCCGCGCGCAAGGCGTCGCGGCTTATGCGAAGCACGCGGGCAGTCATCCGTTCTGGGGGAGCGATCCGGCGTTCTTCGGCGAACGCGCGCTGCGCGAATCGGATTTCTTCAGCGACGAAGAATTCATGGCATTACCGATCGCAAAAGAGGTGTTCCTGCCGTCCCATGCGCACCGGCTGATGAAGGCGGTGATCATGCAGCACGGTTACGCGTTGTCGATTTCGGTGCATCGCACGGTCGGCAAGCCGGCGTTCTCCGATGCCGAGCGCGACCGCATGGAGGAACTGCGCCGCCATCTCGCCATCGTCTACCGCCAGGCGCTGGAACGGACCGCACAATCGCTGCCGCCGGCCGAAAAGCTGATCCACCTGTGCCCCGAACTCACCCCGCGTCAGCGCGACGTGTCGCGCCTGCTCGCCGACGGCAAGTCGAACGAAGCCATCGCGCAGCTGCTCGGCGTACGCCTGGATACGGTAAAAAGCCATGTGCGCCTGGTGTTCGACAAACTCGGCGTCGACGATCGTCTCGGCGCGGCGCTGGCCGTGCATCGCCGGCCGCCGTTCGCGCGTCTGCCGCCGATGTGGACGCTGCCCGGCTCGCGCTGGTCGCCCGCCGGCGAGCACGTCATCGCCATGCGCGAACCGGCCGCCGCGGCGGCTTGATCAAACTCGCACGGATCGCTGCCGCGTCGGCGCAAGCGCTCAGGCCAGCAGCTTCTCGGCGATGCGCAGATGCAGCGCGGGCAGTTTTTCGAGCTCGTCCAGCGCGACGCACTCGTCGATCTTGTGAATCGATGCATTCAACGGCCCGAGCTCGACAACCTCGGCGCCGAGCGGCGCGATGAAGCGCCCGTCCGATGTGCCGCCGCCCGTGTTCGCTTCCGGCGCGAAGCCGCAAAGATCGTGCACCGCCGCCGCCGCCGCAGTGCGCAATACTCCGCCGCGGGTGAGAAACGGTTCGCCCGACAAATCCCACGCGACGTGGAAATCGAGCCCGTGCTTGCGCAGGATCGCCTCGGTGCGTTCACGCAGCGAAGCGGCCGTGCTTTCGGTGCAGAACCGGAAATTGAATGCGACGTCGAGCACGCCGGGCACGACGTTGAGCGCGCCGGTGCCGGCGTGGATGTTCGAGATCTGCATCGAGGTCGGCGGAAACTCCTCGTTGCCCTCGTCCCAGCGCGTCGCCGCGAGTTCGGCCAGCGCCGGCGCGACAAGATGGATCGGATTCTTCACCTTGTGCGGATAAGCGACATGCCCCTGCACCCCGTGCACGGTCAGATGCGCCGACAGCGAGCCGCGTCGGCCGACGCGCATGACGTCGCCGAATTTCTGCGCGGACGACGGCTCGCCGGCGACGCAATAATCGATGCGCTGGCCGCGGCGGCGGAATTCTTCGGCGACGCGGCGCACGCCGTCGACGTTGACCGGACCTTCTTCGTCGCTCGTGATCAGCAGCGCGACCGTGCCGCGGTGCTGCGGATGCGCCGCGACGAAGGCTTCGAGCGCGAGCGTCATCGCCGCGACGCCGCTTTTCATGTCGGCCGTGCCGCGGCCGTACAGCTTGCCGTCGCGGATCGTCGGCTCGAACGGCGGACTCGTCCATTCCTCCAGCGGTCCCGGCGGCACCACGTCGGTGTGGCCGAGGAACACGAGCACCGGCGCGCCGCTGCCGTGAGTCGCCCAGAGATTGTCGACTTCACCGTAGCGCAGATGCTCGATGGCGAAGCCTGCGCGCGCGAGGCGATCGGCGAGGAGCGCCTGGCAGCCTTGATCGTCCGGCGTGATCGACGGGCGGCGGACGAGATCGATGGTGAGGTCGAGGATGTCGCTCATGCCGCGAAGCGCTGCTTGAACAGCTTGTCGGTGAAACCGAGGCTGACTTGGTCGCCTTGCACGACCACCGGCCGGCGCACCAGCGCGGGATATTCCTTGATCAGCAGCAGCCATTCCGGATCGGACTCGGGCGACTTGCGGTTCGGCGGCAGATTGCGCCAGGTCATGCCGGT
>DAIMZS010000003.1:0-3971 GCA_036733825.1 Rudaea sp.
ATTCCCGCTTTCGCGGGAATGACGGCAAAAAATGTTTCAACCGCCCGCTATTTCTCGATAACGATCAAATCGAGATTCGCCTCGACACCGTCGAGGCGCAGTTGCCAATTCGTCTCCGTGCCCGAGCACGCATTGCAGCGGTAAACCAGCAGACTGCCTTCCTCGTACACCTTTTGCGCGGGCGCGCCGTTCGCGAGGACGGCCTTAACGTTCATCATCGCAGCGGTAGGAATGCGGTTGGTGAGCACGACGACATCGTCAGCGCCCGCAGTGAAGTCGAACGCAAGCGGCGACGGCGCGGCGTGCACCGCGTCGATGCCGACCTGCATGCGCGCGAGACGCGTCGGCCGCGCGCCCTCGGCCGGCGCGATGGCGCGGACGCGCGAGTACAGCGCCAATCCACCGACGTCGCGGTCGGGCTCGATGCCGACCGCTTGCGCAACGCGCGCGGGAACGCCGGCGAGATGCGCGCCCGGACGCGTGCCGCCGAAGCGCAGGTCCGGCCAGGCGCCGCAGGCATTGCGCGCACTCGTCGCCAACGTTCGTTCGATCGCCGTCGCCAGGCGTGCATGCAGCGTCGACGGAGCACAGAGCACGCGGCCGAGCGCATCGATCTGGCGTACCGATAGAGGCGATCCCGGCACGACGATGTAGTTGTCCTCGCTCTGCACGAGATCGCCGAACGGATTCGCATGCGGCATCGCGCGCACGCTATGCAGGTCGCGCAGGAAAAACCCGAACGGTGCGATTGAGAGCAATGCGCAAATCACAAACGCAGCGAGCGCGCCGATACGCCATGCGCTGCGTGAATTCGTGAATCCTTCGTACCAGCCCGCGGCGACGATGAACGCCAGCGGCGGCAAACAGGACGGCACCATCCAGATCGGCGTCCATGCACGCGCGACGACGACGAACACGATCTGCGCAAGCAGAAATAGCGCCGCCGCAGACATCCAACGCCGCAGCGGTGTCGCGCGCCTCGCCAGCACAGCCGCGCCGCCGAGCGCGAATGCGATGCACAGGCAGTAGAGCCACCAGGCGATTTTCACCTTTGCCAGCTTCCATGGCGTCAGCAGCAGCAGCCCGACCCAGGCGCCGCCGAAAAACAGCGCCGCGATGAATTTCGGCACGCGCGCTACGATGCCGTTGCCGAGATCTCGCGTCGCGTAGTCCGCCAGCGTGCGCCGCCACACCTCGTTGATCGGCTCCGGGCCGAACCAGGGCGGCAACAAGCTCAGCAGCACGATCGCCGCGGCGAGGCCGAGCAGCGCGAGCGCGGAAACGGAACGATGCCGCCACCACACCGTCGCCGCGGCGACCGCGATATAAAGCAAGGTCGTCGGGTGCGCATGCACGCACGCCGCGGCGGCGAGGCCGAACAGCAGCGCGTTGGCGAGCGAAAGATTCGCGCGCAAACGCCACGCAACGGTCCCGAGCAGCAGCACGGCCGTTTCGACGATCGCCGGATGGCTCGGGAACATGAACGCCGCCGTCGACCAGCCGGCGACCGCCAGACTCACCGCAAAGGCCAGACCGAAACGCGCGTCGACCAGCCGCGTGCCGATGCGCCAGGCGAGCACGTATTTCAGCGCCGCGAGCACCTGGATCGTTACCGCCGCCGCGGCGAGGCGGCCGGTCAGCGCGATCGGCAGCGCAAGCAGGTAATGCCACCACGGACCGAGCTCGGCGATCTGATTGATCGGCGGGCCGGCCAGCGGAAAGCGCTCGCCGTGCGCGATCAGAGTCGACCAGTACATGTCGCGCCAGAAATCGGTGACGCCGGCGGAATGCAGCCCCGCAGCGATATGCAGCACAAGCATCACACCGCAGAACAAAGCGCCCGCGATGCGCCATCCGCGCAAATCGCCGGCGGAGGAAGTACGCATCGCGGTAGCGCGGGTGGGCGAGTTCGGCATCGGCAGTCCGCGAAATTGCCGCATCCTAACCGATTCGCGCTACGGGCTTGCGCTGACGCGGCGCGCGAAGCCGGGTTTTCAAGGAGAAGGACCGACGCCGATAGTCAATCTTTTCCCAATCGCGCGCAGCGCATCGGCAATCGCATCGATTTTGCTGGTATGCGTCAGGTCGACGAGCCTCGTCACCGACTGCGGGCTGGTATGAAGCTTGCGCGCCAGCTCGGCTGCGCTGACGTGCTGATCGATCATCGCATTCAGCAGCAGCACCTTCGCCGATACGCTCGCCGGCAGGCTGACTCCGGCCTGCCCCCGTTTGACTGCCGACGGCATCGGCACCTTGCGCTTGTCTTCGAAGTAGAAATCCATCGCCGTCAGCAAAGCGTCTGCAGCCATATCCAGAGCTTCTTCCCGGGTCTCTGCCTGCGTCAGCGCTTCGGGGATGTCCGGGAAGCGGACGAAAAAACCCTTTCCGTCCCGCTCGAAGATCGCCGGATAGATCAACATGGTCTGCCTCATTTGATGCCTAGCTGCCCGAGAATCGCCTTGCGCAATCCTTCGCCAAGTTCCTGATGCGGATGCCGCGGCAGCGTCGTCTGCTTGCCGTTGAAATAAATCTTCGTGTGCTTCGCGCCTTCTTCGAAGGTTGCGCCCTTCCCGGCAAGCCACCGCCGAAATTCGCTGATCTTCACTGATCCCGCCTCCTCCCTGAGAAGAGAAATATAAACATTTTTGTTTATACACGCAATCCATGCATTGGGATTTGCGTCCGAGTTCGCTACCCTTCGCCTCCCTGACGATTCCTTCCGCGACCATGCTACGTCCCGCCTTGCACACCCTTCCCGAAGCGCTGCGCAGCTTCATCACGATCACCGAGATCGACGACGCCGAGTTTCTTGTCGGCGCACTGTTCCAGCGCAAGTTCAACGATCCGGCGCCGGATTTCCCACGCCACATCGTCGCGCTGTACCGCGACGCGGACGGCTCGACGCATGTGCTCGGCTACTCGCACATGCGCCCGTTCGGCGACATTTATTTGTCCGGCGGCTCGTGCAGCAATGGCGACACGGTCAAGCGCATGCAGCCGCACGAACGTGATGCGCTCTATGCGGCCGGCGGCACCTGGTATCTCATCCTCAAGTACGCGTTCGAGCGCTACGCGGATTGCTGCGACGCGTTCTTCGGCTACACGGGCGATCCGCGCGCGCGCGAAGTCGCGGTTGCCGCGGGCTGGATTCCGACCGAATTCGAAAATCTTTACGTGAACTGGCACAAGCCGCTGCCCGACTCATTCCGCCGCGCCCTGCTCGCCAAGGCGCACGCGGTCGGCGAGTTCTGACAACTACTCAGCGGACACGGCGCGGACGACCTCGATGACCGATCACCCCCGCGAGGATGCGACCCACGATGAAGCGCTGACCACGCTTCTGAACCGCTACGCGGCCGGCGAATCCGGCGCGATCGCGCAGCTGATGCCGCGCGTTTACGGCGAACTGCACCGCGCCGCGCGGCGCCAACTGTTGCAGGAACGCGCCGACCACACGCTGCAGCCGACCGCGCTGGTCAACGAGGTGTTCCTGCGCCTCGCCGATCAGCGCGAACTCGAACTCAACGACCGCGCCCACTTCGTCCGCCTCGCCGCGCAGATCATGCGCCACGTGCTTGTCGACCACGCGCGCGCGCAACGCGCGCAGAAACGCGGCGGCGATGTGGCGATCACCAGCCTCGATCATCTTGACCGCACGGCCGGCTTGCCCGCGGCAGGCGATGCTGGCGCCGGCGACGAGGCGGACAGCCTGCGCGTCGAGATGGATTTTCTCGCCCTCGACGCGGCGCTCGACAAACTCGCCCAGCTGTCCGAACGTCAGGTGCAGGTGGTCAATCTGCGCTATTTCGGCGGCCTGTCGATCGAGGAAGTCGCGCAGACGCTCGACCTCTCGCCGGCCACGGTCAAACGCGACTGGACGATGGCGCGGCTGTTCCTGCGCCGTGAACTCGACGCGGCGCAGGTCGCGCCGCCGCAGTGAGGCTTGCAGCCCCTCTCCCCCGATGAACATC
>DAIMZS010000003.1:4071-19616 GCA_036733825.1 Rudaea sp.
GGGGGAGAGGGAAACATCTATGTCAGTCGATTCGCCGAGCGGCACGATATCAATGCCCGAACAGGCCTTTGAGCGCGTCGACCGGGCCCTTCTTTTCCTTACCGCGACCTTCGCTCCCACGATCGCCAGCGTCCTCGTGCCCGCGATCGCCCATCGACACCGCGTTTTCGCCGAGCATGTTCATCGCCACTGATTTGTTGCGCACACGCGCGACCCAGTCCGGCGACCAAGTCACCGGCGCATTCGCCGGCTTGGGCGGATAGGAAAAATTCGCCTCGTTGCCGTAGGCGATGGCTTGCAGCATGGCGTTTTCCGCCTTGGCGAAGATGCCGGCGGGAACTTCGCATTCGGTCTGCGTCGGCGCAAGCAGCACTTTCTCGCGCAGCCATTTGTCGATGTTCGCGTTGGAGGCGTAGTTGATCAGGCCCATGCCCGACTCGGGCGGTTCCGACGAACTCCACAGCACCAGATCGGGTGCGCCCGACTTGTCCTCGCTCGCGCTCATCGCGGTGAGCAGGTAAGCGCGCGCCGAGGCGATCGGCTGCCAGCGCACGCGGATCGACTCGGCCAGCTTGCCGCCGGATTCGAGCTTCAGGCTCGGCATGAAATCCTGATCGTGCGACAAAGTGAAACGCAGGTTGTCCGGCACGCCGTCGCCGCTGACCACGTGTTCGCCGGCCACCGATGCGTTGCGCGCGACATGCGAGTTCTCGCGGTCGTTCGGCCAGATCGCGTAGCCCGGCTCGGCGCGCGCGCCGCGGTCGGGCACGCTGCGCCCCTGCATGAAGCCGGCGTAGTCCTGCGCCGAGAATTTGGCCATGTCGATCACGCGCGGCTGGCCGGGCTTCACCGTCGCGCTGCAACCCCAGTAGAACAGGATGCGGCCGCGCGGGCGGTCGGGATAAGTGGTTTCCTCGCTGCCGCCGCTGAGGCCCTCGCGCGGCGGCGTGACGAGATGCAGCGGCGCGGCGCCGAGGTCGGCGCGCTCGGGCGTGTCCTGCTCCGCCGTCGTGCCGGCCGGTTTGTTCGACGTGTACAGCGCGACGTCGATTTGCCGCCCCGGCATGCCGGCAAATTTGGTCATGCCGAAATTGCCGACGTCTTTGGCGTGGCGCCCGTCGCGGCCCTGCGCGGCGCGCGTGCCCATCATGCTGCCGGCCATGCGGCCGGCGATGCCGCTCATCTCGGGCATCTCGTCCATGCCCATCACGTTGTAGGTGGCCAGATCCATCCAGTACTGCGCGATCGGGCCGCGCGCGGCGGACGATTTCGGCGTCTCGGCGGCGCCCGCGGCCGAAACGAGGATCAGGGCGACGGCGGCCGCCAGCGGAGAGCGCAGACGCGCCGCGATACGCACGGCGCCCGCGGAAGGCAGAGTGGAACGGTCGGACATGGCGGTTTCCTTTTCGAAATTGCGACCTCGAACGAGGTTCGCTGCATTCCTTTCAGCGTAGAATCGCGCAAACCGGCTCATCGGGGACCGCCGCGGCCAACACCGCGACGGGGTGAGCCGCTTCGGGGTCGTTTGCGCTACTGGGGTTATGTCATCCGAACGCTGGCAAAAACTCACCGACATCGTCGGTGAATGTCTGGACTTGCCCGCCGCCGAGCGCGATGCGCTCGCCCGCGTGCGTTGCGGCAACGATGAAGCGCTCTATCGCGAAGCGTTGGCGTGGATCGCCGGCGCGGCCGGCGCGGACGAGTTCCTGCAGCAGCCGCCGCCGGTCGACACCCAACTGCTGCATTCCGCCGCCGCGGCCGTCGCAGCGCCCGGCTGGGTCGGCCGCCGGCTCGGGCCTTACCGCATCGTCGGCGAAATCGCGCGCGGCGGCATGGGCAGCGTGTTCAAGGCCGTGCGCGACGACGACGAATACCGCAAAGAAGTCGCGATCAAACTGATCCGCCCCGATCTCGGCGGCGAACAGGTCGCGGCGCGCTTCCGCATGGAGCGGCAGATCCTCGCCAGCCTCGAACACCCGAACATCGCGCGCCTGATCGACGGCGGCACGACCGAGGAAGGCCTGCCCTATCTGGTCATGGACCATGTCGACGGCGAGCCGATCGACCGCTATTGCACGCGGCGCGGGCTCGGCGTGCGCGAGCGCCTGGAATTGTTCTGCGAGGTCTGCGCCGCGGTGCAGTTCGCGCACCAGCGCCTGATCGTGCATCGCGACCTGAAGCCGAACAACATCCTGGTCGACCGCGACGGCAAGGTGAAGCTGCTCGACTTCGGCATCGCCCGCCTGGTCGACGCCGGCGCGGACAGTCCGACCACGATCACCGCGTTCACGCCCGAATACGCCAGCCCCGAGCAGGTCAAGGGCGAGGCGATCACGACCGCGAGCGATGTCTATTCGCTCGGCGTGCTGCTCTACCGCCTGCTCACCGGGCGCAGCCCGTACCGCGCCGATCATTCGCAGCTGCATGCGCTGGTCCAGGAGATCGTCAGCACCGATCCGGCGCGGCCGAGCGCGGTCACGGCCGATGCCGAACGCCGCGGCAGCGCCGCGCCGCGCACGCTCGACACCGAACGCCTGCGCCGCGTGCTGCGCGGCGATCTCGACACGATCGTGCTCATGGCGCTGCGCAAGGAACCGGCGCAGCGCTATGCCTCGGTCGAACAGTTCGCCGACGACGTGCGCCGCTATCTCGCCAACCGGCCGGTGCGCGCGCGCGACGGCGCCTTCGCCTATCGCGCACGCAAGTTCCTGGTCCGCCATCGCCTCGCCGTGACGTTCGGCGCGGTGGCCATCGCCGGCCTCATCGGGCTGTCCGCGTTCGCTTTGATGCAGGCGCGCATCGCACGCAGCGAGGCCGCGCGCGCGACGCGCCATTTCGACAACGTGCGCGATCTGGCCAACCGCTTCATCGGCGACGTGTTCCTGCAGATCGTCGATGTTCCCGGCACGGGCAAGGCGCAGCAGACCCTGCTCGACACCGGCGTCGAATACTTGAATCGCCTCGCCGCCGACGCCGGCGACAACCGCGCGCTGCTGCTCGAAATCGCGAACGGCTACAACAAGCTTGCGCAATTTCAGGAACGCGCGCTCGTACCGCCGGCGCAGCGCACGGCGACGGTGAATCTGGCGATGGCCGCGATCCAGCGCGCGGAGAGGCTCGGCGCGCCCGACGCGACGTCGCTGCATCGCCGCCTGCAAGCGCAGACCCTGCTCGCCGGAAGCGAAACCGACGCGCAGCATTTCGACGCCGCCAAGGCGCATTTCGAAACGGCCGTCGCGCTGGCGCGCGAGGCGCCGCGCGCCGACGAGCCGTTCGCGCTGACTCAGGCGCGCGGCTCGGCCTTTGCCGAGTTCGGCAAATCGGTGGGCATCGATATTCCGGTGCCGCGCCGTCTCGCCCTGCTTGAAGAGGCGCGCACGACGTACGAGGCCGCGCGGCGCACCGCGACAAGCGACAAGGACCGCGACGATATCGACAATTCCATCGCGGTCGCGCTGCTGTTTCTCGGACGCACGCAGATCGAGGAACTCGACAACCCGCAGCGCCAGGCCAAGGCCCTCGCCTACACCGAAGAAGCGATCCGCCGGCAGGAAGCTTTGCTGCAGCGTCAGCCCCGCGACGTGAAGAACCTGCTCAATCTCGTGCTCGAAACGACCACGGCAGCGGCGATTCTCGGCCGTCTCGGCAACTACGACGCGGCGCGCGCCTATTACAACAAGGGCCGCGACTACGACACCGAACTGATGCGCGTCGACCCGGAGCAGCAGACCGCGAACCTCAACCGTCTCGTGCTGCGCCTGGAGCAGATCGAGATGGAACTGCACGCGAACGCTTCGCCGCGCTCACAGCTCGACGAACTCGCGTCGGTCGAATTGCTCGCCGGCAAACTTCCCGGCTATCTCGCCGAGCAGCGCCAGATGTTCGGCCTGCGCGCCTGGATCGACACGCTCAAGGCCGAGTTCAGCCTGCGCCGCAGCGAAGAGCCCGATCTTGCGCGCGAGCAGCGCATCGCGCTCAAGCACGAATCGATCCGATTGTTCGACAACGCGAACGCGATGCTGGCGCGCGCGCCGGAAATGGTCGAGGCCGACACCGAGGACATGGTCGAGCTCCTGCATACCGGCGCGGACCGCACGCGCGCGTCGCTGGCGAAGCTGGGGAGCCGCTGATGCGCCGCCCCGCCGCTTTTCCGCCGGACATTTTGAGCTCATCATGCCTTTGGCTTCGGCCATTTGCTCGAATCGAGATCGGCCTCGGTATTCGGGGCCGGCCCTCGTAGAACGCGATGCCTTGTGCAAAGCCGTTTTGCCGCCACTCAGTCATCACGGGAATGCAGGCAGTCGCACACCTTCGCTCGTACGCGTCAGACATGGGGATAAAATCATGACGTCTCATTCATTTCGCAACGCCGCGCTCGCCTGTGCCATCGGCCTCGCTCTCCTGCCCGCCGCGGCCTCGGCGGCCAAGCCGGAGTTCTCCTCGAAAGACGGACTTCTGCTTCACGCGGAACATTCGGCTCCCGGCTACCAATTGCGCGTGGTCGCGCCGAATGGCTCGGTATACGAAGACATATTCAAGGGCGACCAGCCGATCCGCCTGCGCTCGGAGCAGCTCAAGCAAGGCTGGACCGACGGTGCCTATCTCTATGAAATAACGCCGGTGCAGGGCTTGAACATCCATCCGGAATCGCAGGCCGGCGGTGCCCACATCACGGCTGCCTCGAATATCGAATCCGGCTCGTTTCGCATCGTAGGCGGGCAGGTCTTTCTGGCGTCGGATGCCGCGGAGCCAAACTCGCCGAGCGCGCCGCCCGCGACCTCGCAAATCAGCGCAGCACAGGGAACGACCCCGCGTGTGGTGACTCCGCAGGACCAGGTGACCGCGGACGACCTCATCGTCCAGGGCAGCGCCTGCATCGGCCTCGACTGCGTCAACAATGAATCGTTCGGCTTCGATACGCTGCGGCTGAAGGAAAACAACACCCGGATCAAGTTCGACGACACGTCGACGTCGGCAGGCTTTGCCGCCAACGATTGGCAGCTCACCGCCAACGACTCGGCGCCCGGCGGCCTCAACAAGTTCTCGATCGAGGACGTCACCGGCGCCAAGGTGCCCTTCACGGTGGTGGCCGGCGCGCCCACCAACAGCTTGTTCACGTCCAACATCGGCGATATCGGCCTGGGCACGTCGACGCCGGGGCTGGATCTGCATATCTACCGCAGCGACACGCCCGCCATTCGTCTGGAACAGAACAACTCCGGCGGCTACGCGGCGCAGACCTGGGATGTCGCCGGCAACGAAGCGAATTTCTTCGTCCGCGACCTCACCTCCGGCAGCCGCCTGCCCTTCCGCATCCGTCCCGGCGCGCCGACCAGCAGCATCGATATCAGCGCCACCGGCAACGTCGGCATCGGCACGGCCAGTCCCGGCCAGGCGCTCGACGTGGCGCGCAGCGGAGATGTCGTGGTCCGTCTCAGCAACATCTCGAACGTCGCCCCGAACAACGAATGGGACATCAAGAACAACGCCGCGACCGGACGCCTGACCTTCACCGACGACTCCACGGGCGTGCGCGTGCCGTTCAAGTTCGCTCCGAACGCGGTGGATAACCTGCTGCGCATCGGCGTTCTCGCCAGCAACACGGTCGACATCAACGGCAATTTGTTCGTGACCGGAACGATCACGCCGGACTATGTGTTCGACAAGAGCTTCCGTCTGCCGTCCATCGAAGAGCACGCCGAGGCCATGTGGGAACATCGCCATCTGCCGAAAATGGCGGCGGCCAAGGTGAACGACCAAGGCCAGGGCGTGATCAACGTCGGCGAGCGCAGCCAGGGCATGCTCGAAGAGTTGGAGTACGCCCACGTGTACATCGAGCAGCTGCACAGCAGCATGCAGCAGCTGCAGGACGACATGGCGAAGAAGAACGACGAGGTGGCGCAGCTTCGCGAAGAAATCGCCTCGATCAAGGCCAGTCTCGACAAGCGCTAAACGAGGACGGGCGAACTCGAAGCACCGAAGCCGCGAACCGGCTTCGGTGCCTCTGTGCAACTAGGCAAGATATCCCAAACGCCGGCGCAGAGGTGCAAGAACGCGGGCGACTTCCTCTTGCAGCTCCTCCGGAAAGACGACGCCCGGATTGCGCGCGCGCCCGCGGTCGACCGCTGCGCAGATGGCGGGCTCGCGCTCGATGGGCATCGCATCCGCGTGAAGCCAACACCGCAGCCGCTGCAACGGGACCTGCGGATTCTCCAGCAGATCCTCGAAACGAATCTGCAGGATGCGCTCAGCGGGCAGCCGCTGCGTCCAAGTGAGCGCGCCGTCGAGTTGATGCAGCGTGGTATACGCCATGTGCAGAGCCGGCGGATCGCGCAGCACGTCCTCGACCGTTTTTCCGTGGGCTCGATACGCGGCCAGTAGCGCCGCCTGTCCGATCTGATTGTCGCAGCGGGCGGTCATGTGCGTGCGGCGCAGGCACGTGTCGAGCGGATCGCGAACGAGGTGGACAAAGCGGGCGGACGGAAACGCTTCGGCGACCTCGTCCAGAATCAGCAAGGTTTCCGGAAGCTTGTAGCCCCACATTTGCGCATCGCTGCCGGCGAGCAACGCCTCGGCGCTGCGGCGCAGTTCGTCGACGAAGAGGGAGCGCAATCCCGCAAACGGGTAGCGGTAGCGGGCGAGCAGCAAGCCGTAAGTCGCCGCGACCAGGGGCATGGCATCGCCGGACGGATTGAGCTCCTCGCCCAGGAACACGCCTGCGTCGCGGGCGAGCACCGAAAGCAAACGCGAACCGCCGCCGCCGCGCCCCAACAATACGATCGGGGAGGACATCCGGTCCGACGGCGGCAATGCTGCGCTCGCGCCGGAATCGAACGACCACTTGCGTTCGAGATAGACGTCGCTGCACTTCAGGTCCGCGAGATAGGTCAAGCTGGTGCGGTCCATGATCTTGGGGCTTTCCGACCGGTGCCGGATGCGATGGCCGTCGGCGTCCGCGAATTTATGCACGGTCGGGGCGTTGATCACGTAGCTGCGCCGCCCCTGCGCACGCGCGCTGCGAACCAGATCGCGTCCGATGTTGTGGATGCTCGGCAGCGCCGTGTCCAGCGAAATTCGGTCTTGGCGCCGGAACAGAATCATCTGTTCGTCGAAACGATCGACCTCGGCAAACGCTTCGGCCTGCAGATGATCGAAATAGCCGTGAGGATCGCTCCAATGGCCGCGCGGGCTGTCGTCCGCAAGCCAGCCGGCGACGGCGGCGAACGCCCAATGAGGATCGTGCGCTTCGAGCGCCGCCAACGCGCGCTCGGCCGCGGGCTGCCAGCCGGGCAGGAGCAGGACGTCTTCGTGCACGAGAGCGATCAAGTCGTGGCGCGCCTGCGCGATACCGTGCTCGAACGCGGCGCCCAGCGTGGCGTGCCGCAGATTGCTGCGGTTGTCGATCACGATCAGCTGATTGCGCGGATCGCGCACACACTCGGACACCATGAGATTGTGCGCCAGGTCGCCGGAGAAATGGACCGTGACGAAGCTGACGGCGCGGGTCGCCGCATGCTTCTCATCCAGGCAGGGATAGGTGCGTTCCCACGCGGAATCCGGCGCGGGCGAGCTCGTCGCAATATCAGGTTCCCAATCGATCATTTCTGGAACGGCAGCGACGCGCGCACCGGCATCCTGCCGGTTGCGCCATACCCCCGAACCTACCCCGTGTTCGTTTCGCCGAAGAATAGCACGCACGCCCGGCGCGGATGATTGATCTGATTCCGTTTTGAAAGGCGAGCACAAACATCCCTTCGCCAGCTGATATCCTGCCGTCATGACCGCCGCCGACAGCGCCACCGCGACACCCGCCCCGCCTCGCGTGCGCCGCGCGCTCGTCACCGGCGCCTCGGCCGGCATCGGCGCCGAATTCGCGCGCCAGCTTGCCGCGTCCGGTCATGCGCTCGTGCTCACCGCGCGCCGCGCCGACCGCCTCGCCGCGCTCGCCGACGAGTTGAAACAAGCGCACGGCGTGGCGGCCGACTGCATCGCCGCCGATCTGGCCGATCCGCACACGCCCGCGGCGCTGTGCGACGAACTCTCGCGGCGCGGTCTCGCCATCGACGTGCTGGTCAACAACGCCGGCTACGGCGTGCCCGGATCGCTGCGCTCGCAGCCGTGGCAGGTGCATGCCGACTTCATCCAGGTGATGATCACCGCGCCGACGGAACTGGCCTGGCGCCTGCTGCCGGGCATGCGCGAGCGCAGCTACGGCCGCATCGTCAACATCGCCTCGCTCGCCGGGCACGTGCCTGCGCCCGCGGGGCACACGCTGTACGCGGCGAGCAAGGCGTATCTGATCAAATTCTCGCAGGCGCTGTCGCTGGAGAATCGCGGCACGGGCGTGAACGTCTGCGCGCTCTGCCCCGGCTTCACCTATTCCGAATTCCACGACGTCACCGGCTCGCGTCAGCTCGTTTCGCAGATGCCGAAGTGGCTGTGGATGCACGCCGATCGCGTCGTGCGCGAAGGCTTGGCGGCGGTCGAGCGCGGCGACGCCGTGTATATTCCCGGCCGCGTCAATCGCGCGATCAAGGGCTTGATCAAACTGCTGCCCGATCGCGTCGGCATGCACATGGCCGTGCGCCAGGGAAAAAAGTTTCGCGTCGCCGGCGATTTGAAGACGTAGCCGATCCGGCCACGCCGCTCCCTCTATCGAAATCCGTATCCAATACAAGGATTCAGCACCATGCCCGCTCTGCCGAACAAGCTGTTGCTTTGCGCCCTGCTCGCCGCCTCCTGCGTGTCCGGCGCGCACGCGACCACTCCGGTCGTTCCGCCCGACCCGGCGTTCGCGGCGCTGGCCGACGAGTTCTTCGACGACTACTACTTCCCCAACAATCCGACCCTGGCCACGCAGACCGGCATTCATCGGTACGACGACAAGCTCGAGGACTATTCGCACGCGCAGATCGACAAGGAAATCGCCGAGCTGAAGAAATACGAAGCGCGCTTCGCCGCGCTCGACCGCAGTTCGCTCGGCGAAATGGCGCGCGGCGATCTCGATCTGGTGCTCAACAACATCCGCAGCACGCGGCTCACGCTCGAGACGATCCGGCCGTGGGAGAAGAATCCGGATATTTATTCGAGCGGCATCACCAACAGCGCCTTCGTCATCATGGAGCGCAAGTTCGCGCCGGCTGCGGAGCGCCTGCGCCTGCTCATCGCGCGAGAGAAGCAGATGCCGGCGGCGCTCGATGCCGCGCGTGCGAATCTGAAGAATCCGCCGAAAATCTTCACCGAGATCGCGCTGGAGCAGCTTCCGGGCCTGATCGATTTCTTCAAGCAAGACGTGCCTTCCGCGTTCACCGACGTCAGCGACGCCGCGCTGAAGAAACAATTCACCGAATCCAACGCCGCGGTGATCAAAGCGCTCGGCGACTACGCCGCCTGGCTGAAGAAGGACGTGCTGCCGAAGTCGAACGGCGATTTTCGCCTCGGCGCGGAAACCTATGCGAAGAAGTTGAGCTATGACGAGATGGTCGATATTCCGCTCGACAAGCTCGTCGAGATCGACATGACGAACCTGCGCGCCAACCAGGCGCAGTTCGCCAAAGTGGCCAAGGAACTGGAGCCGAACAAGACGCCGCAGCAGGTGCTCGCCGAGCTCGGCGCCGACCATCCCGATCCGAAGAAACTGCTCGACACCTTCCGCGGCACGTTCGACGGGCTGACGAAATTCATTGCGGACAAGCAGATCATCACGATCCCGTCCACGGTGCGCCCGACCCTCGAGGAAACGCCGCCGTTCATGCGCGCGACCACATTCGCCTCGATGGACACGCCGGGGCCGTATGAAACCGAAGCGAAGGAAGCGTATTTCAACGTCACCCTGCCTGAGGCCGGCTGGGACAAGAAACGCGTCGGCGAATTCATGGCGCAGTTCAGCTATCCGGTCATCACCGTCGTCGCGGCGCACGAGGCGTATCCGGGCCATTACGTGCAGTTCCTCTGGATGCAGCAGATCCACGATCGCGTGCGCAAGCTGCTCGGCGCGAACACCAACGTCGAAGGCTGGGCGCATTACTGCGAGCAGATGATGCTCGACGAGGGTCTCGCGCAGGCGCTGTTCCCGACCGACGCGCGCCAGCAGAAATTGCTGCGTCTGGGCCAGCTGCAGGATGCGTTGCTGCGTAACGCGCGCTTCATCGCCGGCATCAAACTGCACACCGGCCAGTTCACGTTTGATCAGGCGGTCGATTTCTTCGTCAAGGAAGGCTATCAGTCGCGCGCGGTCGGCACGGTCGAAACCAAGCGCGGCACGGGCGATCCGACGTATCTGTACTACACGCTCGGCAAGCTCGAAATCCTCAAGCTGCGCGCGGACGTCGAGGCCAAGCGCGGCAGCGCGTTCAACCTCAAGCAGTTCCATGACGAATTCATGCAGCAGGGCTTCGCCCCGATCAAGATCGTCCGCCACGCGATGCTCGGCGACGATTCGCCGACGCTGTAATCACGAGCCGCACGACGCATGCCTGACTTCGCCTCGCTCCCCCTCGCCGCGCCGCTGCTCAAGGCGCTGACCACGCTCGGCTTCACCGAAATGACGCCGGTGCAGGCGCAGAGCCTGCCGGCCATGCTCGACGGCCGCGACGTCATCACGCAGGCGCCGACCGGCAGCGGCAAGACGATCGCGTTCGGCCTCGGCCTGCTGCAGCGGCTCGATCCGGCGTGGGTGAAGCCGCAGGCGCTCGTGCTGTGTCCGACGCGCGAACTCGTCGATCAAGTCGCGAAAGAGATCCGCCGTCTCGCGTTCGACATCCCGAACCTGAAAGTGCTGACGCTGACCGGCGGCGTCGCGCTCGCGCCGCAGCTTGCCAGCCTGCGCAAGGATTCGCACGTCGTCGTCGGCACGCCGGGACGCATCCAGGAAATGCTGCGCAAGCATGCGCTCAGTCTGGCCAAGATCCGCACTCTCGTGCTCGACGAAGCGGACCGCATGCTCGACATGGGTTTCGAAGACGCGGTGCGCGAGATCGTCGGCAAGACGCCGACGTCACGGCAGAGCTTGCTGTTTTCGGCGACCTTTCCCGAAGCGATCCGCGAGATGGCGCGCAGCACCTTGCGCGACCCGCTCGAAGTGACCATCACCGGCGCCGTCGAGCAGCCGGAAATCGACGAGGCTTTCTTCGAAATCGATCTGGCGCGCAAGCCGGCCGCACTGGCCGCGCTGTTGCTGCACCATCGGCCGGAGTCGAGCGTCGTGTTCTGCAACACACGCCGCGATGTCGACGACGTCGTCGATGCGCTGGCGGGATTCGGCATCGACGCCCTCGCCTTGCACGGCGACATCGACCAGCGCGACCGCGACGAGGTGCTGGTGCGCTTCGCCAATCGTTCCTGCCGCGTGCTCGTCGCGAGCGACGTCGCCGCGCGCGGACTCGACATCAAGGATCTCGCCGCGGTGATCAACTACGAGCTGCCGCACGACATCGACACCTATCGTCACCGCGCCGGCCGCACCGCGCGCGCGGGCAAGACCGGGCTTGCGTTCAACCTGGTCACGCCGCGCGAAATGCATCGCGCGCACGAGTTGGAAAAACTCGAACTCGAACGTGTTGGATTTGTTTCGCGCGAGGCGCGCGAAACGTACCCCGACACCAAACTCACCTGGTCGAAGCTGCCGGCGCTGAACGCGAAATCGAACGGCCTGCCCGCGGCGATGGCGACGCTGCGCATCGACGGCGGCAAGACGGACAAGCTGCGCGCGGGCGACATCCTCGGCGCGCTGACCGGCGATGCCGGACTGAAGGCGGACGCGATCGGCAAGATCGACATCTTTCCCACCCGGTCTTATGTCGCGGTCGCGCACGGCCTTGCCGGCAAGGCGCTCGATCGCTTACGCGCGAGCGGGATCAAAGGACGCAAGTTTCGCATCGCGCGCTTCTGACACGGAAATTGCAACCGTTTTTCGCGGACGGGTATCCAAGGTCTCGGTGTTTCCGACGAGACCAAATCCATGATCCGCGTTCGCATCATCGCCTGCCTCTTCCCGATGTTCCTCGCTGCGGCTTGCGCCGGCACTGCCGCTAAGGATCCACCGGCAAAACCCGCCTCTTCCGCTCAGAACCTGCGCACGCAGCTCGATCGGCAGGCGCCGCAGTGGCTGCAGCAGTCCGATGTGCCCAGCGTCGCCGTCGCCTATATCGAACACGGCAAACTCGCCTGGACCGCCGTCTACGGCGAGCAGAGCCCCGGGGTGCCGGCAACGGAGAAAACACTCTACAACCTCGCCTCGCTGACCAAGCCGATCTCGGCCGAACTGATCCTGCGCCTCGCCTCGAACGGCAAACTCTCGCTCGACGAGCCGATGTTCCCTTACTGGGTCGATCCCGACATCAAGGACAATCCCTGGGCCAAGCTGTTGACGCCGCGCCTGTGCCTGTCGCATCAGACCGGCTTCAAGAATTGGCGCGGGCAGACCCAGGGCGTGCTCACTTTTCAGTGGGAACCCGGCACGAACTTCGGCTATTCGGGCGAGGGCTACAACTACGTCGGTCGCTTCGCGGAAAAGAGAACCGGGCGGCCGTTCGAGGAGCTCGCACAAGAATACGTGTTCGACCCGATCGGCATGAAAGAAACCGCGTACACGAAACGCGATTGGTTCGCCGGGCGCCTCGCCGAACCGCACGGGCCGAAAGGCGAAACCGGACCGAAGGACCTCAGCACATGGACGGCCGCCGATCTCGTGCGCACGACGGTCGGCGACTATGCGAAATTCGTGCTCAGCGTCATGCGGCGACAGGGACTGACGCACGACATCGCCGACGCGCAGATGACCAGCACGCGCAATCTCCCCACGGCCGACGAAGTGAGACAGCTTTGTATCAAAGCCGGCATGGCCGCCGACGCGTGCCGCGCCCGCGCGGGCATGGGCTTGGGTTGGCAAATCATCGAACTCAACGGCGTGACCGTCATCGACCACAGCGGCTCCGACTGGGGCGTTCGCACGCATGTGTTCTTCGACCCGAACAAGCAGACGGGCGTGGTGATCTTCACCAACGGCGACAAGGGCAACGACGTGATCCGCAAGGTGGCCGGCCTGCTCTATCCCGATCCGCTGTTCATCGCGACGCTCTGACATGAGGGTGTCATTTGACATCGGACGCTGAGATATCTAGCTTGACGTTCGAGGCGGTTCGCTCGCGAATCGCCTAATCGGGGGATGGAACCGCTGCGCCGACGGCGCGGCGCTCTTGTATCCGGAGATCCCATGCCCCCTCGCTCCTATCGAGAATTCTCCCCCAGCCATCGCAATGCGCCGGCGAAGACCGCCGCGCGCGTCGGCGCGGTGCCGACGCAAGAGCGCATTGAAGTCAGCCTCTATCTGAAACCGCGCAAAACCCTGCCTGCCGCATTCAAGGCCAAAGGCGATCCACGCAAGGATTTGCTCGCCCGGCGCAAACTGCAGCATGCCGACGACATCAAGCAGGTCCGCGCGTTTGCCAAAGAACACGGCTTGCAGGTGACGGCGGTCGAGCCTGCGCGGCGAAGGATTCGGCTCGCCGGCACGGCCGCGAAGATGCAGGCGGCGTTCGGCTGCGAACTCGCGCGCTATCGGGAAAATGAGAAGACCTTCCGCGCCCGCAGCGGCGCGCTGTCGCTGCCGAGCAAGCTCGCCTCTGTGGTCGAATCCGTTCTCGGACTCGACACGCGGCCCGCGGCGAAACCGCGCTCGATCGTGCATCCGAATGCCGCGGCGGCGGCGGCGCACTTGCCCAACGCCGTCGCCGCGCTGTACCGGTTTCCGACTGCGGTGAACGGTTCCGGGCAATGCATCGCGCTGATCGAACTCGGCGGCGGCTACGCGGCGAGCGATACGAAAGCCGCGTTCAAGGCGATGGGTCTCGCTGCGCCGAAAGTTACGGCGGTGTCGGTCGACGGCGGCAAGAACAAGCCGAAGCCCGACGACGGCGCGAACGGCGAAGTGGCGCTCGACATTCAAGTTTCCGCCGGCGCGGCGCCGCGCGCGGCGATCGCGGTGTATTTCGCACCGAACACCGATGCCGGTTTCGTCGACGCGATCACCCAGGCCGCGCACGATGCGAAGCACAAGCCGAGCGTGATCTCGATCAGCTGGGGCTCCGCCGAATCGAACTGGACGCAGCAGGCCATCAACTCGATGAACAGCGCGATGCAGGACGCGGCAGCCGTGGGCGTTTCCGTTTTCGTCGCTTCCGGCGACAGCCTCGCCACCGACGGCGTCGACGACGGCAGCGCGCACGTCGATTTTCCGGCGTCGAGCCCGTGGGCGATCGGCTGCGGCGGCACGAATATCCGCGTGAGCGGAAGCAGCATCGCGAGCGAGTCCGTCTGGAACGACGGCAGCAGCGGCGGCGGCGGCGGGATCAGCGATCGCTTCGCGGTACCGAGTTTCCAGAAGAACGCGCCGCTGCCGAAAAGCCTCAACGACGGCAAGCTCCGCCGCGGCGTGCCCGATGTCGCCGGCGACGCCGCGCCCGCGACCGGTTACCGCATCGTCTACAACGGTGCAACGCAAGTCGTCGGCGGCACGAGCGCCGTCGCGCCGCTGTGGGCGGGGCTCGCCGCGCTGATCAACCAGCAGGCCGCAAAGCCGATCGGTTTTTTTCTGCCGACGCTGTATGCCAACCCCTCGTGGCTGCGCGAGATCACCCAAGGCAGCAACAAACCGAGCGGCAGTTCGATCGGCTATTCGGCCGGCCCCGGCTGGAACGCCTGCACGGGGCTCGGCGTGCCGAACGGGCAGGCACTGTTCGCGGGATTGAGCGGTGCGGCATCGAGCAAGAAGCCGCGTTCGGGCAGCCGCAAGAAGCGGCGGTGACTCGGCTCAGGCCTGCTCGAGCAGTTTCTCGACGCGGGCGAGCACCGCGTCCGCGTAGTCGGCGCCCTTGCTCTTGCCGACGAGCTTGCGATAGTCGGGAAACAGCGTGCGTATCTCATCCGCGCTGTAGCAATGCTCGACCTTCAGCGTGAATCGAAACGCCGAGATGCCGCCGAACATGCCGAGCGATCCGACCGCCGTGTCGTTGAGCAGCTGCCGCGCCTGCTGCAGCGGAGTGACGCCGTCACCGGCGATGAGGTCGGGTATTTCCACCTCGGACTCAGCGATCTCGATCAGGCCCAAGGCCTGCAATTCGCCCAGCGCGGCGGCCGTGGCCTCGTGCGTCTTGAACACGTGAGTCAAGTCGGCGACGCTGCGTTCGCCGTTGGCTTCGATGAGCAGCGCGCGATGCTGCCATCCCAGCTTGTGCTCGCGCGACTCGACTTCGCGCCGGCCGGCTGCGGTCTTCTGCGGAACTTGATTGCTCTGCATCGCTCGCGTTCCCCAATGCGTGGCTCCCGCCAGAACGAATCATAGCCGACTCGCCTCGTGCCACGGCATTATGCTGCGTCGTACAGCGCCATGTGCGGACCTCCTCACGCTTTCGCTACGCAATTTCACCCGTGCAGGCAGATATTGCGCCTTGTCACATTCCGCGTTGCGCTCACCACTCCGTGCGCTGGGGCAGCAGGCCGCGCAACTCCTGCTCGGTCAGATTGCGCCACTGGCCGACCTTGAGCGC
>DAIMZS010000003.1:19716-32926 GCA_036733825.1 Rudaea sp.
TTGACGATGTCGCCGTTGCTCGTGAGCAGGATCAGCCCTTCCGAATCCTTGTCGAGACGGCCGATCGGAAAGATGCGCTCCTGATGGTCGACGAAATCGACGATGTTGCCTTTCACCTCGCGCTCGGTCGTGCAGGTGATGCCGACCGGTTTGTTGAGCGCGATGTACACATGCTTGCGTCCGCGGGCGTCGGCACGGCGCTGCAGCAGCGGCTGGCCGTCGATCAGCACTTCGTCGCCCTCGACGACCTGGCTGCCGATGCCGCCGGGCTTGCCATTGAGCGTGACCCGCCGTTCCGCGATCAGCCGGTCCGCCTCGCGCCGCGAGCAATAGCCGCTTTCGGCGATGTATTTGTTCAAGCGCTTGGACGATTCTTTCGTCGGCGCATTCTCGGTTTCGTCGGAAATCATGCCTGCTGCAGATGCCAAATCCATGCACGAAGTATAGGCTGCCAGCGCAACCAGGCATGCAACCGATCTGCTATTGGCCGTATCCGAACCCTTACCGCCATTGGGAGTTCCTCACGAATGAAACCTATTCTTGCCCTGTCCCTGTTTGCTTTCGGCGCGACGAGCGCGCAGGCCGACGATGCGCCACAGGCCAACGCCGAAGCGGCCGTACGCGCCGCCGATGCGGCGTTCTGGAAGGCTTACAACACCTGCGATATTCCGGCGACCGGCGACTTCTTCACCGAAAGCATCGAGTTCTATCACGACAAGGGCGGGCTGACGAAGTCGCGCGCGGATCTGGTCGAGTCGATCAAAAAGAACATCTGCGGCAATCCCGCCCAGCGCGTGCGCCGCGAAGCGGTCGCGGGCTCGGTGCAGTTCTATCCGATGGCCGGCAATCGCGCCCTGCTCGTCGGCGACCACAAGTTCTACATCACCGAACCGGGCAAGCCGGAATACGTGACCGGTCAAGCCAAATTCGACGATTTGTGGGAATACGCCGACGGCCATTGGCGCATGAGCCGCGTCTTCAGCTACTCGCACGGCGGCGTGCCCTACGCGCCGCCGGAGGCGATCGACTTGCCGGCCGACATGCTCGCAAAACTCGTCGGCCGCTATTCGAGCAAGCAAAGCGGCGATGTCGACGTCGCCATCGACGGCGATCATCTCAAACTGACTGCAGGCGCGCACACGTTTGCGCTGTCCGCGCTGTCGCCCACGCAGTTCTTCGTCAAGGAACGCGATCTGCGCTTCGAATTTTCCGCGCCCACGGCAGGCAGGGCCGTCGACCGCATTTTCGTGCGCGAAAACGGCAGCGTGACCGATACGGCCCTGCGCAAGTCGGGCGCGCCGAAATAGCGCGCTCTCAGCCCGCCGCGCTGCGATACGCCGCCACGAGCAACGGCTGCGGCGGCGCGATCGCGTCGAGTATCGTGATGCGCAGCTTGCGCAGCGGCGTCGGCGCGATGCGGTCGAGTTTGCACACGCCGATCGTCGAGCCTTGCGCGAGTTCCTTCCAATCGCCGTCCGCCGCGCCATGCAGCACGTAACGCGACACGCGCTGGCCCTGCGCGACATCTTCGGCGAGCCGCACGATGCCGACCGACGCCGGTTCGCCGAGTTCGATCTCGGCCACGGCGCTGCGCTCGCCGGTCTTTCGCCAAGACACTTTTTTCGATGCCGCGAGATCGTGCGCGAACATCGCTTCGCGCACCTTGCGCCACTCGCGCAGGCGCGCGACGTCGTTCGCGTGGAACACGCCCTCGCGCGTCGGCGGCACATTGAGCAGCAGTTTGGAATTGTGTCCGACCGAGCTGAACCAGATCTCGTTCAGCGCCTCGATGCTCTTGACCTGATCGTTCTCCGCGGCGTGATAAAACCAGCCGGGCCGGATCGACACGTCGGCTTCGGCCGGACGCCAGACGCTGCCGTCGGCGTCGCCGTGCAGCAGCGCATCCGTCACCGCGGGACTGTCCGCGCCCGGATACGGCACCTTGGCGGGATTGACGCTGGCCCAGTTCGGATAGCCGGCCAAACCCTTTTCGTTGCCGCACCAGCGCACGTCGGGGCCGGCGTCGGAAAACATCACCGCGTTCGGCTGCAGCTTGCGCACGAGCGCGTGATAGCGCGGCCAGTCATAGACCTGGCGCTTGCCACCCGGCCCTTCGCCGTTCGCACCGTCGAACCACATCTCGTTGATCTCGCCGTAGCGCGTGAGCAGTTCGGTCAGCTGCTCGCAGTAGAAATCGCTGTAGCGCTCGGTGCCATAGACCGGCGAATTGCGGTCCCATGGCGAACAGTACAAACCGACGCGCAGATTCTCCGCGCGGCAAGCGTCGGCGAATTCGCGCACGACATCGCCTTTGCCGCCGCGCCATGGGCTGCTTTCGACCGAATGCTTCGTCGTCTTGGTCGGGAACAGGCAGAAGCCGTCGTGATGCTTCGCGGTCAGGATCATCGCACGCGCGCCGGCTTCGCGCGCGGTGCGCGCCCATTGACGCGCGTCGAGCGCGGCCGGGTTGAAGATCGCCGGGTCTTCGTTGCCGAGTCCCCACTCGCGGTCGGTGTAGGTATTGACGCCGAAATGCACGAACATGGCGAACTCGTCGCGCTGCCAGCGCAGCTGGCTCGGCGACGGCGCGGGCAATTGCGCTGGCGCGGCGAGCGCGCGGCGCTGCGGCCAGGTGCTGGCGGCAAACGTGGCGGCGGTGGTGAACAGAAATCGACGGCGGGAAAGGGTCATGGTTGCTTCTTCGTTGGAGTTGAGCGCAGGTCCACCGCGCGGAAATCGAGTCCTAAATCTTCGGCGGCGAACGCCGGCGCGGCCAGGCGTACCGTCACCGGCACGGCGTTCGACGCATTGACGTGAAACGGCCCGACGCCGTTCGCGTCGACGAGCCGTTTGCCGTCGACCTCGCGCACCTCGCCGCCGACGGTGATGCGATAGCGGCGATCACCGCTCGCCTTCGTGCCGTCAAAGCGCAGCGTCAGGTCCTGCGCGACTGGCGCAGCGAATGCGGCGGACAACACGACCGTCGTCGGATACTGCGTCGAATAGCCGTTGTGGAAACCGAAGCTCGTGCCCGCGGACCAGTCGGCGCGCGCGATGCGTATCGATCCGTCCGCCGCGGCCACGGCGATTTTTTCCGGCGGCGCCACCCGGCCCACATCGAGCGCCGCCGGATGCTCGCGCAGCCACGCGCCGATGCCGCGCAGCACCTGCGCTTCGAACGGCACCACGGACCCGTCGCCCATCGGGCCGATGTTGAGCAGATAGTTGCCGCCGTGTGCGCGCGCCTCGGCCAGACCGCGCACGAGTTCGCGCGTCTTGCTTTCGGCATCCTCGCGCTTCTGCCAGCTGCGGTAGCCCCAGGTCTCGTGGTAGATCGACGCCGGCACTTCGAACGGCGGCTGCAGGCCGGGCGGCGGCGTTTCGTTGTCCCCGAGCGTGACGAAATCGCCCTGGTTGTTCCAGATGCGCCCATTGATCGCCGCCTGCGGCTGCAGCTCGCGCACGATCGCGGCGAAACGCCGGCTCTGCGCGGGCGTCGGTGCGGACATGTCGAACCAGATTTCGGTGATCGGCCCGTAGTTGCTCATCAGCTCGCGCAGCTGCTGCTCGATCAGCGGCTCCATCGATGCCGGGATGGGATTGTTGTTGTCCGGATCGAACGGATGCCCCGCGTGCCAGTCGACGAGCGAGAAGTACACGCCGAAACCGAGGCCGACCTTGCGGCAGGCACTCGACAGCAGCTTCAGCGGATCCTTGCCAAACGGCGTGCGCTGGACGATGTTGAAGTCGGTCGACTTCGTATCGAACATGGCGAAGCCATCGTGATGCTTGCTGGTGACGACGATGTAGCGCGCGCCGGCTTCCTTCGCCAGACCGCAGATCGCATCGGCGTCGAATTTCGACGCGGTGAACCGCTCGGCGACCTGCACGTAATCCGCGGACGGAATCTTGGCGAAGCTCTGGATCTGCTCCGAATAACCTTCGGTGACCGGCTTGCCCTGCCACACGCCGCCGAGTTCGGAATACAGCCCCCAGTGGATGAATATGCCGAAACCGAGCTTGCGCCAGGCTTCGAGCTGCGGCGAAAGCGCGGGAGCACCCGGATCGGGCTCCACGACGGCCGTCGCGGGCAGCGCAATGAAAAACGCGATGAGGATCAACCACAGCTTCAAGCGCACGACGGCTCCGCTACAGTGGGGTTATGCCCGGATCGACCCGCCGACGCTTTTTCGACACAAATGCTGCGCTGCAGTGTTTACGTGCCGCGCGGAAATGATAAAGTCGTCTTTGGATCGATCCAAATATAGCAATAACTCATCTTGTGAAAAGATGCACGCCGCACGGCGGCACGCGGAAACCTCTTTTCACGGCGAACGTACTCATCAGGGACTCATGCCTCTTCTCGAAATCGCCGCCGCCTCGATCGCCTCTGCCCTGGCTGCCCAGGAAGGCGGCGCCGATCGTATCGAACTCTGCGCCAATCTGCGCGAGGGCGGTACCACGCCGTCGTACGGCATTCTGGCCGAAGCGCGCAAGCGGCTGCGCATTCCGATTCACGTGCTGATCCGTCCGCGCGGCGGCGATTTCCTCTACGACGAAGCCGAAACCGACGTCATGCTGCGCGACATCGGCGCCTGCGTGCAGGCCGGCGCCGACGGCGTCGTGATCGGCGCGCTCGATGCCGACGGCGACATCGATGCCGCGCTGTGCCGCCGCCTGATCGGCGCGGCCGGGCGGCTCGACGTCACCTTCCACCGTGCCTTCGACGCCGCGCGCGATCGCGAAGCCGCGCTCGAAACCATCGTCGCGCTCGGTTGCAAACGCGTGCTGACCTCGGGCGGCGCGGCCAGCGCGCCGCAGGGCGCGGAAGCGATCGCGCAGTTCGTGCGCCAGGCCGCGGGACGTGTCGCCGTCATGGCCGGCGGCGGCGTCAACGCCGGCAATGTGCGCGAGCTCGTCGTCCGCACCGGCGTCGCCGATTGCCACGGGTCGGCCGGCGCCGAGCGTCGCTCGGGCATGCGCCTGCGCCGCACCGATCTGCCGGGCCTGGAACCGGATTTCGTAGAAACCGACGTCACCCGCGTGCGCGCGCTCGCCGCCGCGCTGCGCGGAAACTGATCCGAGAAAGATGTTCACGATGAGGCATCGATGAGTCACAAAAACAAGCTTCTTTCGGTCCTGCTCGCCGGCGCGCTCGCGCTGCCCGCGTTCGCCGCCGATACACCGAACGTCGATCTCATCGGCGAGGTTAACACCTTCATCGGCACCAAGGACGAAGGTAATACGTTTCCGGGCGCCTCCGCGCCGTTCGGCATGATCCAGGTCAGCCCGGTCGGTTCGCACTACGCGGGCTGGCAATACGGCGACAAGAAGATCCGCGGCTTCGGCCACTTCTTTCTTTCCGGCGCGGGCTGCTTCGAGCAAGGCGGCCTGATCTCGATTCTGCCGGTGACCGGCACGATCGGCGCCGGCGCGAAGTTCGCGTTCGACACGACGAACCCGGAAACCTTCGACCAGACGCGCTACGCCTCCGCCTACGAGCATCAAGGCGAGATCGGCCGGCCCGGCTACTACAAGGTGCGCCTGACGGACTACGGCGGCATCGACGCGGAAACCAGTGCACTGACGCGCGTCGGCGCCGAGCGCTATACGTTCGCCGGCGCGAACGCGCAGGCCAATGTGCTCGTCAATCTCGGCCAGGCGACGATCCGCCATCGCATCCTGCACAGCCACCTGCGCGTCGTCGACGACCACACCGTCGAGGGCTCGCTCGAAGCGATGGGCTTCTGCGGCGGCAGCACCTACACGACCTGGTTCCGTCTCGAATTCGATCGGCCGTTCGTTGCCCACGGCACCTGGAACAAGCTCAGCGCGACGCCGGGCTCGAACGAGTCGAGCGCCGCCGAATCGCCGAACGGCGCCTGGTTCACCTTCGACAGCAAAGATTCGCGCAGCGTGACCGTGCTCAGCGCGGTGTCGCACGTCGACGCCGACGGCGCGCGCGCCAATCTGCGCAGCGAAGGCTATGCCGACGGCAAAGCGCTCGGCTTCGACAACGTCAAACAGCGCGCGCAGGACGCCTGGCGCAAAGAGCTCGCGCGCGTACGCGTACGCGGCGGCACGCCGGAAGACCGCGTCGTGTTCTACACCTCGCTCTATCACACCCTGCTGCAGCCGCTGACCGGCAACGACGCCGACGGCCGCTATCGCGGCTGGGACAACGCGATTCACAAAGCGGACGGCTGGACCTACTACGAATACTTCTCGCTCTGGGACACCTACCGCGCGCAGAACCAGATGCTCGCGATCCTGCATCCGGAGCGCGCGCGCGACATCGCGCGCACGGTCGTGACGATCGCCGAGCAGAACGGCTGGCTGCCGCGCTGGGGCTACGCGAACTATGAGACGAACACGATGACCGGCGATCCGGTCACGCCGTTCCTCGTCGATCTGTGGAAATACGGCGCACTGTCGGGCGAGGAAGCCCAGCGCGCCTACGCCGCGCTCAAGCAGAACGCCGACCGCGTGCCGCCCGCGTTCTGGCGTGAGGAAGGCCGCTCCGGCAACGTCAACTACATCGCCCACGGCTTCGTCGAATACGACAAGGACTACGCGAAGAAAGCGATGGACGTCGACCAGAATCACGGCGCCTCGGCAACGTTCGAGTACGCGCAGGCCGATTGTTCGCTCGCACTGATGGCGCGCGGGCTCGGCGAAAAAGCCGATGCGCAGCGCTGGGCAGCGCGCAGCGGCAACTGGCACACGCTTTGGGACGCCGCCATCGTCGACAACGAACACGGCGGCTTCCAAGGTTTTCCGCGGCCGAAGACGATCGACGGCAAATGGTACGTGCCGAAAGACAAGCCCTATTCGCCGTCGAGCGAGGACGGCTTTCACGAAGGTACCGCCTGGCAATACCAATGGCTCGAGCAGCAGGACGTCCCCTCGCTGGTCAAAGCGATGGGCGGGCCGGAACAGACGCAAAAACGTCTGGACGTCTTTTTCGCGCTCGACAAGCTGCTCGCCGATCCGCTGCACGCGGCGCGCAAGGAATGGGTGATGGGCGCCTACGACTACTACAACCAGTTCCGCTATAACCCGAACAACGAGCCCGATCTGCATAGCCCGTGGATGTACACGCTGACCGGCGCGCCGTGGAAAACCGCGGTCGTGCTGCGTGCGGCGCAGACCTTGTTCACCGACGGTCCGAGCGGCGTGACCGGCAACGACGATCTCGGCACGATGTCCGCGTGGTACATGTTCAGCGCGCTCGGCATCTATCCCGGCATGCCCGGCAGCGGGCAGCTGCTGCTGCACACACCGCGTTTCGAACATGCCGAAATCGACCTCGCCGGCGGCAAGACGCTGACCATCGACGCGCCCGGCGCGGACGGCAGCAAATTGCAGTACGTCGACAGCGCGCAAGTCGACGGCCGCGCGCAAACCCGAGTGTTCACCGACTGGGATACGCTGCGCCATGGCGCCTCGGTACGCTACACATTGACCGATAAAACACCGACCTGGGGCACGCATCCGGCCGATCTGCCGGCGGCATCCTGCCCCGCCGTTGCAACCAAATAGTCCCAAAACGCATCGTCTACGGGGCGACGAATGAAGAAGACCGCGTCCACCACCAAATCCATGCGCCGCACCCCGACAGTGACCGACATTGCGGCCGGTGCGGGCGTGTCGCGCGCGACCGTTTCGCTCGTGCTGCGCGAAAGTCCGCTCGTCCATCCGGACACGCGAGCGCGCGTGCAGGCCGAGCTGGCCAAGCAGCGTTACGTCTACAACCGCGGCGCGGCCAATCTGCGCCGGCGCACTTCGAGCGCGGTCGCCCTGGTCATCAACGACCTGTCGAACCCGTTCTTCGCCGAATTTGCCGCGGGCGTCGACGAGGCGCTCGGCGACAAGGGCTACGTGACTCTGCTCGGCAACACGAGCGAATCGCCTTCGCGGCAGGACGCGGTGCTCGCCTCGCTCATGGAGCACACGCCGGCCGGCGTGATCCTCTCTCCCGCCGAAGGCAGCGACGGCAAGCGCGTCGCCCAGGTACTCGGCGCCAATCTAGCCGTGCTCGTGTTCAACCGCGAGATCAAGGGCGGCGAGTGGGATTATCTCGCCCTCGACAACCAGCGCGGCGCAGAACTCGCGACCGAGCATCTGATTGCGCACGGACACAGCAAGATCGCGTTTTTCGGCGGCCACGCGAGCTCCAGCTCGTGCCGCCAGCGCCGCGCCGGATTCGAAGCCGCGATGAAGCGCGCGAAATTGCCGCTGCACAAGGATTGGATGATCGAGACCGCGCCGAATCGGCTCGACGCCGCGGCCAACGCCGCCACGCTGTTCGCGAATACGGCGGAACCGACGGCGGCGGTCTGCTACAACGACGCCGTCGCGCTCGGCCTCATGCTCGGCCTCGCCGCGCGCGGCGTGCGCCCCGGAAAAGATTTTGCCCTGACGGGCTTCGATGACATTCCCGAAGCCGCCCTCGCCTCGCCGCCGCTGACCACGGTCGCCGTGCAGCCGCGCGAACGCGGCCGCCAAGCGGCGGAGCTGCTGCTGCAACGGCTTGGGACGCACGCGCCAAAGCCGCGCCAGATCGTCGCCGCGGTGCAACTCAAGGTGCGCGCCAGCAGCCCTGCACCGGCATGAAAATATGACCACACGACGTAAACGCATCGCCTGTTTCGGCGAGGCCCTGATCGATTTTCTCGCGAAACCCGCGGACGCCACGGATGCGCCGCGCGCGTTTCACCAGTTCGCCGGCGGCGCGCCTGCCAATGTCGCGGTCGCGGTCGCGCGCCTCGGCGGCGAAGCGCAATTCGTCGGCATGTTCGGCGAGGACATGTTCGGCGATTTCCTCATCGACAGCCTGCACCGTGCCGGCGTCGGCACCGACCACATCGCGCGCACCGACCAGGCCAACACCGCCCTCGCCTTCGTCGCGCTCGACAGCGAGGGCGAGCGGCATTTCAATTTCTATCGCCCGCCCGCAGCCGATCTGCTGTTCCGCCGCGAACATTTCCGCGCGGCCTGTTTCGACGGCCTCGCCAGCTTCCACGTCTGCTCGAACAGCCTGACCGAAACCGAGATCGCCGCAGCGACCGTGCAGGGCATGCAGCTCGCGCGCGCCGCCGGCGCGCTGGTCAGCTGCGATCTGAACTGGCGCGCGGCGCTGTGGGACCGCCGCACCGACCCGCATCCGCGCCTGTGGGCCGCGCTCGACGCCGCCGATCTGATCAAGCTCGCGCGCAGCGAACTCGAATTCCTCGCCAAGCCGCTGCGCACAGAACGTCATCGCAGCGACGAAGACGCCGTTCTCGAACGCGCCTGGCAAGGCCGTGCGCAACTCGTCATCGTCACCGACGGCGACGCGCCGGTGCGCTGGTTCACGCGCGCGAGCAGCGGCGTAGTGCCGAGTTTCACCGTGCGCGCGATCGACACCACCGCGGCCGGCGATGCCTTCGTCGGCGGGCTGCTTTTTGAGCTGGCCCGGCGCGACATCGATACCAACGCATTCCCCGCGTTCCTGCGCGACAAAGACGCGCTCGAAGGCGCGCTGCGCTTCGCCGCGGCGGTCGGCGCGCTCGCTGTCACGCGCCACGGCGCATTCGCGGCGATGCCGGATCTCGCGCAAACCCAGGCCCTGCTCAACGGCAAACTCATCGAACGACATGACTACGCTTGATGCACCGAATTTCCGCAGCGAAGAATTCCTGCTCGCGCACATCCGCCAGACGATGGCGTTCTACCATCCGCGCTGCATCGATCCGGCCGGCGGATTTTTCCACTACTTCAAGGACGACGGCAGCGTCTACGATCGTTCCCATCGGCATCTGGTCTCGAGCACGCGCTTCGTCTTCAACTACGCGATGGCGCTGCGCGAATTCGGCAACGCCGAATATCGTGACGCCGCGCGGCACGGTCTGCGCTATCTGCGCGAGGTGCATCGCGATCCGATCACCGGCGGCTACGCATGGACGCTGCGCGACGGCCAGGCGGAGGACCGCACCAATCACTGCTACGGCCTCGCCTTCGTCCTGCTCGCCTACGCGACTGCGTACAAAGCCGGCCTCACCGAGACGCACGCATGGATGGATGAGACCTGGGATCTTCTCGAAAAATATTTCTGGGACGCGGCCTTCGGCCTCTACCGCGACGAAGCCGACGCGCAGTGGAACTTCTCCACTTATCGCGGCCAGAACGCGAACATGCACATGTGCGAGGCCATGCTCGCCGCATTCGAAGCGACCGGCGAGACGCGCTATCTCGACCGCGCGCTGACGCTTGCCGACAACATGACCCGGCGCCAGGCGAAGCTCGGCGGCGGCCTGGTCTGGGAACATTACGACACGCAGTGGCGCATCGATTGGGAATATCACAAGGACGATCCGAAGCACTTGTTCCGCCCGTGGGGTTTTCAGCCGGGCCATCAGACCGAGTGGGCCAAGCTGTTGCTGATCCTCGATCGGCATCGCCCCGTGGAATGGCTCGTGCCGACCGCACAGCATCTGTTCGATACGGCGCTGAAGCATTCCTGGGACGCGGCGCGCGGCGGCATGGCTTACGGCTTCGCGCCGGACGGCAGCGTCTGCGACGACGACAAGTATTTCTGGGTGCAGGCCGAGTCGCTCGCCGCGGCCGCTCTGCTCGCGCAATGCACCGGCGAAGAAAAATACTGGACGTGGTACGACAAGCTCTGGGCCTATTCGTGGCAGCACATGGTCGACCATCGCTACGGCGCGTGGTACCGCATTCTCGACGCCGACAACCGCAAGTACAGCGACGAGAAGAGTCCCGCCGGCAAGACCGACTATCACACGATGGGCGCCTGCTACGAAGTGCTGTACAACCTGCGGCGCGGCGCGTGAGTTTCGCGGTGACGATGCGCTGCCGTGCCGCGGCGCTGCTCGCCTCCATGGCGGTCGCGCCGGTGCTCTGCGATGCCGCCGACATCGAGCACGCGCCTGTTTATAAAGACGCCAAAGCAAGCGTCGAGGCGCGCGTCGCCGACCTGCTCGCGCGCATGACGCCCGAGGAAAAGTTCTGGCAGCTGTTCATGGTGCCCGGCGAGGTGACGCCGTCCAACCGCGACCAATTCCGCCACGGCATCTTCGGCCTGCAGCTCGGCGCCGACGCGCAGGGCGGCGCCGCGCAGCAGATCCTGAGCTACGACACGCGCGAGAACGCCGAATCGCTGGCGCGCAAGATCAACGCCGCGCAGCACTTTTTCGTCGACGAAACGCGGCTCGGCATTCCGATGCTGCCGTTCGACGAGGCGCTGCACGGGCTCGTGCGCGACGACGCCACGGCGTTTCCGCAGTCGATCGGCCTCGCCGCGAGCTTCGATCCGAAGCTGCTCGGCGCGGTCGGCAAGGCGATCGCGATCGAGGCGAAAGCGCGCGGCCTGCGCGATATCCTCGGGCCGGTGATCAACATCGCCGACGACGTGCGCTGGGGCCGCGTCGAGGAAACCTACGGCGAAGATCCGTATCTGACGACTGTGCTCGGCACGGCCTTCATGAAAGCCGTCGAAGACGAGGACGTGATCGCCACACCCAAGCATTTCATCGCCAACGTCGGCGACGGCGGCCGCGACAGTTATCCGATCGAGAAAAGCGCGCGCTGGCTCGAAGAAGTGCATTTCCCGCCGTTCAAGGCGGCGATCGATGTCGCGCATGCGCGCTCGCTGATGACTTCGTACAACAGCGTCGACGGCACGCCGGCGAGCGCGAATTCGTGGCTGCTCACACAGACGCTGAAAGACGAGTGGAAATTCCGCGGCTTCGTCATCTCCGACGCGGGCGCGGTCGGCGGCGCGAACGTGCTGCACCACACCGCGCGCGACTACGCGCAGGCGACGGCGATGTCCATCGGCGCCGGACTCGATGTCATCTTCCAGACCAACGTCGCGCAATCCGCGTTGTTCATGCCGCCGTTTCTCGACGGCTCGATCGCGGCTTCGCGCATCGACGACGCCGTGGCGCGCGTGCTGCGCGCGAAATTCGAACTGGGCCTGTTCGATCATCCCTACGTCGATGCCGCCGCGGCGCGGCGCCCGCTGCAGGACGGCGCGCATCGCGAGCTGGCGCGCCAAGCTGCGCTGCGGTCGTTCGTGCTGCTGAAGAACCGCAACGGCGTTCTGCCGTTCGCGCATCCGAAAACCTTGCTCGTTCTCGGCGAGGACGCCACGCAGGCGCGCCTGGGCGGCTACAGCGGCAAGGGCATCGAGCCGATCAGCATTCTCGACGGCCTGAAGCAGCGCGCGGGCAAGACGACGAAGATCGTCTACGCTCAGGGCAGCTCGCGCAACACCGACGAATTCACGACCATCGACGCCGCGCACCTGCGCCACGACGATACGGCGGGACTGCAGGCCAGCTTTTTCGACTCCTCCGATCTTGCCGGCGCGCCGGTCGCGCAGCGCGTCGATCCGTCGATCGACTTCCGCTGGATGCTCGGTCCGCCCGACGCCAAGCTCGCGCCGGATAATTATTCGGTGCGCTGGCGCGGCGAACTGCTCGCTCCGGCCGCAGGGCGCTATCGCCTCGGCCTCGAAGGCAACGACGGTTTTCGTCTGTATCTCGACGGCAAGCTCATCATCGATCGCTGGAACAAGGCGTCGTTCCATCGCGATCTCGTCGACGTCGACTTCGCCGATGGCGGCCGTCGGCCGATCGTGGTCGAATTCCGCGAAATGCGCGGCGGCAGCGCCCGTGTGCGCCTGCTCTGGAACGCCGGCGCACGGGACGACGGCGAAGCGCGGCGGGCGCAGGCGCGCGAACTCGCCCGCGATGCGGATGCGATCGTCGTCGTCGCCGGCATTCACGAAGGCGAATTCCGCGACCGCGCGAGCCTGGACCTGCCCGGCGATCAGGAAGCGCTGATCCGCGCGATGCACGCGACCGGAAAACCGACGGTCGTCGTTCTCGTCGGCGGCAGCGCGGTGACGATGCGCCGTTGGATCGACGACGCCGACGCCGTCATCGACGCCTGGTATCCGGGCGAAGCCGGCGGCCTCGCCCTCGCGCAGACGCTGTTCGGCGACGCCAATCCGGCCGGACGCCTGCCGATCACCTGGCCGCTCGACGCCGCGCAGCTGCCGCTGACCTACAACCACAAGCCGAGCGGACGCGGCGACGACTACGACAATCTCAGCGGCGAAGCGCAGTTCCCGTTCGGCTACGGTTTGAGCTATACGACCTTCGCCTATTCCGACCCCGTGCTGGACCGAACACAGATCAAA
>DAIMZS010000003.1:33026-39797 GCA_036733825.1 Rudaea sp.
TATCCGCCTTTTACCGCTTCACAACAAGCGGTAGCCAAAAATTGTTGCGCCAGCAAACCTAAGTTTCATATATAGTGTTGCAATGCGGCATGCACGGACGGGAAAAATGGCGTACATTGCCGAGTTGTTGGATCGATCTAAACCATAAACCACTCGCATATCTGGGGAAAAGAAATGCGTACCAAACTGACACGCAAGACCTTGGTGAACAGCGTTGCCTTGGCACTGTTCCTATCCGCGGGCGCTCACGCCCAAAATACCGCCGGTGGGCAGGCACCGTCGGCCGCCCCGAAGGACGATCAAAAAACCGAACTGGAGAAAATCGTCGTCACCGGTTCGCGCATCGCGCGCAGCGAGGCGGAGGGGCCCGCGCCCGTGACGGTGATCACCGGCGACGAGATGAAGAAGCAGGGCTTCACCACCGTGTATGAAATGGTCGGCTCGCTGACCCAGTCGTTCCCGACGCAGACACCGCCGAGCTGGGGCAGCACGACGGTCAACGCGCGTCAGGCGGATTTGCGCGGCTTGGGCGCGAACCGCACGCTGATCCTCATCGACGGCCGCCGCATCGACGACTATCCGCAGCCGGCCGCGGGCAGCCGCAATTTTCAGAACCTCAACAACATCCCGACCGGCATGATCGACCGCGTCGAGATTCTCGCCACCGGCGCGTCGGCGATTTACGGCTCGGACGCGATCGCCGGCGTCATCAACATCATTCTCAAGCACGAGTACAACGGCTACGACATCGACTTCAAGGTCGGCCGCTCCGAACGCGGCGGCCGCAACTTCGGCGACTTCAATTTCGTCGGCGGCAACGCAGGCGACAATTGGCACATCGTCTACAACTTCGAGCGCGCGCACCGCAGCGCTCTGTGGGGCCATGACCGCCCGTACACCGACTCCGAAGCCGACGCCGGTTACGGCGCGTGGGACAAGAACGCGCGCGCTTTCGGCTGGAGCCTTTATCCGGCCATGTCGCTCAACGGCGGCGACGGCACCTACATCACCCCGCCCTCGGGCGCCTGCACGCAGTCGGGTTTCAACAACTATTACACGCTGCGCAACGCGCAGTACTACAACGGCGACGGCAGCGTGGGCAGCAACGGCTACTACTGCGCGCAGAAAGCCTTGTTCCGCGACTGGGTGCTGACTCCGGGCCGCGACGACAAAAACGGCTACGTCTACGGAGAATACGATTTCGGCAACGGCATGCAGGCCTACGGAGCGATCGGCCTGTGGCGCACGACCGGCATTTCGAACACGCAGCTGCCGTTCCTCTATGCGATGGGCGGCCTGCCGAACGGCTTCTACGACAAGACCACCGGCCAGGTCATCACGAATTACTTCCGTCAGTTCACCCAGACCGAAATCGGCGGCACCGCCAACACCTACGACCGCGAACAGAACTGGGACATCCATGCCGGTTTGAAGGGCACGCTGTTCGACGGGCGCTTCAACTGGGATGCGAACGTGGGCCGTTCGCTGTACTGGGTGCATGAGTCGTACGCCGGCCTCAACGAACAAGGCATGTTCGATTTCTTCTTCGGCCAGCAGCAAGGCACGACGACGATCAACGGAACCGATTATCCGGTTTATCAGCTCGATGCGAACCGCTTCTGGAATCCGATCACGCCGCAGCAATACGCCACGTTCGGCGTCTTTGGCGAAAACCGTTCGATCTCCTGGATGAACCAGGCGCAGGCCACGATCACCGGCGATTTGTTCGACATGTGGGCCGGCCCGCTCGGCTTCGCCGGCGTCGTCGAAGCGAACCATCAGGGCTTCCAGCTCTACCCCGATGCGCGCGGCAACGACACCCACTTCGGCGATCCGTTCCAGGACTACACCACGGGCGGCGGCGAGCGCACGCGCTACTCCACCGCACTCGAGTTCAAGGTTCCGCTGCATTCCACCTTCACGGCGTCGATCGCCGGCCGGCTCGACAAGTACGACGATGCGAGCATCGCCGACATCGCGCGCACCTGGAGCGCCAAGCTCGAATGGCGTCCGTTCGACGGCCTGTTCCTGCGCGGCACCTACGGCACGAACTTCCACGCGCCGGACATGCAGTACATCTACAAGAACCCCTCGGTGCAGCAGGTCGGCATCTACAGCGACCCGTATACGTGCATCACCCAGGGCGACACGATCTGCGCGCCGACTCAGCACAACACCTACTTCACGGCCTATACGGCAGGCAGCCCGAACCTCCTGCCCGAGAAGGGACACGGCTGGACCTACGGTTTTGTCTGGGACATTCCGAAGGTCGAGGGCTTGTCGGTGTCGGCCGACTACTGGCACATGGGCATCGACAACGCGATCGACAACATCGACACCACCACCGTGCTCACCGACGAAGCGGGCTGCCGCACGGGCAAGAACGTCGACGGCTCGCCGTACGTCACCCATGCCGTGGGTTCGCAATATTGCAACCTCGTCATCTCTGACGTTCATCGCGACGCGAACGGCAACATCGTCGCCGTCTATTCGGGCGCGATCAACAAGAGCAAGTTGTATGTCAGCGGTATCGACGGGTCGATCAGCTATGCCCTGAAGACCGACCGCTGGGGCGATTTCAATTTCCTCGCCGAATGGACCGACAACCTGCGTCACCTGTCGCAGACGCTGCCCACCGATCCGATCATCAACGACAACTACAACAACCCGAAGAGCAAAGTCCGCGCGAGCGTGGCCTGGCATCGCGAGGATTGGGAAGCGACCCTGCTCGGCACGCGCACCGGCGGCGTCCGCCACAACAATTACGGCGGATGCGAGCGTCTTTCGGACGGCACGATGCCCTCGGTCGGCGACCCCAATTGCGTGCTCCACTACGGCAACACCGCACCGTGGATCATCTACAACGCCTCGGTCGGCTACCACCTCAACGAGCACGCCAAGCTGACGTTCACGGTCAACAACCTCTTCAACAAACTGGCGCCGATCGACTACTACTCCGGTGGATTCGAGTTCATCCACGCCAACACCGGCGCCGACTACGTGGGCCGTGAATTGTTCCTGGACTTCAATTACAGATTTTGATTTGCGGATTTTCCGCCCTCTCAAAGCCCGGCTGAGCCCGGGCTTTTTTTTGACGACGGAATTGAGTCAAATGACCGCGACGATTTTCCGTTTTTACGGCCTGCCGGAGGTAGTGATCGATGCACCGCGTAATCTTGTCTTTATTGCTGCTCGCCGCCCTTCCCTCCGCCCAGGCCGCCGCCGAACGCACGGCGCCTGCGGTCATACCGCTGCCGCAGACGGTGCGGGCCGGATCGGGCATGTTCGCGCTGAACGGCCAAACGCAGATCTACGCCGGCGACGCTTCCGCGCGCGCCACGGCGGCGATGTTCGACGACTGGCTGCAGCAGACGCAGGGACTGACACTGCCCATCCGTGACGGCGCGCCGCGCAAAGACGAGCGCAACGTCCTCTGGTTCGAAACCGCAAAAAATCCGCGCAACGCCTCGACCGAAGCCTACCGCCTCACCGTCGACGATCGCCGCGTGCATATCACCGGCGCCGACGCCGGCGTGTTCTATGGCGCACAGACGCTGATGCAACTGCTGCCCGCGGCAAAACAGGACAAGCTCGACATCGCCGCGGTGGACATCGACGACGCACCGCGCTTCGCCTGGCGCGGATTGCATCTCGACGTCGGCCGGCATTTTTTCTCCGTCGCCTTCGTCAAGAAATATCTCGACTTGATGGCGCAGTACAAGCTCAACACCTTTCATTGGCATCTGACCGAAGACCAGGGCTGGCGGATCGAGATCAAGAAATATCCGCGCCTGACCGAATTCGGCTCAAAACGCCGCGAAACCGTGGTCGGCGAGCACGTCGATCCGTACATCGGCGACGGCATTCCCTACGCGCCCGGCTACTACACGCAGGATGAAGTGCGTGACGTCGTCGCCTACGCCGCCGCGCGCCACATCACGGTGATTCCGGAAATCGAAATGCCGGGGCATGCGCAGGCGGCGTTGGCCGCGTATCCGCAGTTCGCCTGCACGCCGGGGCCGTTCGAGGTGTGGACGAACTGGGGCGTCAGCGAAAACATCTTCTGCCCGAAAGAGGAGACGTTCGCCTTCATCGACGACGTGCTGACCGAAGTGGCCGCGCTGTTTCCCGCGCCGTACATCCACATCGGCGGCGACGAAGCGCCGAAGACGCGCTGGAAGGATAGCCCGCTCGCCCAGGAGATCATTAAGCGCGAGCACCTGAAGAACGAAGGCGAACTGCAGAGCTGGTTCATCCGCCGCGTCGAGAAAATCGTCCATGCGAAAGGCAAGCGCATGATCGGCTGGGACGAGATCCTCGAAGGCGGCCTCGCGCCCGACGCGACGGTGATGTCGTGGCGTGGCGAAGAAGGCGGCATCGCCGCGGCGAAGCAGGGCCACGACGTCGTCATGTCGCCGGGCGATTATTGCTACCTCGATCACGCCGAAGGGCCGGTGGAAAGCGAAATCTTTCCGCTCGACGGCTATCTGCCGATGGAGCAGGTCTATGCCTACGATCCGCAGCCCCGGCAGCTGTCGGCGCGCGAGCGCAAGCACATCCTCGGCGTGCAGGGCAACGTCTGGAGCGAGCACATGCCCAATCCGGAAGTGGTCGAATACGCGACGTTTCCGCGCGCCCTCGCGTTGGCCGAAGTGGGCTGGTCGGCGCAGTCCGCGCGCCGCTTCGCGGATTTCCAACAGCGCCTCGCCAATCAATACGCACGCATGGACCGCATGGGCATCCGCTACCGCATTCCCGAACCGCAGGGCGCGAATGACGTGCTGCAGGTCGATCAGCCGCATTACCGGCTGCAGCTCGGCAGTCCGCTTCCCGGCGCGGCGATCTATTACACGCTCGACGGCACCCTGCCCGATCCGGGCTATTCGCCGCGCTACACCGCGCCGATCGATGTCGACTTGCCGCTGGAGCAAAAGCGCAGCCTGCGCACGCTCGTGGTCGCCGCGGACGGCCGCCGCAGCGGAGTATACAATGCCGCTTTGTGGAATCGCCGCATGAAGCCTGCCGTTTCTGCCGCCGGCAATAAACGCGGGTTGAGCTATGCCTACTATGAAGGCCGCTACGCCACGCTGCTCGAATTCGAGAAGGCTATCTCGGCGGAGCCGGTCAAACGCGGCGAGACCGACTCGTTCTCGCTGAAGAACTACGACGGCAAGAATCATTTCGGCCTGGTCTTCGACGGCGATTTCGAAGCGCCGGCCGACGGCATTTATCGTTTCTCGGTGCGCGCCGACGATGCCGCCAGCATCGTCATCGACGGCGATACCCTTGTGCGCAACGACGACTACGAACAGCCGCGCACGGTCGAAGTGCCGTTGCAGCGCGGCACGCATCATCTGCGCGTCGCCTACATGCAGCGCGCCGGCGGCGCGGACCTGCACGTGCAGTGGGCCGCGCCCGGCGAAGCGCTGCGCGATCTCGATACGGCGAAAATGAAGCATTGACATGAAATCCTTTCTGCTCTCCGCCTTGCTTCTTTCTGCGCCGGCCTCGGCCGCGGTTCCCACCTCGCTCGATCTCGGTCGAAACGACTGGCAAATGCGCCTCGCCCCGGGCACGGCGGCCCGCTCGCATCCGTCCGCCGCGGCCTGGCAGCACGCGACGGTGCCGGGCAATGTCCACACCGATCTGCTGGCCAACGGCACGATCGTCGACCCCTACGTCGGCGCGCACGAGGCGGAACTGCAATGGATCGGGCTGGCCGATTGGGAATACCGCACGACGTTCGACGTCGATGCGGCGACGCTGAAGCTCGCGCATCAGGATCTCGTTTTCGACGGCCTCGACACGTTTGCCGACATCTACCTCAACGGCAGGAAAATCGCCGCGGCCGACAATATGTTCCGCACCTGGCGCCTGCCCGCGCAGGGCAAGCTCAAGGCGAGCGGCAACGAATTGCGCGTCGTCCTGCATTCGCCGATCGCGCGCCTGCTGCCGTCGGTGCAGGCGATGCCGCTCAAGCTCGCGGGCAACTACCCTTCTCCGTACGGCGACGAGCCGAAAGATGCGATGACGCAGAACTTCGCGCGCAAGGCCGGTTATCACTACGGCTGGGATTGGGGACCGCGCTATGTCACCGCCGGCATCTGGAAACCGGTGCGTCTGGAAAGCTGGGACGCGCTGCGCATCGCCGATCTGCATATCGCGCAGGACCGCATCGGCTCCGATGAGGCCGCATTGACCGCGCAGGTCGAGATCGAGGCCGACCGCACCGGCGAAGCGACGCTCCAACTGCAGTATGGCCGGAGTGGTGCGGCCGATCCGTCGACGCTGACTCAGTCGGCCACGCTCAAGCGCGGTACGAATCACATCGACATTCCTTTGCGCATCGCCCATCCGCGCCTGTGGTTTCCGGTCGGCTACGGCAGCCAGCCTTTGTATACTTTCTCCGTTGCGATCAACGATGCGAACGGGAAGCAGGCCGAAAGCCATCGCCGCACCGGCCTGCGCCGCGTCGAGCTGCGCCACGACCACGACGAGAAGGGCCGCGGTTTCGCCTTCGCGATCAACGGCATTCCCGTCTTCGCCAAAGGCGCGAACCTGATTCCGTTCGATATGTTTCCCGCGCGCGTGACGCATGCACAACAGTTGCGCGTGCTGCAGTCCGCTCGCGACGCGAACATGAACATGCTGCGCAGCTGGGGCGGCGGCTATTACGAATCCGACGAATTCTTCGATCTCGCCGACGAGATGGGCATTCTGATCTGGCAGGACTTCATGTTCGGCGGCGGAGTCGTGCCCGGATACGATCCG
>DAIMZS010000003.1:39897-60717 GCA_036733825.1 Rudaea sp.
CTCGCCGCCCTGCATCATCGCGCGAGCCGTCCGCGCACGATGGGTTCGCTGTACTGGCAGCTCAACGACGTCTGGCCCGGCGCGTCGTGGTCGAGCGTCGATTGGTACGGGCGCTGGAAAGCGCTGCAGTTCCACGCGCGGCATTTCTACGCCAACGTTGCCGTCGCGGCGTTGCGCTCGCACGGCACGACGCAGGTCCGTCTGATCAACGATCTGCAGGAGCCGCTCTCCGCCGAACTACGTCTGCGCGTTCTCGACCTCGACGGCAAGCTGCTGCGCGAGGAACGCAAGCCGGTCACGCTGAGCGCCGCGGGAGTCGCCTCGTCCGGCGATTTCGCCGATGTGGATCTGCTGCGCGGCGCCGATCCGAAGCGAACGGTCGCCATAGTCGAACTGCGCGACAAGGAAGCGACGCTGTCGCGCAGCGCGGTGTATTTCGATGCGGCCAAGAACCTGGCCTGGTCGAATCCGGATCTGCGCGGTGAGATCTTTGCGGATGGCGACGGCTACCGATTGACCGTCTCGGCCAAGCACCTCGCGCGCGCAGTGTGGATCGACTTTGGCGATCTCGACGTCGAACTTTCCGACAATGCGTTGACGGTCCTGCCGGGCGAATCGATCAGCCTGCATCTGCAAAGTCATGCCGAGCTCGCCGACCTGCGCAAGAACTTGCAATTCCGCTATCTCGCGCAGCGGTGATCTTCCCTTCCCCGGAATCGAACCGACATGACCCTGAGCAAATTTCTTCTGACGCTGTCCTGCCTCGCCGCCGCGCCGGTGTTCGCGGCCGATCCCACGCCAGCGAACGAACTCGCCAACCGCGTCAAAGCGGAAACGCAGCGCGCCTGGCAGGGCTACATGAAGTACGCCGCGGGTCATGACGAGATTCGCCCGCTGAGCAAGACCTATCACGACTGGTACGCGCAACCGCTGCTGATGACGCCGGTCGATGCGCTCGACACGCTGATGCTGATGGGCCTCGACACCGAAGCCGAGCAGGCGCGTGAGCTGATCGATACGAAGCTGTCGTTCGATCAGGACATTTACGTCAAGACCTTCGAGATCACGATCCGCCACCTTGGCGGCCTGCTGTCGTCATACCAGCTCACCGGCGACAAGCGCCTGCTTGCACTCGCCGACGATCTCGGCACGCGCCTGCTGCCCGCGTTCGATTCGCCGAGCGGACTGCCCTACGTCGACGTCAACCTGCGCACCGGCAAGACGCGTGGCACCGACAGCGGGCCCGCCGAATCCGGCACGCTGCTGCTCGAATTCGGCGCGCTGTCCAAGCTGACGGGCAAGCCGATCTACTATGAGAAGGCCAAGCGCGCGCTGGTCGAAACCTACAAGCGCCGCTCGAAACTCGATCTGGTCGGCGCGACGTTCGACGTCGCCAGCGGCCGATGGACGGACGTCGACAGCTCGATCGCCGGCGGCATCGATTCGTACTACGAATATCTCTACAAATGCTGGCGCCTGTTCGGCGACGCCGACTGCAAGGCGATGTGGGAGACGAGCATCCGGGCGCTCAACGCCCGCGTCGCCGACAGCGTGCGCGGCGAGTTGTGGTACGGCCACGTCGACATGAACACCGGCGCGCGCCGCAAGCCGGAATACGGCGCGCTCGACGCGTTCTTTCCCGCGCTGCTTGCGGTGAGCGGCGACACCGACCGTGCGCGCCGCCTGCAAGCCTCGTCGATGAAGATGTGGCGGCTGCACGGCATCGAGCCGGAGACCCTCGACTATCGTGCGATGAAGGTGACGAGTCCCGGCTATGCGCTGCGCCCCGAAATCGTCGAATCCGCCTACTACCTGCGCCGCCTCACGCACGACGCCCGCTACCTCGCCGAAGGCCGCGAGATGTTCGAAGACTTCACGCGCTGGTGCCGCACCGACACCGGCTTCGCCGCGCTCGACAGCGTGGTGACGAAGAAGCAGAAGGATTCGCAGGAAAGCTTTCTATATGCGGAAACCCTGAAGTACTACTACCTGCTGTTCGCGCCCGACACGGCGCTCGACTTCGACAACGTCACGTTCAATACCGAAGCGCATCCGCTGCGCAAGACGTGGAAGGACTGAACCGCTTTTGATTCTCGCCGGCGGATCTCGTTTCCTTAACGGTTTCCGCAGGCGATCGGAAATCGTCGTTGGCTGCACGCAACCCTTTTGCGCTCGCAGGAATCCGTAATGTGGATTCCTCCTATTGAGTCGCCGAGGCAGCATGACCCGTTTCAGCCATTCGTGTCTGGCCTTCGTGTTGCTGCTTCTTTCATGGCCCGCCGCGCCGACATCGGCGAGCACCGCCGTCGTCGCGCAACAGGTCGAGGACCTGATGCACCGCTCCGCAGCGCAGGACGGCCCCGGCCTGGTCGTATTGATCGCCAAAGGCGACACGGTGGTGTTCCGCGGTGCGCGCGGGCGGGCGCAGATCGAGCTCGATGTGCCGCTGACGGCGGACCAGGTATTCCGTATCGCCTCCGTCACCAAGACGTTTACGGCGGCGATGATGTTGAAACTCGCCGAGCGCGGCACATTGTCGACCGACGATACCCTGGCGAAATATCTGCCCGATTTTCCCGGAGCCGGTCAAATCACATTGCGCCAGCTGCTCAACCATACCTCCGGCATGTCGGATATCGTCAGCGTTGTGCAGCCCGGATTCTCTCGGCGCGACGTCGACACCGCCGCGCTGATTGCGGAAATCCGCAAACGTCCGCCGGATTTTTCGCCCGGCACGCGTTGGGCTTATTCGAACGCCGGCTACATTCTGCTCGGCGCCGTCATCGAGAAAGTGACGGGCAAGCCGTGGCACGAAGCGATGCGCCACGACCTGTTCGACGCCGCGAAGCTGCAGCGCACCGGTTATGGTTCGCACACGGCACTCATTCCCGGGCGCGTATCCGGATATACGACGGACTCGCGCACGCACGAAACCAACAACGCTTCTTTCATCAACTCGTCCGTTCCCGCCGCCGCGGGCGGGCTGGTGTCCGATGCGGACGATCTCTGGCGCTGGATGCGCGCCTTGGCCACTGGCCGGGTGATCGGCCCGGATTCATTCAAACAAATGATCACTCCCGGCCCGACTCTGCCGGGCACGTCGCCGATGTACCGCTACGGGCTGGGAATGTATCTGTGGCGCGTCCGCGGCAGCGCCGTGATCGGACATACGGGCCAGATCAACGGATTCGCCTCGTTCGTCGGCTATCTTCCGGCACAGGAAATCACGATCGTGGTTCTCGCCAACGACGATACCTTCGACGCGCGTACGGCGGGCATGCGGCTCAGCGCGATCGCACTGGGCAAGCCGTTTCCCGACGTGGTCGGCGTGGCGATTTCCGAGCAGACACTGCGCAAATTGAAAGGCGAGTATCGTACCGAAGACGGCTCAATCGAAACGCTGTCGATCAACGACGGCAAGCTCTACGCGCAGCGCGGCACGCACAAACCGGTTCCGCTGCAAATGACGGTGGAACGGCATCTTCACTTCGTCCCGGACGAGCTCAGCTATTTTCTTCCCGTGTACGGCGACGGCGGCGAGATCGTCCGGCTCGACTATTTCCCCGGCGGAGAGGGTCCGCCGCTACCGATGTTGCGGCTGTCGAAGCCGTAAACAGCACGTTGGAAAATTGCGCTGGCCACTGCGCCGGCGGCAATGCGGGTGCATTGCTCTGATGCAACAGTTCGACTAGCATCGAACCATGATCGACACACCGGACATCGCCCGCCTGAGCGCTTTGATCGGCGATCCTGCGCGGTCGAGGCTGCTCATCGCGCTCGTCGACGGACGCGCACTGACGGCGACGGAGCTGGCCAATACGATCGGCGTGACCAAGCAGACCACCAGCGCGCATCTGGCGAAATTGTTGGGTGCCCGCCTCATCGCCGTGGAAAATCAGGGCCGGCATCGCTACTTCCGGCTGGCCGGGCGCGAAGTGGCAGGCTTGCTCGAACACCTGATGAGCGTCGCCTCGCGAACCGGGCTGCCGGCGGTGCGCACCGGTCCGACATCGTCGGCCATGCGCACGGCCCGGGTTTGCTACGACCATCTTGCCGGCGACTTCGCCGTGCGCATCTTCGAAAACATGCAGCGGCGCCGCAGCTTCGAGCACGCCGACGGCGGCATGCGGTTGAGCCGGCGCGGCGCCGTGCTGTTCGAGGATCTCGGGATCGACGTCGGCGCACTCGCCCAACAGCGACGCAGCCAATGCCGGACCTGCCTGGATTGGAGCGAGCGCCGGCAACATCTCGCGGGCGCCGCCGGAGCGGCCTTATTTTCCCGTTTCCTGGAATTGGGGTGGGCCCGGCGCTCGCGGAATTCGCGCGCGGTGATTTTTTCCGCGCTGGGTCATTTGGAGGTTCGCAGAAAATTTCAGATAGCGCTGGCCTAGCGCTCGTCGGAGCATCGTGACGAATGGATCATGCGCGGCCGTTTCCACGGCGCTAGATTTCCGCGCACGATCGAACGAACAACGCGTGCGCCGGCATGAATCGACACAAAGCAGTCCGTGTATTTGCCCTGATGACTCTTCCGCTTGCCGCGCTTCAAGCAATCGCGGCAACATCCGCGGCGCCGCCGGCGAACCACGGCGATTGCGTTTCCGCCGGCAAGGAAGAGCGTGTCGTCACGACGAACCTGGCCGGTGTGCCGGCCATTCTGCGCATACCTGCCAAGTCGGCCAAACCGCCGATCGTCCTCTGGCACGGCTTCGGCGCTCCGGCCAGCGAAGACGCACTGATGCAAGCGCTTCCGCTCGACGACGTGCCGGCGGTGAAGGTGTACCTCGGCCTGCCGATGTTCGGCAAGCGCGCGTTGCCGGGCGGCACCGACGAACTGGTTCGCCGGCAAAAGAAAGATGTCGGGCTGGAAGTCTTCGAACCGGTCGTCGCGGGCGCGGCAAACGAGTTGCCGAATGTGGTACGCGAACTCGAAAGACGCGGCTGCATGAAGAAGGGCGAGAAAATCGGGTTGTTCGGCTTTTCCGCCGGCGGCGCTTCCGCGCTGCTGTCGCTGGCGGAACATCGTGCGGCGGTGAGTGCGGCGGTCCTGTTGAATCCTTCGACAGGATTGACTGCGTCGGTTCAGGCGTTCGAACGCGCGACCGGCCAGACATATACGTGGACGCCGCGCAGCCGGGCGCTCGCGGCCCGCACCGACGCGGCCGACCACGTTTCCGATATTGCCGACGGAACGCCGCCGCCAGCGGTGCTCGTCCTGGACGGAGCGAAAGACGATCTCTTCGCGCGCGAAGGCATGAACACGCTGAGCGCCGCCCTGGCCTCTCGCTACGCAGCGGCTCGCGCGGATGAACGCTTCCAGCATCGCCTTGTGCAAGGACTGTCGCATAACATCACCGGCTCGCACGCCGACGACGAATGGGTGCGCGCGGTCTCGGCATGGTTCAACCGCTATCTTTAAGCGCGGCGAACGCGCAAGACATCGCTAGCGACCAGCCCGCAACGGCCGAGTCAGTTCCGCATCGCCGTACGCGCCGGCAAGCGTTCCGTGCAGCGAAAAATCACGGATCAATTGGAAATATCCGGGCGCGTAGCGCAAGGACGTCCGCTCTCCCGAGGCGTCGACCTCGAACAAGGTCATTCCATGCTCGGCGTTAGGATAATAGGCAATCGTGTAGTTGCCGCCGTTCTTGATCAGCGCATTGAGCCGCTTGCGTGTTTCGCGGCTCGGCGCCTCGTAGTCTTCGCCGCCCAATATCCACAGCTGCGGCGTGTGCAGCGAGCGCAGGACCGGCATCGGATCGTAGTTCCACGGCGTGTGCCAGTCGAACTGCGGTGCCATCGCGCGCAGCTCGGCCTCCGATTTCTGCAGGAAAATGTACGTGTAGTCTCCGCGCAGGTCCTTGTACCAGCGCGCGCCGGCATAGCGCGCGCGCAGCCTGTCCAGCTCCGCGAAGCCGCGGGTGAATCCGCTCGCGACGACATTCTCCACGGCCTTCGCCACGGCCAGCGCATCATCGATTTCCCGGCGCGAGTAGCCCTTCTCGCTGAGCTGCAGCTCGACCGACTGCTGATCCTCGTCGATCGCGTTCACGGCCAAACCGAAGCAGACGATGACGAAATCGACCGGCGTTCGCGACGCCGCGAGCGGCGCCACCCAGCCGCCCTGGCTACCGCCTTGGAATCCGATTCTTTTCCATCGCGCGCCGGCCAACGACTTCGCTGCCGCGACCGCGGCGACGGCGTCATCGGCAAGCAGCGAGTAGTCCTGCGTATATGCGCCGCCGGACCGGCCCGTTCCGCGCTTGTCGTAGACGAAGGCGCCGATGCCCTGCGCGGGCAGCATCCGCTGCAAGGAATACGACTCCAGCGCCGAATCGTGTTCGGAGCCGTGAATCATCACCACGATCGCGACTTTTCCCTCGCCCGGCGGCATGACCAGTCTGCCGGCGAGTGCGGTACCGTGACTTTCGAAGGTGATCTCGCGCACCACGAATTCGCGCCGCGTGCCGGACAGGTTCGCAAAGCGCAGGGTGCCTTCGCGGCAGCCGCCGAAAGTCACGATGATGCCGTCCGCCTGCCGGGTCCATCCGCGCGTGCTTGCCCAACTGCCGTCGCCGCGGCGATGCAAGGCGCCTGTCGTTCCGTCGAACTTCCTCCAGCGCAGCGTGCCTTCCGCGGAAGGCGCGATATCGACGTCCGATCCGTCCTCCAACCGATAGCTGCCGACATAACAGTCGCTCGCCGGTTCGGCGAAAGCAAGCATCGGCATCGACAATGCGTAAGCCATCGCGAACAGAACGGGCGCGATGGAGAAAAGCGTGCGGACAAATCGGTGCATGAAATAACGCCCTGTGCCAAACGTCGCGGAGTGCACGATAGCGAAAGCCCTCGCCGCCGTCTTGGACGCATTCAAGGTGCGGCCCTTGATTGCGCCGGCAGTTGGCGGAAGATAGAACGATGAACGCGTATCGATTTCGAACGGTGAAAGATGTCCGTACTGGATAAATTCAGCGGCGCTTGCGTGCGCAGGATTGTCGACCCGAGCCGTGCCGCCGTTGCCGAACACGCGCATTCGTGGCCGATGATTTCGTTGTACGTCATGGGCGCGTATCGAAACATCACCGAGCGCGGCGAGCAGGATATCGCCGGCCCGTCGATGGTGTTCTACGGGCCGGGAGTCGCACATCGCAACGTGGTCGGCGGTATGGGGTTCGAGCAGATCGAGATCGAATTCGATCCCGCTTGGCTGGGAGCTTCCGCATTGCCGTCCGACGGGCTCGTTCTGCGCGTCGGAGGAAACTGCGGCGCGTTCGCCCGCGAACTCGCCGGCGCGTGCGCGGCGCGGCTGGCGGAATCGGAACTGCGAAGCGCCATCCAGCGGCTGCTGCGGATCGCCGGCCGCGAACCGACGACGCCCGCCTCCGCCTGGATGGACGGCCTCACCGCTCGCCTGCGCGCGGATCCATCCCGGCTCATCGGCGAGCTCGCGCACGAGGTCGGACGCAGCCCGGCATGGATCGGCCCGGCTTATCGCCGCTCGACCGGCGAAGGTCTGCAGGAAACCGCGGCGAGGTTCCGCGTCGAACGCGCGGCGCAGCTTCTTCGCGAAACCGACGGGAGTCTTGCCGCCATCGCCGCGGACGCAGGTTTCTGCGATCAGAGCCATATGAACCGGACCTTCCGTCGGATGCTCGGGCGCTCGCCACTTGCCGTGCGCGCAGACCGGGAATCATTCCGATCTGCGCTCCCGCGCGGCGGCGAAGAAGCTTCTCCCGCCGCACCTGCTTATCGCCCCGGGCAATAATTTCCGCCGACACCCCATTTCGCTCGCTTCGCGCTTGACAATACCGAAACAATAAAATACCGTCCAAACGGTATGTAAATTCCACGACGTTGAAATCGGCACACGGACGTTCGAATACTTCATCATCAGCGAGGCGGGGGCAACGATGACTTCGAACTACCCATTGCGGCGGTACATTTTGCGCTCGGCGATCTGCGCGGCTCTCGCCGGCACGGCCTGCACGCCGCTGCTCGCGGCCGAGACGACCGACGGCGCACCTTCAGACGCGGCCGAGAACGGCGACCCGAACCAGCCGGCGGAACAAGGCAGTCCGCTCGAAACGATCACGGTGACCGCGACCAAACGCGGCGAGTCGATCCAGAAAGTTCCGATGGCGATCACCGCGATCAGCGGCGAGAAACTCGAGGACCTCGGCGCGGTGAATTTCGAGGACTTCGCGCGCACGGTGCCGGGCCTGGACTTCGCCAATCTCGGCGCAGGACAGAACCGGGTGACGATCCGCGGCGTCTCGACGTTCTCCGGCGTGTCCGTCATCGGCATCTATCTCGACGACTCCCCGGTCGCCTCGCCGATCAACTACACGCAGCCGAGCCTGGCGCTCTACGACATCGACCGCATCGAAGTGCTGCGCGGCCCGCAGGGCACGTTGTACGGCGAAGGCTCGCTCGGCGGCACGATTCGCTATATCACCCGCCCGGCGGAACTCGACACGACCGAGGGCAGCTTCACCACGACGCTGTCGAATACGCAGCACGGCGGCGTCAACTACAGCGTTGCCGGCATGTTCAACGCGCCGGTCGTGAACGATCTTTTCGCGATCCGCGGCGAAGCGCAGCACATCAGCGACGCCGGCTACATCAAGAACATTCCGCTCAACGACGACGGCTTCAACGACAGCCACACCGACGCCGCGCGCCTGAAAACCTCGCTCAAGCTGTCGGACGATTTCGACGTGCGCACGAGCTTCATGTACCAGAACACCGTCAAAGGCGGTCCGAACGTCGAGAGTCTCGATGCGCCGAACGGTTCGCTGCTGAACTACGACACGGCGCAGCAGTCCTATCGCGATCGCTTCTATCAATCCAACCTTACCGCCGAATACCGCACGGAATGGGCGGATATCCAGTCGTCCACCTCCTATTTCGATCGCCGCAGCACGCAGGACCTGCAATCGCGCGGCATGCAGCTGCTCCTGCACGTCTACCCATTTCCGCTCTACAGCATCACCGAAAACAGCTACAACGTCTTCACCGAGGAGCTGCGTGCGGCGTCGCGCGGCGACGGTCCGTTCAAATGGGTCGGCGGCGTCTACTACAAGAATCAGAACGTCGTTCAAGACGAAAACGACTTCAACACGGCGCCCACGGGCCCGTTTGTGGCCAACCGGCACCAGAAGCAGAATTTCGAACAGGTGGCCGCGTTCGGCGAGGCCAGCTACGCGATCACGCCGGCGTTGACCGCCACGCTCGGGCTGCGCTGGTTCGACGAGGACCAGAAGGCGATCGACCAGCTCGGCAACAACTACACGGTGTCGGCCAGCAAGATCGTGCCGAAATTCGTGCTGCAATACGCGTTCGACGAAAACCGCATGGTGTATGCCAGCGCGACCGAAGGTTTCCGTTCCGGCGGCGTCAATTTCTACAAAGTTCCCGGCGTCGATACGACTTATAAACCGGATACAACGCTGAACTATGAACTCGGCACCAAGCTCGGATTTCTCGACCGCCATCTGACGGTCAACCTGGCCGCGTACTACATCAACTGGCGGGACTTGCAGACTTTCGTCTACCGCCCCGACATCGGTCCGTCGGCATTCTTCGTCGAAAACGTTTCGGCGGCGCGCAGCAAAGGCTTCGAGTGGGAGATCGCCTACGCTCCGGCAGCGGTGACCGGGCTGACGCTCGGTTTCAACGGCAATGTCACCGATGCGCGCTACACCAAAGATGCGCCGTTCGAAGGCAAGGCGGGCAACCGGCTGCCGCAGGTGCCGGCGAACAATTCGAGCGCGTTCGCCCAGTACGAATTCCCGATTGCGGGCTCGAAATCCGCGTTCGTCCGCATCGACTATCAGCGCACCGGCACCTTCTACACCAGCGGCGCGAATACGCTCGATTCCGGCGGCTACGACCTGGTCAATCTGCGCGCTGGCGTCAATCTCAGCGATCACTGGCGCGTGAACGCGTTCGTCAACAACGCGGCCAACACCGCCGCGGATCTGTACAAGTACTACAACACCTACTACGGCGTGTTCCGCAATCCGCCGCGGACGATCGGCATCGAGTCGCGCTGGACGCTCTGACGCCGTGCAGCCCGCGCCCGCTCCCCAGGCATTGTCCACGGCGCAGCGCTGGGCTTTCGCCAGCGTCAACGTGCCGTTCTCGATCCTGCACGTGCCGGCGCTCGGAACGCTGCCGGCGCTCTACGCCAAGTATGCGCATCTCGATCTCGTGTTCATGGGCACGGTGCTCACCCTCGCGCGCGTGTTCGACTGCGTGCTCGATCCGGCCGTGGGCTACGCGTCCGACCGCACGGCCTCGCGCTTCGGCCGGCGCAAGCCGTGGATCCTCGCCGGTGCGTTCATCGCCTGCGTGGCGGCGTATTTCCTGTTCCGCCCCTCGCCGGCGACCGGCGCGGTCTATTTCATGGTGTGGTATTTCCTGCTCTACGTCGGCTGGACACTCGGCGAAATTCCGCACACCGCCTGGCTCAACGAACTGGCGCACAACTACGACGAACGTTCGCGCCTGTCGACCTTGCGCAAGACCGCCGCGCTGATCGGCGGCCTGATCTTCCCGCTGATCGTTTTCCTGCCGATGTTTCCCACGACCGACATCACGCCGAAGGTGACCGAGTTCGCTTCCTATGTCGTCCTCGTGCTGATGCCGATCACCGTCTGCTGGGCGCTGCGCAGCCTGCCGAACGACAGCGCGTCGGTGCCGAACCGCGCGCCGTTGCTCGATGTGCTGCGCGGCGTGGCGCGCAACCGGCCGTTCTGGGTTTTCATGGCCTCCACGGCCTGCTCGGGCATGGCATCGGGCATGGTCGCCGCGCTGTTCTTTTTCTATCTCGACAGCTATCTGGGAATCGCGAACAAACTTGCGCACATCACCCTCGTCGTTTACTTCGCCTCGCTGCTCGGCACGAACTTCTGGCTGCGCACGATGTACCGCATCGGCAAGCATCGCACGCTGGCGATCTGCTGCATCGCGACCATGCTGACCCTCGTCGCGATGGCGCTGATCCGCCCGGGCGAATACGCGTTCTGGAGCATCTTCATCGTGTTCGCCGTGTCCGCGTTCTGCAGCACTGGCGTCGAAGCCGCGGGCATGGCGATCATGGCCGACATCGTCGACTACGACACGCTGAAAACCGGCGAGCGGCGCGCCGGCAATTATTTCGCCGCGATGGCGTTCGTCAACAAGCTCAACCTCGCCGCGGGCGGCGGCATCGCGTTCATCCTCGCCGGCCTGTTCGGCTTCAGTCCGAATCAAGCGAACGGAACCTGGGCGATGAGCGGCTTCTTTCTCGCTTTCATCGCAATTCCGATCGTGCTCAACACGCTCGCCGCCGGGTTCGCCTACCGCTTTCCGCTCGATCGCCGGCATCAGGACATCATCCGCCGCTGCATCGAACAGCGCGAGGTGCGCACGCCTGCTCCGGAGACGTCGGCATGACCTTCGAAGTGCTGACCACGGTCACCTGCCGCTGGTCGATCCGCAACATCGTCGCGTTGCGCGAGAAACAAGCCGCGTACGCTCTGGTCGACGTCGCCACCGACGCGGGCAAGGCGCCATGGTTTCTTGCGCTGACGCCGTTCGGCAAGACGCCGGGACTGCGTCACGCCGGCGCAGTCGTCGTCGAAAGCCAGCACATCAACGAATACATCGACGCGGCCGCGCCGGGCCGCACCCTGCTGCCCGCCGATCCGCTGCGGCGCACCTGGGCGCGCATCTGGAACGGCTATTGCGACGACGTGCTCATGCGCGGTATTTATCATCTGACCTCCGCCGCGGGCGCGGCGGAACGCACAGACGCCCTGGAGCATTTCGACCGCGCGCTCGCCCGGGCCGATGCGCACGTGTTCCAGCATGCCGCCGGCACGCACGCACTTTGGGGCGGAGAGCGGCCCGGCCTCACCGACATCTGCTATTGGACGCTGTTCGATGTGCTCGCGCGCATCGATTCGCTGGCCGACGCGCGCGACCGGCTCGAACGCCATCCGGCGCTGCGGCGCTGGAGCGCGCAGCTGCTTGCGCATCCGCGATTCCGCGACGCCGAAGCCGAGCTGGCGGCCATGCCGGCCGGTTCGACCGAAGGCACGCATTGAGATGATTTCCGCAGCGTCCTTCGCCGCCGAAGAACCGCTCTGGCCGTTCTCCGATCTGGACGCGGCGCTGGCGCAAGCGCGCGCGGCGCGCACGCCGGTGTTCGCCTACTGGAGCACCGGCTGGTGCCCGCCCTGCGCGGAGATGCGCGCGACGGTGTTCCGCACGCCGGAATTTCGCGCGCGCAGCGAAGGAATCCTCCTGCTGCATATCGACGGCGACGCGCCGCTGGCGCAAACCGCCGGCGATCGGCTCGGCACCACGGTGTATCCGACGATGCAGTTGCTCGACGGCAACGGCGATGAGTGGCTGCGCTTTCCGGGCGGATTGCCCGCCGGCGTGTTCTGCGAAGTGCTCGACGCCGCGCTGCGGAAGCGCGCGCCGATATCGACCCTCGCCGCCCGCCTGCTCGACGGCGCGACGCTGGACGCGGACGATTTCCGCCTGCTCGCTTTTCACTATTGGCCGCAGGACAGCCGCACCTGCGCCGGCTCCGCGCGGCTCGCGCTGCTGGAAAAACTCGATGCGCTCGTGCCTTGCGTGCTCGAACGCGAAGCGGCGCGCATCTTCGTTTGGCGCCTGCTCGAAACCGCGGCGCGCCACGCTGCCAGTCCGGGCAGCATCGATGCGCAGACACGCGAATCCCTGCGTACACGCCTGCTCGGCCTGCTGCATTCGGCGCAGGCGACCTACGCCACGCTCTACTATCTGATCGTCGGTTTGGCGCCGGTGCTGGATCTACTTGCACCACCGGACCAGCCGTCGCGGCAATTTGTTCTCCAGGGTTTACATGCCGGACTGGACCGCATTCTCGCGGACACCGGCCTTTCCGCGACGGAACGTCTCATCACTTTGTCGACGCACGCCGACCTCGCCCGCCGCCTCGCCGCGTCAGGAGAATTGGATGCCCTCACGCGCGAGCGCGTGCGCACCACGGTGGAGCGCGTCGATGCACAGACGACATGGTCCATCGAGCGGCAAAGCGTGATGAACATGGCCGGGCACCTGCTCAAGCAGTGTGATTTCCGCAGCGAAGCGGAAGCGCTGTTCCGCCGCGCCGTCCAGGAATCGGCGGAGCCGACTTACTTCATGCCCTACCTCGCCGAAATGTGCATGGAGGACAACCGCGCCGACGAAGCGTTGACCTGGTGGCGCCGCGCCTACGAACAAACCCACGGCAAGAATTCGCGCTTCGCCCTCGGCGTGCGCTACATCGCCACGTTGATCCGGCACTTCCCGCAGGAGGCCGCACAGATCGAGGCACTGACTGCGCGCGTGCTCGGCGAACTCGGCGACGATCCGGACCTGACCCGCGCGCGCAACGGCAACGCGCTGCGCCAGCTCGGCCATGCGCTAAAATCCTGGCGTCGATGACCTCGCGAACGATCACATCACGATCTACCCGTCCGGCCGCCGTTTCGGCGACGGCGGTCCGTCCCGCGCGCGCGCGCAAGCCGCGCCCGCGGGCGACGCAGGACGAGCGCAGCGCCGCCACGCAGCTCGTTCTGCTCGAGGCGACGCTGCGCTGCATGAAGGAACTCGGCTACGCGAACACGACGCTGGCCGAAATCGAAAAGCGCTCGCAGATGACCCGCGGCGCGCTGCTGCATCATTTCCCGAACAAGAACGCGCTCATCGTCGCGGCGTTCGTGCATCTCTATCGCGAACGCATCAAGCGTTATCAGGCGTTGGTGCGCACGAAGAAGGCCGGCCTGCACACGGCCGTGTCGATCATCCGCGGCGAGATGGAAGAATGGTTTCCGCTGACCCTGGAATTCATGAGCGCGATGCGCACCGATCGCGCCCTGCACGCGTTGTTCGACGCGGAAATGAGCAAATGGACGCAGTCGATTTCGACCAGCTACGAATCCCTCGTGCCCGAGCTCGCGGCGGCGAAGTCGCCGCTGCTCGTCCAGTACGTCATCGGCTGCTTCCTGCGCGGCCTGTGCCTGGAAGCGATCGTCACCGACAAGCCGCTGGTCGACAAAATCTTCGATCAATTCGTCGAGCTGCTGCAGAGCTACCTCGATTCGCGCTGATCCGTACCTGACCAACGGATTCACGCTTACGATTTCTTCGCGCGCGCCCATCGAGAATGGGCGTATCCTGAGCCTGCGCACGCCGATCCGCTTGCTGGACACCCGCGTGCTGAGAATCGCGCCTTGGCAAACACTCGCCTGAATTCCGGACGAACGCGCGCACCGGATCCGACCGAGCCCTTCCCCTGCGGAGCTGACCCATGGCCAACAGCGAATTCCTTTCCAGACTCGACGACCCCTCGCTGCTGCGCGAGGCGAACTACATCGGCGGCGAATGGATACCGGTCGGCGCGGGCCCGGCCATCGAGGTCGCCGATCCGGCCACCGGCCAGCCGCTCGGCCGCGTGCCCGACTTCGGCGCGGACGAAACCGCGCGCGCGATCGAGGCCGCGGCGCGCGCGCAGCCGGCCTGGCGCGCGCTCACCGCCAAGGCGCGGGCGCTGCCGCTGCGCCGGCTGTTCGACCTCATGCTCGCGCATCAGGAAGACCTCGCCCGCATCATGACCGCCGAACAAGGCAAGCCGCTCGCCGAAAGCCGCGGCGAAATCGCTTACGCGGCGGGCTTCATCGAATGGTTCGCCGAGGAAGGCAAGCGCGTTTACGGCGACGTCATCCCGCAGGATCGCGCCGACCATCGCATCATCGTGCGCAAGGAACCGGTTGGCGTGTTCGGCACGATCACGCCGTGGAATTTTCCGACCGCGATGATCACGCGCAAGGCCGGCCCGGGCTGGGCCGCCGGATGCGCCGGCGTGCTGCGCCCGGCGAGCCAGACGCCGTTCTCCGCGCTCGCGCTCGCCGTCCTCGCCGAACGCGCGGGCCTGCCGGCCGGCGTGTGCAACGTGATCACCGGTTCCGGCCGCGTGATCGGCCGCGAGCTCACCGCCAATCCGCTCGTGCGCAAACTTTCGTTCACCGGCAGCACCGCCGTCGGCGCGGAGCTTCTCGCGCGCTGCGCGCCGGGGATAAAAAAGGCGAGCATGGAGCTCGGCGGCAATGCGCCGTTCATCGTCTTCGACGACGCCGATCTCGACGCCGCCGTGGCCGGCGCGCTGGCCTGCAAGTTCCGCAACGCCGGGCAAACATGTGTCTGTGCAAATCGAATTTTTGTCCAGGACGGCATCTACGCGGCGTTCGCGGAGAAGTTCACGCAGGCCGTCGCCGGACTTCACGTCGGCAACGGCTTCGATGCGGGCGTCACGATCGGCCCGTTGATCGACGCAGCCGCGGTGGCGAAGACCGAGGACCATATCGCCGACGCCCTCGCCCACGGCGCCAAGCTCGCGAGCGGCGGAAAGCGGCATCCGCTCGGCGGCACCTTCTTCACTCCGACCGTGCTCGTCGACGTACCGACGCAGGCGAAGATTTTTCGCGAGGAGACCTTCGGCCCGGTCGCGCCTCTGTTCCGCTTTCATGGCGAAGCCGAAGCCGTCCGTCTCGCCAACGACACCGAGTTCGGCCTCGCCGCCTATTTCTACAGCCGCGACATCGGCCGCGCGCTGCGCGTTGCCGAAGCGCTCGAATACGGCATCGTCGGCATCAACGAAGCGATCATCTCCACCGAGGTGGCGCCGTTCGGCGGGATGAAATCGTCGGGCCTCGGCCGCGAAGGTTCGAAATACGGCATCGAGGATTATCTGGAAATCAAATATCTCTGCTTCGGCGGCATCGACGCCTGAGGCCGAAGTAATGGCCAAGCCATGCTGGAACAGCGTAGAAAGTCGAGCCGTCAGACTTCTTTTCTATATCAATCAATAATGTGATACAAATCACATCAGACCCCTCTTGCTTATCGTCTGAATTTGAGGTATAGATCACATTACGAACCGAATACGTGATCTGATACTCACTTTTCTCATGCGGTTCGAGGGGCATTTTGGACGTCCGGCACCACGACGTGCGGCTCCGTCCCGAATCGTTCCATATCAGCCCACAGGGGGTGTTATGGAGAAATCGATTCCAATTTTGCTGTTCCAGCCGTCCGCAGCGACGGTTGCCGCCGGGGTATTGCGCATAACCGCACAGCAGCTTGCCCATGAGGGGCACGGCGCGCGCACCCGGTTGCGACGACCTGGCTGACATGCGGCGCCCGCGCAGCACAGCGCGGCGCAGAGCAGAAAAAGGGGGCGCGGCCGATTCCAAGGCCGCAGGTGCTTCGCCCACGACATCTTCAACACACACGGCCGCACAACTGCGATGTCGTGCCGGGCGAAGTCGCGCCCGATCGCGTCGAAGCGCCCTCGACGCGACCGGCGAACCGAACTCGACAAGGCCATGAGGCCGTGCCTCCTCTCCCCGGCGAACGCCGGTGGATTCACTCCGCGCCGCCGCACTGCGCAAACGCAGCGAAGACGGCTTTGGCTGTTTGCGTTCTTCAATGCCGCGCATCGGCATTCGAAGGTGAGTTCGACGGAGGGGCGGGTATGAATATGCACGACGGTTGGCATCGGGTTGTCCGGACAGTTCGGCGGATCGTGAAGAAAACGGCGCGGCCAGGGACGGTGCGCAGAGCCGTGGATCGCGACAGGGTTGTCGCTCTCCTGCCTGCCGCCCTGCGCGCGACGGCCGCGCTCGCGTTCCTGTGCACGGCCATGCACACCTCGAGCGCCTTCGGGTTCGGCGCGAACCAATGCGCCGCAAGCCGCGCCGGCAGCTCGCTCAATTGCACCGCCAACGACGTTTCCATCGCCAGCGTGACCGTGACGAACGGCGTGGTGTCATGCACGGCAGGACAGATGGTTACGCTCGACCTGTCGTTGAACGTGCAGTCCAACGCGTCGACGCGGTACGACATCGGCGTGTTTCTTGCCTCGGACGGCAAAGATCCCTCCGTCCTTCCCGGCAGCGGCGGGTCGACCAGCTGCAATGTCAGTGCACTGCCCACCACCGCGCCTTTTCTCAATTCCAACAGCAACGGCTGCGGCGATATCAGCAGCGCCGTCGGCCTGGCCTCGTTCACGATGAATTCGATCCAGGTGCTGTGCGAGCCGGACCTGCTCGGCAAGCTGCGCATCGACAGCGTCGTCACCTGGCAACAGAACAGTTCGGGCACGCCGACTTGCTCTGGCGCGAACGATGTCACCGCGGGCGGCCCGGCGAAATGCTCGACGGGTATCGCCGCGGAAATCAACGTGAACGTCAAAGGCGGCCTGACCATCATCAAGAAGACCGCGCCTTCGGGTAGCCCACAGCTTTTTTCGTTCTCCGCCAGCGGAGCGAGCGCCTCGCCAACGAGCTTCAATCTGAGCGACGGCGGCCAGCAAGTCATTTCCACCGGCAATCTCACCACCGCGCCGCAGAGCCTGCAGGTCGTCGAAAGCGCCGCACCCGGATGGGTGCCGACCACGATCAATTGCATCGACGGCAACGGCAACGCCAACCCCGCCTACGTGATCACGAATCCTGCCACGGGCACGATCACGGCGAATTTGTCGATTGCCAATCCAAGCGCAACGTGCACGGTGACCAATACTCAATCGCCGACCCTGACTCTGGTCAAACAAGTGATCAACACCCACGGCGGCGCGGCGACGGCGGGCCAATGGACGCTGCGAGCCGTCGGCCCGACGACGATCAGCGGCATCAGCGGCAGCGCGGCGGTCACCGCAGCGACCGTGCCGGCCGGCACCTACACGTTGAGCGAATTGGGTGGCCCGGCGGGCTACTCGGCGAGCGCGTGGACATGCACGAACAATGTCGCGGTGAGCAACAGCCAGATCGTTCTCGGCAACGGTGCGAGCACGACCTGCACGATCAGCAACAGCGACCGGCCGGCAACGCTGACGCTGGTCAAGCAGGTGACGAATACGAACGGCGGCACGGCGGCAGCGACCGACTGGACACTGCAAGCCGCGGGACCCACCGCGATCAGCGGCGCGACCGGCGCGGCCGCGGTGACGGGAGCGACGGTCTCCGCGGGCACCTACACTCTCAGCGAAAGCGGCGGGCCGGCGGGCTACTCTGCGAGCCTGTGGACATGCACGAACAATGTGACCGTGAACGGCGGCCAGATCACGCTCGGCAACGGCGCGAGCACGATTTGCACGATTACCAACAGCGATCAGGCAGCCCGGCTGACCTTGGTCAAACAAGTGGTGAACACTCACGGGGGCACGGCGACCGCAACCAACTGGACGCTGCATGCCGCCGGTCCTACCGCCATCAGCGGAACGACGGGCGCCGCGGCCGTCACCTCGGCGGCCGTGTCGGCAGGCACTTACACGCTGAGCGAATCGGGCGGCCCCACGGGCTACTCGGCGAGTGCCTGGTCCTGCACGAACAACGTCGGCGTCAGCGGCGGGCAGATCACGCTCGGCAACGGCGTGAGCACGACCTGCACGATCACCAACAGCGATCAGCCGGCGGTGCTCACCTTGATCAAGCAAGTCGTGAACACGAACGGCGGCACGGCGGCCGCGGCGAACTGGACGCTGCAGGCGGCCGGCCCGACGCCGATCAGCGGCGCGACCGGCGCACCGGCCGTGACCGCCGCGGCGGTTTCCGCAGGAACGTACGTGCTGAGCGAGTCGGGCGGTCCGACGGGATACTCGGCGAGTGCCTGGTCCTGCACGAACAACATCGCCGTCAGCGCCGGGCAGATCACGCTCGGCAACGGCGTCAGCACAACGTGCACGATTACCAACAGCGATCAGCCGGCCACGCTCACGCTGGTCAAACAAGTGGTGAACAACCATGGCGGCCTGGCGACGGCAGGCAACTGGACGCTGCAAGCTTCGGGGCCGACGACGATCAGCGGCGCGACCGGCGCCGCGGCCGTCACCGCTGCGGCGGTGTCGGCAGGCACTTACACCCTCAGCGAGAGCGGCGGTCCGGCGGGCTACACCGCGAGCGTATGGACTTGCACGAACAGCATCGCCGTCACCGGCGGACAGATCACTCTGGGCAACGGCGCCGTCACGATCTGCACGATCACCAACAGCGACGAGCCGGCAGTCCTCACGCTGGTCAAGCAGGTGGTGAACAACCATGGCGGCACGGCGGCGGCGGCCAATTGGACGCTGCAGGCCGAAGGTCCGATCACGATCAGCGGTGCGACCGCCGCAGCCGCGGTCACCGCCGCGGCGGTGCCGGCGGGAACGTATTCGCTGAGCGAAAACGGCGGTCCGGCAGGTTACTCGGCGAGCTCATGGATCTGCACGAACAACATCGCCGTCACCGCCGGACAGATCACGTTGGGCAACGGCGTGAGCACCACTTGCACGATCATCAACAGCGATCAGGCAGCGATGCTGACCTTGGTCAAGCAAGTGGTGAACACGAACGGCGGCACGGCCTCGGCAGGCAGTTGGACACTGCAGGCCGCCGGTCCGACCACGATCAGCGGCGCGACCGGCGCAGCGGCCGTGACTTCCGCGCCGGTATCGGCGGGCACGTACACGTTGAGCGAATCGGGCGGCCCCGCCGGCTATGCGGCGAGTGTCTGGACATGCACGAACAGCGTGTCGGTGAACGACGGCCAGATCATCCTCGGCAACGGCGTGAGCACGACCTGCACGATTACCAACAATGATCTCGCGGCAACGCTCACGTTGCTCAAACAAGTGGTGAATACGAACGGCGGCACGGCGGCGGCAACCCTTTGGACGCTGCAGGCGGCCGGCCCGACCACGATCAACGGCGCCGTCGGTGCCGCGGCGATAACGGCGGCGGCGGTGCCCGCGGGCACGTACGCGCTCAGTGAATCGGGCGGTCCTTCGGGTTACTCCGCGAGCGCATGGAGCTGTACGAACAATGTCGCAGTGAGCAACGGCCAGATCACGCTCGGCAACGGCGCGAGCACGGTCTGCACGATCACGAACAGCGATCAACCCGCGACGCTGACTCTGGTCAAACAAGTCGTGAACACGAACGGCGGCACGGCGGCCGCGGCGAATTGGATGCTTCATGCCGCGGGGCCCGCGACGATCAGCGGCGCGAGCGGAACCTCGGCGGTGACGGCGGCTCCGGTCCCGGCGGGAACCTATGCGTTGAGCGAGTCGGGAGGTCCGACCGGATACACGCCGAGCGCATGGACGTGCACGAACAACGTCGCCGTCGCGGATGGCCAGATCACGCTCGGCAACGGCGTGAGCACGGTCTGCACGATTACCAACAGCGACGAGCCCGCGATTCTGACGTTGGTCAAACAAGTGGTGAATACGAACGGCGGCACGGCTGTGGCAGACAACTGGACGTTGCAGGCCGCGGGCCCTGCGACGATCAGCGGAACGACGGCCGCCGCCGCGGTGACATCGGCGGCGGTGCCGGCGGGCAGCTACACGTTGAGCGAATCGGGCGGCCCGGCGGGCTACTCGGCGAGCGCATGGACCTGCACGAACAATGTTTCCGTCACTGACGCACAGATCACCCTGGGCAATGGAGTCCATACCACCTGCACGATTACCAACAGCGACCTGGCGGCAACACTGACCTTGGCCAAACAAGTGGTGAATACGAACGGCGGCACCGCGGTCGCGGCAAGCTGGACGCTGCACGCGACGGGGCCGGCCTCGGTCAGCGGCACGAACGGCGCGGCCGCGATAACGGCCGCGCCCGTTCCGGCGGGCACGTACGCACTGAGCGAATCGGGCGGCCCGGCGGGCTATGCGGCAAGCGCATGGACGTGCACCAACGGCGTGGCGGTCGCGAATGGGCAGATCACATTGGGCAACGGCGTGAGCACGACGTGCAC
>DAIMZS010000004.1:0-23884 GCA_036733825.1 Rudaea sp.
ATACGCGTTATCTGCCGTATGCCTTGTCGGATTGCCCGCTGCGCGAAACGCACCCGCTCGTCGCTGTCGCGCTGCGCATCATTGCGCTGCCGACCTCGCGGCTGGAGCTCGCCGAAATTTCCGAATGGCTGACGCTGCCGGCGCTGCAGTGCCGCTTCGGCATCGACGAAAGCGACGCGGCACGCCTGGGCAACTGGCTGCGCGACGCCGGCGTGCGCTGGGGCCTCGATGCGGCGCAGCGCGCCGCGATCGGCGCCGGCAACTACGACGAATTCAGCTGGCGCTTCGGCCTCGACCGCCTGCTGCTCGGCTACGCGAGCGGCGATCTCGACGCAGCGGACGGGCTCATCGCGGGCATCGCGCCCGATGCCGCGGTCGAGGGCACGGGCGCGGCCGTGCTTGGCGTCGTGCTGCGCCTCGTCGATCTGCTCGACGGCCTGCTGCGCGCGCAGCGCAGCGCGCACACGCCGCTGCAGTGGCAAAAAATATACAGCGATGCGTTCGACCGGCTGTTCGACACGGCGCTGGATCGCGAGGCGTCGCAGGCGCTCGAACGCGTGCGCCGCGCGCTCGCCGATTTCGCCGAGGAGACCGCGCAGGCGGGCATGACGGAAACGCTCGACTGGGCCTGCGTGCGCGATGAGTTGACCGCGCGCCTGGCCGAGCCCGAACGCGCCTTCCGTTTCTTCGGCGGCGGCATCACCGTCTGCGGCATGGTGCCGCTGCGCGCCGTGCCGTTCCGCGTGATCTGCCTGATCGGCATGAACGAAGGCGCATTTCCGCGCCGCGACCGCGCCTCGCCGTTCGAGCGCGAGACCGACCGCCGCACCGAGCCGTCCGTCCGCGACGAGGACCGCTATCTGTTCCTGCAGCAGCTGATGGCCGCGCGCGATCGCCTCTACCTCAGCTGGGTCGGCGAGGACGCGCGCGACGGTTCGATGCAGGCGCCGTCCGCCGTCGTCGCCGAGCTGCTCGGCATCCTCGCCCAGTACGGCGTCGATGCAAAAGATTGCATCGTCGAACATCCGCTGCAGCCGTTTTCGCCGCGGCTGTTCGACGGCCGGCATCCGGCGCTGTTCACCTACGACAAGGCTTGGGACGGCGCGGCCGGCGCCGCATCGCGGCCGCGCTCTCCGCGTTTCGTCGACGGTGATGTTTTGGCCGAAATGCAGGCGCCGATCCGGCTCGACTGGCGCGAATGGAAACGTTATTGGCGCAATCCCGCCGCCGATTATTTCGCGCGCACACTCGGCGTCGCATTGAGCGGCGTGCCCGAAGTGGACCCCGAGGAAGACGACTTGGCTTTATCCGGTCTGGGCCGCTATCAGGCGTTCAACGCGCTGCTCGATTGCTACGGCAAAGCCGACCTCGCTATGCAGCGCGACTGGCTGCGCGCAAGCGGCGCACTACCCGCCGGTGCGGCCGGCGCGCGTGCGTTCGACGAACTGCAGGCGCCGTTGGCCGAACTCGCGGCGGCGCGCGAGGCACTGATCGGTGCGACTCCGTCCGCGATCGGCGAGCCATTCGAAGTCGATTTCGGCGACGTCGTACTGACCGGCACGCTGCCCGAACATCACAGCGGTATGCTCGTGCATACGTTGCTGAAGGAGGCGGCGGACCATCGTCTTCTGCAAGTCTGGCTCGATTATCTGCTGCTGGCGACGCAGCGCGACGACGCGCAGCTCGTCCTGCTCGAATGGAACGACGGCCGACTGCAGCAACGCCGCGCCTGCGATGTGTCGTCTGCGCAAGCGCGTGCCCGGCTGGGTGAGCTTGCGGCATGGTACCGGCGAGGACAAAGCCAGCCGCTGCCGTTCTCCCCTAAGTCTGCGTTCGCTTATGCGAAGCGCCAATGGGAAAAGCGCCAAGACGACGGCACCGCGGCGTTCGACGCTGCGCGCACCGCATTTCACAGCGGCCGCTTTCATCGCGGCGACGATCAGGATCCCGCCTTCGCGCTGGCCGCGCGCGGCATCGACTGGTTCGATCCGCGCACGCCGGAGGGCCGCAGCTTCGCCGGTTGCGCCTTGTCGGTATTCCTGCCCGCGTTGCAGGCGTTGAAAGAAATCGACACCGGCGCAGCAAAAGCCAAGAGAGCAGCGAAATCGGCGTCGCCACGACGCAAACCCGGGAGCGCAGCATGAGCGCACCCGATCTCGCCCTGACCATGCCGCTGAACGGTCTGCAGTTGATCGAAGCGAGCGCAGGCACCGGCAAGACGTTCACTCTCGCCGGTCTGCATTTGCGTCTCGTCGTCGAGCAGCGCCGCGCGGTGCGCGAGATCCTCGCGGTCACCTTTACCGATGCGGCGACGCAGGAACTGAAGACGCGTTTACGAGCGCGCCTCGCGGCTTGCGCGGCGCTGCTCGAGGGCGAAACACCGGCGGCATCCGACGACGCCGAAACGCGCCAGGCGAAAACGCTGATCGCCGCCGCGTTGATAAACGAAACACGCGAACAGCTCGTGCGCCGCCTGCGCCTTGCCGCACTCGATGTCGATCACGCGCCGGTGTCGACGATCCACGGATTCTGCCGCCGCGCGCTCGACGAATTCGGCCTGCTCGCCGGGCGCAGCTTGTCCGGCGAGCTGATCGCGAGCGATCGCGATCTCATCGACACGGCCTGCGCCGACTATTGGCGCAGCCGAGCGACGGCCGCCGATGCCGCGGATTTCTTCGCGTTGCAGACCGCGTTCAAAACGCCGGAAACGCTGGCGAAAATCCTCGCGCCGCTGGTGTCGGGAATGCGCCGCTTGCTGCCGGCGCCGAGCGGGAACGATCGTGCAATGTCGTTGCTGCACGACGCGCTCGATCACGTGCGCGCGCGCGTCGCCGCAGCCAAGCGCGCGGCCGGCCGCCATTCGCACGACGACGAGATTCGCGAACTGCACGACGCGTTGACCGGTGCGAACGGCGCGCAGCTCGCCCAGCGCTTGCACGAACGCTTCCCGGTCGCGCTGATCGACGAATTCCAGGACACCGACGCGCTGCAGTTCACGATTTTCGACGCGATTTACGGCCACCGAGGCGACCTGATTCTGATCGGCGATCCCAAGCAGGCGATCTACGGCTTTCGCGGTGGCGACGTGCACACCTACCTGCGTGCGCGCGGCCGCGTCGCCGACGTGCAGACGCTCGCGCGCAACTTCCGTTCCTCGCCCGCGTATCTGCGCGCGCTCAACACGTTGTATGCGCAGGCCGGCGACCGCGCGTTCGCGCAGGCCGGCATCGAATACCAGAGGCTCGAACCCGGCGACACGGCGGCGGACGACGATCTGACGATCGACGGCAAGCCCGCGCAGCCGCTGACGTTCTGGCGCGCTGACAACGATGCGCTGTCGCGCGGCAGCAAGGAGAAAGCCGGCCCGCAACTCGCCGCGGCCTGCGCGTCGGGCATTTTCGACCTGCTTGCGCCCGGCCGCGCGCAATGGTGCGAGAAGAAGCGTGATGCGCCGTCGGTACACCGTCCATTGCAGCCCGCCGATATCGCCGTACTCGTCGCCACTCACGACGAAGCGCTCGACATCCAGCACGCGCTGGCCGAACGCGGCATCGCCAGCGCCAGCATTACTCGGCGCAGCGTGTTTGCCGGCGACGAGGCGGCCGAGCTGCACAGCTTGCTCGATGCGCTCGCCGATTTCGACGAAGCGCGCCTGCGCGGCGCGATGACGACGCGATTGCTGGGCGCGACCGCGAGCGACTTGGCCACGTTCGTCGCCGAACCGCATCGCTGGAGCGCGCAGCTCGAACATTTCGCCGAGCTGCGCCGCGTATGGAGCACGCGCGGCGTCGCGGCGATGCTCGCGCTGGTGTTCGAACATCATGCCTCGGCGCTGCTGCATTCGCCGCGCGGCGAGCGGCGCATGACCAACTGGCTGCAGCTCGCCGAGCTCGCGCAAACCGCCTCGGGCGAATGCGTCGGCCTGCGCGGTCTCGTCGATTGGCTGGCCGCACGTATCGCACACGCCGATCACGAGAACGAGGACGAACAGCTGCGCCTCGAGTCCGACGCGGGGCGGGTGAAAATCTACACGCTGCACAAGAGCAAAGGGCTGCAGTTTCCGGTGGTATTCCTGCCGTTCACCGGCCTGCGCCGCGGCGCGAGCAATCAGTATCCGCGTGAATGCCGCTATCGCGACGATAACGGGCAGGCAACGACCTGGATTGCCGTCGACAAGGAAGCGGCCGAGTCGCCGCCGGCGATCGCCGCAAAGCAGGCGGCGGCGCGCGACGATCTTGCCGAACGTCTGCGCATTCTTTACGTCGCTCTCACCCGCGCCTGCGGCGCGACTTTCGTCGCGGCCGATCCGATCGGCAGCGGCGAGTGCCCCGCGCTGCTGCACCTGCTGGGTGTCGAGGATGGCGGCGGCGCGCGGAAATCCAAGGATGCGCTCGGCGGCATCGATGCGCAGCTCGCTCAACGTTTGAGTGCGGTGTGCGCTGCATCCGCGGACACGATTGCCGTCGCTCCGCTGCCCGCCGCCGCGACGACGCGGCTGGCCGCGATCGGTGATACCGAACCGCGACACCGCGCGCGCACGATGCCTCATGCGGTGCGCGACGACTGGCGCATCGCGAGTTATTCGCGCCTGGTCGCCGGCGCGCGCGACGAAGCGCGTGCCGACCGCAACGACGAAGGCGCCGCGGAGGCCGTCGTCGCCGCTCCGTCGTCGGCCGGCCTGGGCGGAGCGCGCTTCGGCACGGCGTTCCATGAACTGATCGAAGTCGCCGACTTCGCGGCCTGGCGCGACTGGCGCGGCCGCGGCGCACCGCCCGGCCAGGACACACTGATCGATCGCGTTGTCCGCCGCCACGCGCTCGGCACCGATTCGCAGGCCGCGGGCGCCGTGCTCGCGGATCTGCTCGCGCGCACGCTCAACGCGCCGCTGCCTCTGGGTGCGCGCCTGGCCGATCTTGCGCCCGGCACGTACCGCGCCGAAATGCCGTTCCACTTCGCCCTCGGCCAAGTCGATACGTCGCGCTGGCTCGCGCTGCTGCACGAGCACGGTTACGTCAGCGCACGCCGTCGCTTCGACCTTACGCGCCTCGCCGGCTTGATGACCGGCGTGCTCGATCTCGTCGTCCTGCACGACAGACGTTGGTGGGTGATCGACTACAAGACGAACTTCCTCGGCTTTGCCGCTGACGACGGCGCGCCGAATCCCTACGCGCCATCGGCGCTGGCCGCCGCGGTGCGCGACAGCGAGTACGACCTGCAATACCTGATCTATCTGACCGCGCTGCATCGCTGGCTCGCGTCGCGCGATCCGCGCTACGACTATGCGCGCGACATCGGCGGCGCGCTGTATCTATTCGTGCGCGGGCTCGATGCGGACGGCGTCAACGGCGTGCATGTCGATGCGCCGCCGGTCGCGCTGATTGCCGCGATCGACGCGATGCTCGGCCCGCAGCCTGGAGCGACGGCATGACGCGCTCGATCGATCAGCTCGAAGCCTTGGGCATGCTGCGCACGACCGATGCGGCGCTCGGCCGGTTGCTCGCGGCGAAGTCGGCGCACGACGGTGACATTGTCGGTTTGGCCGGCGCGCTCGCGAGCGCCGCACTGGCGCGCGGTCACAGCTGCCTGCCGCTCGCGGCGCTGCGCGAATTCGTCGCCGAGCTGGCCGAGGCGGCGCAGGCCGCGATTCCCGGCGGGCTGCCGGCGGTGGACACCGTGCGCGCGGCGCTGTTGACGTCGAACTTGGTCGCGCGCGATGCGGCGGCGGCCGCCGCGCTCGTGCTCGACCGCGATGAACGCCTCTACCTGCGCCGTTATTTCGTCTACGAACAAACCGTCGCGCAGGCGCTCGCTGCGCGTCTGCAGAATGCATCTTCGGCCGACGCGGTCGCACGGCTTGATTCCACGAGCGTTCGCAGCGCGCTGGCGCAGCCGTTTTCCGACGTCGCCGACATCGACCAATGCACGGCGGTGTTGCTCGCCTTGCGCTCGCGCCTGCTGATCGTCAGCGGCGGACCGGGCAGCGGCAAGACGACGACCGTGTTGCGCCTGCTCGCGCTGGCCATCGGACAGGCGCGCGCGGCGAACATGCCGCCGCCGCGCATCGCGCTCGCCGCACCGACCGGCAAGGCTGCGGCGCGACTGACGGAATCGCTGCGCGCTCGCGGCGGCGCTCACGCAGCGATTCCGCTCGCGGCAGCGACCGTGCATCGACTGCTCGGCCTCACGCCGGCGCGCCGCCATGCGCAGTACGACCGGCGCCATCCGTTGCCTTACGATCTCGTCGTGATCGATGAAGCCTCGATGCTCGATCTCGCCCTGGCCGCGCGCCTGTGCGAGGCGTTGGCGCCGTCGACGCGGCTGATCCTGCTCGGCGACCGCGATCAGCTGGCCTCGGTCGAGGCCGGCCGCGTGTTCGGCGCGCTCAGCCATGCCGCGGGCGCTGCCGGGGGCTATTCGCCGGCGCAGGCGCAGTGGCTGCAAAGTATTCTTTTGCAAAAAGTGGACATTGCCGCATCGCCGACCCCGCTTGCCGACGCGTTCGTCGAGCTGCGCGGCAATCACCGCTTCGCCGGACAAGGCGCGATCGGGCGTCTCGCGGCGGCGCTGCGCCGCGGCGACGTCGCCGCTGTTGCCGGCTTGTTCGCCGAAGGGGGAACCGAGATCTGCTTGACGCCGCCGGCGACGTTGCCGCATCGCATTGCACAGGAACTGGTGCCGCGCTACCTCGATCTTGCGCACGCCGCCGATGCGACCGCCGCATTCGCGATCGCCGACCGCTTCCGTGTGCTCTGCGCCCTGCGCGAAGGTCCGTTCGGCGCGGTCGCGATCAATGCCGCGATCGAGCACGAACTGCGCCGGCGCGGCGATCAGGCCGACGCGGGCGGATCGTATCCGGGTCGTCTGGTCATCGTCGGCGGCAACGACTACCGTCTCGGCCTGTTCAACGGCGATATCGGCGTCGCGCTGCCGAGCGGCGAGGGCGGTGCGCTCGAGGTCTGGTTCCGCGCTGCCGACGGCAGCCTGCGCGCGTTGCCCCCGCTGGTGCTGAGCGCCTGCGAGCCGGCCTACGCGCTGACGGTGCACAAGGCGCAAGGTTCCGAGTTCGACGAAGTGGCCGTGGTGCTGCCCGACCGCGACGTGCGCGTGCTCACGCGCGAGCTCGTCTACACCGCGGTCACGCGCGCGCGGGCGAAAGTGACGGTGTGGTCGAGCGGCGAGATTCTTGCCGGAGCGATCGGGCGCAGCACGCAGCGCTGGTCGGGACTCGCCGAAGCATTGCATTGGAGCGCGGCGCAGATCGGCGCGGCGCAATAAACTCCGTGGTCAGCTCGACTCGGTTTCCGGACGCGAGGGGCGCGCGTGCGGGAAGACCACGATATTGTTGCCGCCGACCTCGCGCGGACGCGGGCCGTTCCACAGCACCGGCACCTCGCGCGGCCGGTCCGGCTCGAGCTCGTCGCGGTACTCGAATTCGCCGGCTTCGTCCTCTTCATCTTCCCAGCTGTAGCGCTTGCGCGGCGGCTGCGGATCGAGTTTGTAGAAGGCGATCGCGGCGATGACGCCGGCAACGGCGCCGGCCAGGTGGTATTCGAACGAGACGTTTTCCTCGCGCGGCAGTACCGTCATCGTCATGCCGCCGTAGAGGAAGAACACGGCGAGCGCGATCGACACGCCGAGGCGGTCGCGGCGGAACAGGCCGATGAGGAACAGGAAAAACATCAGTCCGTGGGTGACGCCGCTGATGCCGACATGCAGCGAAGGCCGCGCCCACAGCCAGACACCAAGCCCGGAGAGAATCCAGATCAGCGGCAGCGCGTAGCGCGCGGCACGCGGGTAGGCGTAGAGCATGAACGCGGACAGCAGGCCGAGCGGCAGCGTGTTCGACATCAGATGCTCGAACGAGGCGTGCACGAACGGCGCGGTGAGAATGCCGAGCAGGCCGTGCGGATCGCGCGGGCGGATGCCGAGCGCGTCCATGTCCCAGCCGAGCGCGTAGGCGGCGAGCCAGACGATCCAGATGCCGGCGACGAGGGCGAACGCGCCGAGCACGGCGTAGCGCACGCGATCGCGGTCGTTACGGACCGTCGCGGCGCTGGCTTCGGTGGTGATCGGGGCGATGTCCATGCCGGTATCAATGGGGGTGATGCGGTAGGGCACAAGAGCGCCGCCCCCTTCCGCCCTCCGGGCACCTTCCCCCGCGCTCTGCGCAGGGGAAGGGTTTCTTCCGCGTAGCTTGTCTTTTCCTTCCTCCGCGTAGCGGGGGAAGGTGCCCGAAGGGCGAAAGGGGGCGCTCCCGCTCCGGATTCCCTTATCATGTCGCGATGAATTCCCCGCACAACACCAATCCCGTCGTCCATCTCAAGATCGAACGCCGTTCCAACCATCCGTGGATTTTCCAGAAGATGGTCGAGAAGCCCGATCCGCGGCCGAAGCCCGGCACGGTGGTCGACATCGTCGACCGCGACGGCGTGTTCGCCGGCCGCGGTTTCTACAATGGCCATTCGCGCATCGCGCTGCGCGTGCTCACGGCGGATCCGGACGAGGCGGTCGACGAGGATTTCTTCGCGCGCAAGATCGACGAAGCGATCTGCCTGCGCCGCGAGGTGCTCAAGCTCGACGCGGTGACCGATGCGTATCGCGTAATCCATTCCGAAGGCGATGGACTGTCGGGCCTGGTCGTCGACCGCTTCGCCAACACCCTCGTCGTCGAATATTTCTCCGCCGGCATGTTCAAGCAGCGCGACCTGATCAAGCGCGTGCTGCTGCGGCATTTTCCCGACGCGGAAATCTACGCCTTCGCCGAAGAGCACGTGCAGAAGCAGGAAAGCTTCGATTGGGCCGCGCCTTCCGCGCCGAAACCGACGGTGATCCACGAGCATAGCGTGCAGTTCCATGCCGCGCCGGGCAGCAAGCACAAGACCGGCTTCTTCGCCGATCAGCGCGACAATCGACTATTCCTTTCCGAATTCTGCGCGGGCAAACGCGTGCTCGACCTGTGTTGCAACTCCGGCGGCTTCGGCATCTACGCCAAGGCGCGCGGCGGCGCGGAGGAAGTCGTCGGCATCGACCTCGACGAAGAAATCCTCGGCATCGCCGAACAGAATGCGCGGCTCAACAAGGCGAAGGTGAAATTCATCCAGGCCGACATCTTCGCCTGGCTGCGCGATGTCGCCGGTAATCCGCAGAAGAAATTCGACGTCGTCATCTTGGATCCGGCGAAGATGACGCGCGACCGCGAGCAGGTGATCCCGGCGCTGAAGAAATATCTCGACATGAACAAGCTCGCGCTCGGCGCGGTGAAGCCGGGCGGCATTTTTCTCACCTGCTCGTGCACCGGCTTGGTCAGCGAGGAGCAGTTCCTCGACATGCTGCGCCGCGCGGCGTTCTACGCGAACCGCAGCGTGCAGGTGATCAAGGTGTCCGGCGCCGGCCCCGATCATCCTTGGCTCGCGCACGTGCCCGAGTCGCGTTATCTCAAGGCTGCGTTCTGCCGCGTCGAGTAAGCGGCCCCGGCATCGTGCATTTGCTTTTTCGATTCGGTTGTCATACAGTTATGACAAGCCGATTCAAGGTGTTATCATGAATACTGCAGCCGTCCGGATCAATGCGCGTTTGACAGGCGAGGATGCGCGGCATTTCATCGAAATGACCCAGGGCGAAGGCGGCCGCAACGCCTCGGACCTGCTGCGCGATGCTTTGCGCGAATACTATGCGCGGCACGCGAAGGCGCGCCCGAATGCATTCGAGCTGATGCAGGCCTCGGGCTACATCGGCGGCTTCGACGCGCCGGCCGATCTCTCGAGCCGCTACAAGGATTACCTGAGCGCGGCGCTCGAAGAAAAGCATTCCGCGCTGAGGATCAACGAACCGCCGCCGCCGGATTACGCCGTGAAGAAAGCGCCCCCTCGGACTGCGCGGCGCAAGAGTACGGCGAAGTGATCCTCGCCGACTCCGGTTTCTGGATCGCGCTGGGCAGCCGCCGCGACCGCCATCACGAGCGCGCGGTGCATGCCGCGAAGAAATATTCGCCCGAGGGTTTCGTCACGACCTGGCCCGTGCTGACGGAGGTTACCCATCTCATCGCGTATCGCGTGCACCCGATGCAGGCGGTTGCGTTCATCGGTGATATCGCTCGCGGTGCCGCCGTCGTCGCCGATCTGGCGGAAGATGCCCTGCCGCGCATCGAAACCATGATGCGCCGCTACGCCGACCTGCCGATGGACCTCGCCGACGCCTCGCTCGTCATCCTCGCCGAAGACTTGGACGAGGGCCGTATTCTGTCCACCGACGCGCGCGACTTTGACGGCTACCGCTGGAAAACTCGGAAGCCGTTCACCAACCTGCTGCTGACGGAGTAAGGCGTGGAAGCTACGCGCCATTCCTGAACGAAACGCAACGCGCTTTTACGTTTTCTTTCTCCACGCTCGGCTATATCCAATAGTCCATACAGGTTGTGCGGGCATGCGCTTCCGCGAAGGATGCGTGCGGTTTTCTCGCCGCCACCGCCGCCTGAACTTTCCACACTCATGCAGGGGATGAGCGGGGCGGTCAGTGCATGCGCACGGCCGTCATGACGGCGAGGGCCACATTTGGACTCGATGAGCGCAAAAAGGAAGTTTGGCCGTTTGATTCTGCCCGCGATGAAGCGGCTCGGCCTGCCGCTGCGTCCGACGCTTGCGCCGCGCAAGACAGGCAAGCGCCGCAGCCGCGCACGGATCAGCGAAGCGCCGCTGCGCGCGGAGCTGCTGACCGCGGCACAGATGGCCGAGCGCGGCCACGAACTGGCCGGCGAGCACCAATGGCGGCGCGGCCGGCGCGGCGACACGCAATTGCTCGAGCGGCTGCGCTACAACGAAAGCCTGATCGAAGACACCTGCCGCGCGCTCGCCGCGGCGATCGCGGACAAGCACCGCATCACGCCCGCCGGCGAATGGCTGCTCGATCATCTTTATGTGATTCACGAACAGGTGCGCAAGACGCGCGCGCATCTGCCGCGCGGCTACAGCGCGGAACTGCCCGTGCTGGTCCGCGGTGCGAGCGCGGGCATGCCGCGCGTGTACGACCTGGCGCTCGATGCGATCTCGCACGGCGACGGCCGCGTCGACCAGGACTCGCTCGCACGTTTCGTGCGCGCCTACCAGGAGCGCGCACCGCTGAGCCTCGGCGAGCTGTGGGCGATTCCGATCATGCTGCGCGCCGCGCTGATCGAGAACCTCGGCCGCGCTGCCGCGCGCGTGCGCCGCGGCCTGGTGCATAGCCGCCTCGCCGCGCAGTGGGCGCGGGCGATGCTCGATACGGCCGAGCACGATCCGAAGAGCCTGATCCTCGTCGTCGCCGACATGGCGCGCACCGAGCCGCCGCTGACCCAGGCGTTCGTCGCCGAGATGGCGCGCCGCCTGCACGGCGCGGGCGCGGCGCTCAATCTGCCGTTGTCGTGGATCGAACAGCGTCTCGCCGAAGCGGGCCTGTCGATCGCGCAGCTCGTGCAGAACTCGCATCACGAGCGCGCGCTCGACCGCGTCACGATCGACAATTCGGTCGCCAGCCTGCGCCTGCTCGACGCGCTCGACTGGCACGACTTCGTCGAGTCGACGAGCGCCGTCGATCGCGTGCTCGGCGCCGACCCGGCGGGCATTTATCCGCGCATGGATTTCGCCACGCGCGATGCCTATCGCCACGCGGTCGAGGAATACGCACGGCGCAGCGGCCGCGGCGAGGTCGAGGTCGCCCAGGCTGCGCTCGATCTCGCTCACGATGCCGCGCTGCGCACCTCGACGCCCGATCTCGAACCGGCCGCCCACGTCGGCTATCACCTGATCGGCGCCGGTCGCGCGCAGTTGCTGCGCCGCTGCGGCGCGGGCGTCACCGCCACGCTGATCGAAACCTGGCGCGGCGGCGATCTGCCGTTCTTCGTTTATCTCTTTGCCGTCGTCGCGCTCGGCCTGCTCGCGGCAGTGCCGCTGTTATGGCCGCTGTGGACGCCGGCGCTGCCGGTCTGGCTGCGTCTGCTCGCGACGTTTTGCGTCGTCGTCGCGATCAGCCATCCGGTGGTCTGGCTGGTCGACCGTCTTGCGCTCGTGCTGGTCGGGCCGCGGCCGCTGCCGCGCATGGATTTCCGCAAGGGCATTCCGGCCGAGTCGCGCACGCTCGTCGTCGTGCCCTGCCTGCTCGGCAGCGTCGAGGAAGCGCGCACGCTCGCCGACCAGCTCGAACTGCGCTATCTCGCCAACCGCGAAAGCGGCCTCGGCTTCGCCCTGCTCAGCGATTTTCCCGACGCCGAGCAAGCGGAGCTGCCGCAGGACAACGCGATCCTCGACGCCGCGGTCGAGGCGATCCAGGCGCTCAACCAGCGCCATACGAAAGGCAATTTTCTGCTGCTGCATCGGCCGCGCGTGTGGAACGACAGCGAGCACTGCTGGATGGGCCGCGAACGCAAGCGCGGCAAGCTCGGCGATCTGAACACCTTGCTGCGCGACGGCGACAGCGCGGCGTTCTCGTGCATGATCGGCAATCGCGCCGCGCTCCACGGCGTGCGTTACGTGATCACGCTCGACGTCGATACGCATCTGCCGAGCGACTCGGCGCGCCGACTCATCGAAACGATGGCGCATCCGCTCAACCGTCCGCGTCTGGCCGCCGACGGGCGCCGCGTCGAATCGGGCTACACGATCCTGCAGCCGCGCGTCGGCAACCTGCTGCCGACGGCGGGCAGCACGCGCTACGCGGCGATGTTCGGCGGCGACGCGGGCTTGGATCCGTACACGCAGGCGGTGTCGGATCTGTATCAGGATCTGTTCGGCGAAGGTTCGTTCATCGGCAAGGGCATCTACGAGGTCGAAGCGTTCGAGCGCACGCTCGGCGACCCTGCCGCGGGCGATCCGGTGTCGGCGGGGCGCTTTCCGCACAACCGCATCCTTTCGCACGATCTGCTCGAAGGCTGTTATGCGCGCGCCGGCCTCACCGCGGACATCGAGCTGTACGAGGAATATCCGCAGAACTATCGTGTCGACGCGCAGCGCCGCGCGCGCTGGATTCGCGGCGACTGGCAGATCGCCGCCTGGCTGTTCCCTTCGGTGCCGATGGCGGAAGGCCGCCGCGAACGCAATCCGCTGTCGTGGCTGTCGCGTTGGAAAATCTTCGACAATCTGCGCCGCAGCGTAATGCCGCCGGCGTCGTTCGCGCTGCTGCTGCTCGCCTGGTTCGCCCTGCCGCATCCGCTCGCGTGGACACTGCTCGTGCTCGCCGCGGCGTTTCTGCCGGTCGTGGTCGACACCGCGATCGCGCTGTTGCGTCCGCCGGGCGGCGGACTCGCGCGGCATCTCCTCGGCGGACTGCGCGGCGCGGCGTCCGCCGCGGCTCGCGTCGCCTTCCGCCTCGCCTGCCTGCCGTTCGAGGCGGCGCAGAACACGAGCATGATCTTGCGCACGGGCTGGCGCGTGCATGTGTCGAAGCGGCACCTGCTGCAATGGGTGGCGTCGAGCGTCGTCGCCCGACGCGCGCGCGGCGACTCGGCCGCGGCCGCGTGGCTCGGCTTCAAGACGGCGCCGATCGCGGCGCTCGCCGTGGGCGCGGCGCTGCTTCTGTTCCGCGCCGATGCGTTCGCGTACGCCGCGCCGTGGCTCCTCGCCTGGTTCTTCGCCCCGGCCGTCATCGCCTGGACGGCGCGCGTGCCCGCACGCAAGGTCGAACTGCTCGACGCGCAGCAGACGCGCTTCGTGCGCCAGGCCGCGCGCCGCACCTGGGCCTGGTTCGAGCGCTTTGTCGGCGCCGAGGACAACTGGCTGCCGCCGGACCATTTTCAGGAATACCCGGCGGTGAAGATCATGCACCGCACCTCGTCGACCAACATCGGCATGGGCCTGCTCGCGAATCTCGCCGCGCACGATCTCGGCTACGTTTCGCTGCGCGGCCTGCTCGCCGCGACGCGGCGCACGTTCGACACGCTGCAGAAGCTCGAACGCTACCGCGGCCATCTCTACAACTGGTACGACACGGCGGCGCTCAAGCCGCTGCAGCCGATGTACGTGTCGACGGTCGACAGCGGCAATTTCGTCGGCCACGTGCTGACCTTGCGCCAGGGCCTGTTCGAATGCCTGCGCGCGCCCATCATCGGCGCGCAGACCTTCGCCGGACTCGCGGACACGTTCGCCGTGCTGCAGGCGCTGAGCGGGCGCGGGTCCGACGATCTCTGGCGGCCGTTCGCCGACGCGCTGGCGGCAGCGCAGGATCTGCCGTCCGAGCTGCCGATCGGACAGACCCACACCGCGCTGCGCGAACTGTTTCTGCGCGCGCAGACCCTGCATGCTGCGCTGGCGGGCGGCGAACCGCTCGAGCGCGAATGGAGCGAGAAGCTGCTGCGCCAGGCGGCGATGGGCATGGCCGATCTGGAAGATTTCGTCGGCGACGTGTCGATCCGTGCTGCCGTCGCTCACGACGCCAGCGCGATTCACGCCGATTCGCCGATGCCGAGCCTCGCCGCGCTCGCCGCGTCGGCTTCGGTCTCGCCCGCCGCGCGCGACCTCGCGCGCACCTGCGTGCAGGAAATCGAGGCGCTTGGCGCGGTGTGCGCGGATTTTGCCTGCGTCGACTTCGCCTTCCTGTTCGATCCGGCGCGCGAGCAGTTTGCGATCGGCTACAACGTCAGCGAAGGCCGGCGCGACGCAGGCTACTATGATCTGCTCGCTTCCGAAGCGCGTTTGGCCGTCTATCTCGCCGTCGCCCAGGGCCAGATCGCGCAGGACGGCTGGTTCGCTCTCGGCCGCGTGCAGACGCAGGTCGAGGAAGGCCAGGTGCTGCTCTCGTGGAGCGGCTCGATGTTCGAGTACCTGATGCCGCAGCTGGTGATGCCGGCGTGGCCGGGCAGCCTGATCGATGAATCGGCGCGCGTCGCCGTCGCGCGGCAGATCGCCTGGGGACGCGAGCACGGGTTGCCGTGGGGCATGTCCGAAGCGGGATATTTCCTCACCGACGCCGGGCAGAACTATCACTACCGCGCGTTCGGCGCGCCGGGTCTGGGCCTGCAGCGCGGGCTGTCGCAGGACCGCGTCATCGCGCCGTACGCGAGCGCGCTGGCGATGCTCGTCGCGCCGGCGCAGGCCGCCGACAATCTCGCCGAGATCGCCGCGCGCGGCTGGTGGTCGCAGTACGGTTATTACGAAGCGATCGATTTCACCCCGGCGCACCTGCCCGCCGGCGAAACCGCCGGCGTCGTGCGCGAATACATGGCGCATCACCAGGGCATGAGCCTGGTCGCGTTCGATGAAACGCTCAACGGCGCGCCGATGCAGCGCCGCTTCGCCGCCGACGCCGAGCTCGCGGCCGTGCTGCTGCTATTGCAGGAACGCATGCCGCGCGACGTCGCTCTCGCCCCCGCCGCGCCGGCCGCACTCGATGCGCGCGCCGAAGAAGAGGCCGCGCCGGCGCCGCAGCGCCGCTACAAGCGCGCCGACACGCCGCGTCCGGCCGTGCAGCTATTGAGCAACGGCAACTATCACCTGATGCTGACGCAGAGCGGCGCCGGCTACAGCCGCTGGCACGATCTCGACCTCACGCGCTGGCGCGAAGACCCGACCCGCGACGCCTGGGGCACGTTCATCCACATCCGCGACGCCGACAGCGGCAAGGCGTGGAGCACGGCCGCCACGGTCGTCTCGAGCGAGATCGAGGCCTACCAGATCACCTTCGACGACGCGCGCGTCGAGCAGTGCCTGACGCTGGACCGGCTCGAAGCGCGCGTGCAGATCGTCGTTTCGCCCGAAGACGACATCGAGCTGCGCCGCCTGCGCCTGACCAACCGCGCGCGCACGCCGCGCACGCTCGAGCTGACGAGCTACGCCGAAGTCGTGCTCAACACCGGCGCGGCCGATGCGCTGCATCCGGCGTTCAACAACCTGTTCGTGCAGACGGAAATCCTGAGCGCGCATCCGGCGATCCTCGCCAACCGCCGCGCGCGCCTGGCCAGCGAGGCGCAGCCCTGGCTCGTGCACATGTTCTGCGTGCGCGAAGAAAACGGTCACGGCGGCACGCCGCCGGAAACCTCGTTCGAGACCGACCGCGCGCGCTTTCTCGGGCGCGGCAACGGCGCCTACGATCCGGCCGCGCTGCGCGGCTCGGGTGCGCTGTCGAACACGGCGGGCGACGTGCTCGATCCGATCGTCGCGATCCGCCAGCGCGTGACCGTGCCGGCCGAGGGCAGCGTGGTCGTCGACCTTGTCATCGGCGCCGCGGCGAATCGCGAGGGCGTGCTCGCGCTCGCCGACAAATACCGCGACCGCGCGCTCGCCGACCGCGCGCTGGCGATCGCGACCACGCACAACCGCATGCAGCTCGGCCAGATCAACGTCAGCGAAAGCGAAGCGCAGCTGTATTCGCGCCTGGCATCGGCGATTCTGTATGCCGACCCGGCGCGGCGCGCGCAAGCCGACGTGGCCGCGAGCAATCGGCTGAGCCAGTCCGGGCTGTGGGCGCACGGCATCTCCGGCGACCTGCCGATCGCGCTCGTGCTGATCGGCGGTCTGGAAAAACTCGCGCTCGTGCGTCAGGCCGTCGCCGCGCAGCGCTATTGCCGCACGAAAGGGCTGCGCTTCGACCTCGTTGTGCTCAACGAGGAGCGCGGCGGTTATCGTCAGGAAGTGAACGATGCGATCTACGGCGCCGTCTCGGCCGCCGGCGAAGGCACGATGGTCGACCATCCCGGCGGCGTATTCATCCGCGCCAGCGCGCAGATTCCGCACGAAGACCGCGTGCAGCTGCTCGCGGTCGCGCGTGTCGTGCTCTCCGATCAGGCGGGCAGCTTCACCGAGCAGTTGAAGGAGGCGAAAGCCACGACGGGAGAATCGGTCGTGCCGAAATTCGCCGCGACGCGGCAGGCGACCGGCACCGACGCGCGCCAGGTGTCGATCCCGAAGCTCGATATGTACAACGGCTACGGCGGCTTCGCGCGCGGCGGCCGCGAGTATGCGATCGTCGTCGAAGCGGCGCGGCGCACGCCGCTGCCGTGGGCGAACGTGCTCGCCAATCCGCATTTCGGCAGCGTCGTCACCGAATCGGGCGGCGGCTACACGTTCTTCGACAACGCGCACGAGTATCGGCTCACGCCGTGGCACAACGACACCGTGACCGATGCCGGCGGCGAAGCGTTCTACCTGCGCGACGAGGACACCGGCGCGTTCTGGTCGCCGACGCCGTCGCCGGCCTGCGGACGCGGGCGCTATCTCGTGCGCCACGGCTTCGGCTACAGCCAGTTCGAGCACGTCGAGGACGGCATCACGAGCGAGCTGCGCATGCACGTCGATCCCGAGGCGCCGGTGAAGTTCTTCGTCTTGCGCCTGCGCAACGACTCCGGGCGCACGCGCAAGCTCTCGATCACCGGCTACATCGAATGGGTGCTCGGCGACCTGCCGGCGAAGACCGCGCAGCACGTGACCAGCTGGCTCGACGGCAGCGGCGCGCTGATCGCGCGCAACACCTGGAACGCGGAGTTCGCCGGCCACGTCGCCTTCTTCGACGTCGAGAACGCCCAGCGCACGGTGACGGGCGACCGCAGCGAATTCCTCGGCCGCAACGGCAATCCCGGCGCGCCCGCGGCGATGCGGCGCGCCACGTTGTCGGGGCGCCTCGGCGCGTGCCTGGATCCGTGCGCGGCGATCCAGCTTCCGTTCGAGCTCGACGACGGCGAGACGCGCGAGGTGATCTTCCGCCTCGGCGCCGCGCGCAGCAGCGAGGAGGCCGAAGCTCTGATCATGCGCTTCCGTCGCTCCGGCTCAGCGCGCGCATCGTTCGAGGCGACCGTGGCGATGTGGCAGCGCCTCGTCGGCAAGGTCATCGTGACCACGCCGGACGCAGGCTTCAATCTGCTCGCGAACGGTTGGCTGCTGTACCAGACGATCGCCTGCCGTATGTGGGCGCGCAGCGGCCTGCACCAGTCAGGCGGCGCGTTCGGCTTCCGCGACCAGCTGCAGGACGCGATGGCGCTCGTGCACGCCGAGCCCGCGCTGCTGCGCGAGCAGATCCTGCTCGCCGCGCAGCGCCAGTTCCGCGAAGGCGACGTGCAGCACTGGTGGCATCCGCCCGCCGGCCGCGGCGTGCGCACGCGCTGTTCGGATGATTATCTTTGGCTGCCGCTCGCGGTGGCACGCTACGTGCGCGCGAGCGGCGATCAGCGCGTGCTCGACGAACGCAGCCATTATCTCGAAGGACGCCCGCTCAATGCCGGCGAGGAATCGTATTACGACCTGCCGCTGCGTTCGAACGAAACGGCCGATCTTTATCATCACTGCGTGCGTGCGATCGAACACGCCTTGGATCATGGCCTCAAGGACACTGCGCACGGCCTGCCGCGTATCGGCAGCGGCGATTGGAACGACGGTTTCAGCGCCGTCGGCACCGAGGGCCGCGGCGAAAGCGTCTGGCTCGGGTTCTTCCTTTGTCACGTGCTGACCGAATTCATCGGTGTCGCCCGCCTGCGCGGCGATGAGACCTTCGCCGCGCGCTGCGAAGGCCAGGTGCGCGAACTGCAGGCCAATCTCGAACGGCACGCCTGGGACGGCGGCTGGTATCGCCGCGCCTGGTTCGACGACGGCACGCCGCTCGGTTCGAAAGACAACAGGCATTGCCGCATCGATTCGATCGCGCAGAGCTGGGCCGTGCTGTCGGAAGCGGTCGATCCCGCGCGCGCCGCGCTCGCGCTCGACGCGCTCGATGCTCAGCTGGTCGACGACGGCGCGCAGTTGGTGCGCCTGCTCACGCCGCCGTTCGACCGCATGCAGGACGCGACCGCGGCCGCGCAGGAGTCGGCGAAGGGCGCGCACGAACCCGATCCAGGCTACATCGCCGGCTACCTGCCCGGCGTGCGCGAGAACGGCGGCCAATACACCCACGCGGCGGTGTGGGCGACGATGGCGTTTGCCAAGGCGGGGCGCGTCGAGCGCGCCTGGCAGCTGTTCGACTACATCAATCCGTTGCGCCATGCCGCGGATGAGAAGGGTGTAGAAATATACAAAGGCGAGCCTTACGCCGTCGCCGGCGACGTCTATGCGAATCCCTCGCATCACGGCCGTGCCGGCTGGACCTGGTACACCGGATCCGCCGGCTGGATGTACCGCCTCCTCCTCGAAACGTTCGCCGGCCTCACGCGCGAAGGCGCGCGCCTGCGCATCGCGCCGCGCCTGCCCGAGGCCTGGCGCGGCATCGATGTCGCCTACTGGCACGGCGAGGCGACCTACGCGATCCACGTCGAGCGCGATGCGTCGCGTGCGCCCGGCACCGTTCTGCTCGACGGTGTGGCGCAGGCCGACAACTCGGTCGTGCTCGACCCGGCGGCCGGCGTGCACCGGGTCGAGGTTTACCTGGCCGAGGCCCCGTCGCCGCTCAACGCGAATCCGTCTTGAGCGGCGGGCGGGCGATCGGCAGGTACAGCGCGCTCGGATGCGCGGCGTCGTGGTACAGCGTCACCGTCACCTTGCGTGCATCCTTGCCCGATTCCTCGGCGACCACGCCGCCGATGTTGTAGTTCTTCTCGAATTGCTTGGAGTTGATCGGCCCGACGACCAAGCGCAATCGGCTGCCTTTGCCGAGGCGGCGCGCGAGGAACGGAAGATTGCCGAAATCGTAGCGCTCGATCGCGCCGGGCTTCACCAGCGCGGCTTCGCGCGGGCTCTTGCGGTAGCGCGCGCGCATCAGATCGGCGCCGAGCTGGATACTGCTGCCGTCCGCGCGGATTTCGTAGATCAATACGCCGAGATCGGTGTCGGGCTGGTCGAGCGACAGCCAGAGACTCAGCTTGGGGAAACCCGCCAATTCCGTCGCCTGCGCGAACGGCGCGGTGTGATAGACGAGCACCTTGCCGCTGGCCGCGAGCAGACCTTTCTGGTCGACGAAGCCATTGTCGATGTCGCCGTCCCAGATGGCGAAATCCGTATCGAGCGGATCGTACACGTAGCGATCAGGCGCGACGCTGGATGCCGGCTTGGCCGCAAGCAGACGTCCCGAAGCGTAGATGTCATTGGCGTTCCCGCCCTCGGAGGCCAGGTACATCGCGCGCGCTTCGGCGGTGACCGCCTCGAGCGAGGGCGCGTAGCGCCATTCTTCGGCGCCGTCGCCGGCCACATAGTAGGCGACCTTGTCCTTGAGGAATTCGGGCTTGGCGCCGCCCTTCATCGTCCAGTCGTACCAGTCTTTGTGCAGTTTGTTCATGTCGACGAGGCTCGCCGGGCCGAACTTGAGTCCGCTGACGTCGGCTTTGGGCGTGCGCGTGCCGCCGTGGTCCCACGGCCCGATAATCAAATAGTGCTTGGCCTTGGCGGCGTCGGACGCGTAGCGCAGATGATCGCGATAGAACGACAGCGCGCCGGGCTGGTCGTCGTCGTATTGGCCGGTGATGGTGAGAATCGGCAGGTCGATCTTGGCGAACTGCTGCGGCGTCGGGCTGTAGCTGTCCCAGTAGGCGTCGGGCTGCGGGTGCGCGATCCACGTCTGGAAGATCGGCGAGGGGTTGCCGACCACCGTGTCGAGTTCCTTGAACGGGCGGTGGCTCGTGTACAGCTTGTCGAACTGCGCGGCCCAGAAAGCCCAATCGCCGAAGATGCTTTCCTGCGAGGTGTGTCCGCTCGTCAGCGTGAGCCACTGCATGTCGTAGGCGTAGTAGATGGTCTGCAGAAACGGAAAATCCACACTCGGGCGCGGGGCGGCGACCGGCACGATCGTCGCCAGGTGCGGCGGAAACTCTTTCGCCGTGGCCCATTGATCGTAGCCGGCGTAGGAACCGCCCCACATCGTGACCTTGCCATTGCAGTACGGCTGCGTCGCCAGCCACTCGACGATGTCGTGGCCGTCCTTGGCTTCCTGCAGCAGCGGGGTGAACTCGCCTTCCGAATTGCCGCGCCCGCGCACGTCGACGGTGAGGAACACGTAGCCGTGCGCGGCGAAATACCTGCCGCGCTCGTGATAGGTCTGCGAGATGTACGGCGTCAGCGTGAACGCGCACGGCAGCGCCTCCTTCTGCTCGTGCGGCCGGTACAGCGTCGCGTTGAGACGCACGCCGTCGCGCAGCGGAATCTTCACGCCCCATTGAAAGTCGATCGGATCGGCTTTGTCGGCCGTCGGCGTTTGTGCGGAGGCGATGGCGGAGCAAAAAGAAATCAGGCAGAGCGAAACCAGTCGAAGGCGCATCCGGGTTCTCCGTTGGAAATCGTGAATTGCCGCGCGAATCGCGTTTCAAATCGTCCGAACGGGAAGGATTGAACGCCGTTGCGGTTTAAACGGATATCGCCGGGGCTGCCGCCGCGGCCCGCGCGCGGCGGAATTCGCTCGGCGTCGAGCCGTTCATGCGTTTGAACACGGTGTTGAACGTAGACTTGCTGCCGAAGCCGCAGGCGAGGGCGATGTCGAGGATCGTGCGCGCGTCGCCGGGATCGGTCAGGCAGGCTTCCGCCGCGGCGACGCGGAAGCCGTTGACGAATTCGAAGAAGTTGCGGCCGAGACCTTGGTTGAGCGCCTGCGACACATAGTTCGGCGGCCAGCCGCTGCGCCGGCTCAAGGCTTGAAGATCGAACGCGCTGTCGGTGTAGAGACGCTCGTCCGTAATCAGCTGCGTCAATTCCGCGGCGATTTGGCGGCATTGCGTCGGATCCAACCCGGATCGTTCGTAACGCGCCGTTGCTTCGTCGCTGTCGCGCGCAGCTGTTTCGATCAGTTCCGCCGGAATCAGGATACGCTGGCGCAGGCCGAACCAGGCCAAGAGATAGAGCGCGACCGCAATCAGGCAGGACAGGGCGCTGCCGAGCCAGTCGTATTCGTACGAACCGGTCGCGCGCTCGACGCGATCGAAGGTCGCGAGCAGCCAGATCACCGCGATCACGACGATCAACCGGCGCAGCCAAGCGAGGTGCAGCGCGGCTTCGTCGGCGCTGACCTGTTCGAGCACCGGCCGCGCGCGGTAAGTGCGCAGCACGGCGAAATAGAAATACACCGCGCCCTGCAGCACCCAGGCGTGATAGCTGAGCTGGAAGAGGCGCTTGCCGAGCGGTACGGCATCGAATCCGAACAGCGCGTTGCCGACCGAAAACACCAGCGCCGCCGCAAACGGCAGCACGTGCCAACGCGCGCGGCGCCCATCCGGCGGCGATGGCGAGGTGATGGCCCACGCGTAGGCGTACAGCAGCGGACCGAGCAGATAGGCGCTCGGCACGTTGATCGCGTGCAGCCAGTGCGCGACGGAGTCCGATAGTTCTTGCCGCCAGCCGGTGATCACCGCGGCCACCGCGTATTCGACGGCGAGGCAGACGAAGAACGCACTCAGATACGCCGACGCGCGCGTGCGCAGCCCGGCGGCGCAGGCGGCGGTCAGCGCGGCGACGCCGAACGTGGCGGCTTCGGCGGCGAAATCGAGCAGGTCCAGCGTAGTCACGGACATCGCGCGGATGATGTCATAACCGCCGCCGCCGTGCGGCGGCGCGCCGCTCAGTTCAGCGCGAACCCGATCGGCACCTGAAAACTCGCGGTGGTTTCGCGCCATGCAGCGGGGAACGGCGGGAACGGCGCGGCTTCGGCGACCATGCGCGAGACTTCCGCATCGAGTTCGTCGTGGCCCGAACTGCGCACGATCTCCCACGACAAGATGCGGCCGCTGCGGTCCAGGCGGAAAGCGAGCCACACCACGCCCTCTTCGCGCCGTGCCGCGGCAGCGGCCGGATAGCGCTTCACTTCGGCCAGGCGCAGCGCGAGAAGGCGCAGATACGACGACGGCGAGTCGTATGCGCGGTTGCCGGGTGTTTCGGCGGATCGCGCCGGTGCATCGGACGGTTTCGACATCGACGCAGTGCGCTTGGGCGCCGTGCTCGCCGTCATTGATTTTGCAGTCGCGCCCGCCGGTTCCCGGCCTTGCGGACGAAGTTCCCCCGTTTCCCGCCGCGCCGCATCGGCGGCCGCGGGTCGCGGCGGAGGCTGCGGCAGAGCGGACGGCGCCGACACCGCCGGCCGCGATTCCGCCAGATACACGCTGACGACCGTCGCCGGCGCGGCTTTCGTCCGCGGGGAACGCTCCGTATCGAATAGCGCGAACAAAAGATAGCCGTGCAGCAGCAGGGAAAGCATGAACGAGAGCGCCATCGCCCACCACGGCACGTCGGGCCGCCGCCGGTGTCGATCGGCGGTGGAGGAAACCGGGGGCGGATTCGGTATCACGGCGGCAGCGAAAACGGCGGACAATGAGCAAGAATCTGCAACATTGATATGCCGTCTTTGCTTTACCTTTCAATAACGTCGGACAGCGCGAGCGTTGCGATCGCGCTAAACTGCGCGCCCCTGTTTTGTTTGACGATGCCGAAATGAAAAAGAAAGCGCCCAAGTCCCCGCCCGTCACCCAGGCTCAGGCCGAGGATGCCGTGCGCGTGCTGCTGCGCTGGGCCGGCGACGACCCGACGCGCGAAGGTCTGATAGACACGCCCAAACGCGTGGTCAACGCCTACAAAGACTGGTTCTCCGGCTACACCGACGATCCGGCCGAGGAACTGCGCCGCACGTTCGAAGAAGTGGCCGGCTACGACGAAATGGTCGTGCTGCGCGACATCGAATTCGCTTCGCACTGCGAACACCACATGGCGCCGATCATCGGCCGCGCGCATGTCGGCTACTTGCCGACCAACCGCGTCGTCGGCATCTCCAAGCTCGCCCGCGTCGTCGAAATCTTCGCGCGCCGCCTGCAGGTGCAGGAGAAGCTGACCTCGCAAATCGCTCATTGCATCGACGACGTGCTCAAACCGCGCGGCGTCGGCGTCGTCATCGACGCCTCGCACGAGTGCATGACCACGCGCGGCGTGAACAAGACCGGCGTATCGATGATCTCCAGCCAGATGCTCGGCACGTTCCGCAGCGACGCGCGCACGCGCGGCGAGTTTCTGCGCTTCATCGACATCGACGCGCCGCG
>DAIMZS010000004.1:23984-32111 GCA_036733825.1 Rudaea sp.
GTGCTGCCGCACCTGATCAAGAACTTCGTCGGCGGCGATACCTCGCTGGCGGCGTGGTGGTACATGGCGTTCGCGGTCGTGTTCATGGCGATGCAGTTCGTGTTCACGCCGGTGCAGGGCGCGCTCGCCGACCGTTTCGGGCGCCGGCCGATCATTCTCGCCTCCAATTTGGGCCTCGGCCTGGATTTCCTCATGATGGCGCTCGTGAATACGCTGCCGCTGCTGTTCATCGGCCGGGTGATTTCGGGCATCACCTCGGCGAGCTTCTCCGCCTCGAACGCCTACGTCGCCGACGTGACGCCGCCGGAGAAACGCGCGCAGGCCTTCGGCGTGCTCGGCATCGCCTTCGGCGTCGGCTTCGTCATCGCGCCGGTGATCGGCGGCTTTCTCGGCGAGATTCATCCGCGCCTGCCGTTCTGGGCGGCGGTCGTCATGTGCCTGACCAATTTCTGCTACGGCCTGTTCGTGCTGCCCGAGTCGCTGACGCCGGACAAGCGCAGCGCCCATTTCGACTGGGCGCATGCCAATCCGTTCGGCGCGCTGAAACTGCTCGCGCGCTATCCGCAAGTGCTCGGCCTCGTCGGCGTGGTCGGCCTGTACGCGCTCGCGCACATGGTTTATCCGACCACGTTCGTGCTCTACGCGGACTACCGTTTCGGCTGGGGGCCGCGCATGGTCGGCATCACGCTCGGCCTCGTCGGCATTCTCTCGGCGGTCGTGCAGGGCGGCCTGATCAAGGTCATCGTCGCCAAGCTCGGCGAGCGGCGCGCGCTGCTGTTCGGCCTCGCCTGCGGCACGCTCGGTTTCACCCTGTACGGACTCGCGCCGACCGGCTACTGGTTCTGGGCGATGATGCCGGTGGCAGTGCTCTGGGGCGTCGCCCAGCCCGCCGCGCAGGCGATGATGAGCCATCTCGTCGACCCGCGCGAACAGGGCCGTCTGCAAGGCGCAGTCGCGAGCGTGTCGAGTCTCTCCGGCATCCTCGGCGCGTTCCTGTTTCCGTCCACGCTCGCGCTGGTTTCGAGCGCGCACGATCACGGCGTCTGGGCCGGCGCGACGTTCTTTGTCGCCGCGGCGATCGTCGGCGCCTCGCTGCTGCTTGCCTGGTACATCTCCGCGCACCTGCCGGCGGCGATCAGCGCGGGGACGGCAAAGACGCCGGGCCCGGACATCACCGCGGAAGTCGCCGCGACCGTCAGCGACTTGCCTTCGCCGCTGCCTGAAAGCGAGCCGCGTTCGTAGCCGCGATTCATCAGTTCTTACAATACATTGAGGCCGCCCTGTCGAAAGGCGGCCTTTTTTTGCGCGAAATGCTTGCAAAGTAATATTGTTGCTCTTACGATATATCTTAATTCGATATATCTGAATGCCCATCCATGTTCTCGCCACACCGCTTCCGTCATCGTCTGCAAGGGCGCTGGCACGACCGTCAAACCGGCGGCGGCTACGCACGCGGGCCGAAGATGTTCGATGCCGGTGCGCTGCGCTACATCGTGTTGCAGCTGATCGCCGAGCGGCCGCGGCACGGTTACGAGATCATCAAGGAGATCGAGGAACGCGTCGGCGGCGGCTATGCGCCGAGCCCTGGCGCGATCTATCCGCTGCTCGCGCTGCTCGAGGATTTGGGCCACGTCGAGGTGACGGCGGAGGGCAACAAGAAGTTGCACAGCATCACGCCCGAAGGCCGCGCCTTCCTCAAACAGAACCGCACTTTCGTCGACGCGGTTTTCATGCGCATGGACGCAGGTTCCGACGGCGAGCGTGACGGCGTCGTCGCCATCCGCGCGGCCGTGCATGAAATCAAAGATCTGCTGCGTTCACGCGCACAACAAGGATTCTCGGCCGAGCAGGCAAAAAAAATCGTCAGGATTCTCGAACGCGCCGCGGGCGAGATCCGCAAACTCCTCTAACAACGAAAATAATCATGAACACACCCACCTCGAAGGCCGCGCAGCCGGGCCTGCTCGCGCCCGCGCGCGAGCGCGGCCTGCTCTGGCTACTCGCGCTGATCCAATTCACCGTCATCATGGATTTCATGGTCATGATGCCGCTCGGCCCGCAGATCATGCAGGCCTTCACCATCGGCCCCGCCGGCTTTGCCGCCGCGGTATCGGCCTACGCGTGGTGCTCGGGCCTGACCGGCCTGTTCGCCGCGACTTACATCGACCGCTTCGACCGGCGCCGGCTGTTGCTCGCGGTATTCGCCTTGTTCGCGCTGTCCAATCTCGGCTGCGCGCTTGCTTCGGATTTTCATCTGCTGCTGTTCGCGCGCGCCTTCGCCGGCCTGACCGGCGGCGTGCTCGGGCCGATGATTCTTTCCGTGATCGGCGATGTCATTCCCGAATCGCGCCGCGGCGCGGCGATGGGCGTGGTGATGACCTCGTTCTCGCTCGCTTCGATCGCCGGCGTGCCGGCCGGCGTCGCGCTCGGCGCGCACTTCGGCTGGCAAGCGGCGTTCGTGCTGCTCACCGTGCTCTGCGTCGGCATCTGGATTGCCGCGACCCGGCTCGTGCCCTCGCTGACCGCGCATCTGGCGAAAACGCCGCCGCCGCTCAGCGAAGTCGTGCCGAATCTGCTGCGCCTGATCGGCAAGCCCGCGCATCTGCGCGCGTTCGCGCTGACCCTGTCCGTGGTCGCCTCGAACATGCTCGTGATCCCGTTCATCTCGCCGGTGCTCGTCGCCAATCATGGCGTCGCGCCCGACCAGATCGCGTGGATCTACGTCGCCGGCGGCCTCTGCACGCTGTTCACCGCGCGTGCGATCGGCCGGCTCGCCGACCGCTTCGGCAAGGTGCGCGTGTTCCGCTGGGTGGCCGGGTTCTCGATCCTGCCGTTGCTCTTCGTCACGCATCTGCCGATGCTGCCGTTCCTCGCGATCGTCGCGTTCTTCCCTTTCTTCATGGTCGCGGCGTCCGGCCGCTTCATTCCGATGCAGGCGTTGCTCACGACCGTGCCCGAACCCGCGCAGCGCGGCGCGTTCATGAGCATCACGACCGCGATCCAGTCGCTCGGCGTCGGCCTGGGTTCGTGGGTCGGCGGCATGCTGCTCGGCATCGGCGTGAACAACACGCTCGTCGGCTACGAAATGAACGGCTGGATCGCGGCTGCGCTGACGCTGTTCGCCATGTTCTGGATCGCCCGCGTCGGGCACACCGAGCCGCCGCGAGTGCCAGCCGCGGCCGTTCCCGCTGAGGCGGAGTCCTGAATGTTTCGCTACGGCCCGTACTTCACGGCGCAGCCGTAAGGCTCCGACGTCGCCACGCTGACCGGCTTGCCGGCTTTCAGTTCGGCGAGCGCCTGCGGCACGTATTGCGTCGCCTTGGCGAGATCGTCCTGGTCGGTGCTCGCGATCGAATCGATGCCGCCCATGTAGCGCAGCGTGCCGCCGGCATCGACGATGTACATGTGCGGCGTCGTCTTCGCGCCGTAGAGATGGCCGACCTTGCCGTCGGCATCGAACAGATACGCGCTCGGCGCGGCGTGATATTGCGCAATGAAGGCCTGCGCACCGGGTCCGTCGAGATGCCCCTGCTTGCCGGCCGCACCCGAGTTGATCGTCAGCCAGACCACGCCGGCGGCCGTCGCCTCGGCCTGCTGCTTGGGAATGTTGCCGCTCGAGTAATGCTTCTGCACGAACGGGCAGCCGGGGTTGTTCCATTCGAGCACGACGGTCTTGCCTTTGTATTGCGAGAGCGTCTGCGTCTTGCCGTTCGCATCGGACAGCGAAAAGTCCGGTGCGGCGCTGCCGACGGCGACGGCGGCGAAGGCGGCGGGGCTGACGACGGCCGCGGCGACGGCGGCGAGGATCGAGAGGCGCAAGGACATGGTCGTGTTTCCTCTAGGGATGTGTGGCAGGAACGGCGGGCGCTGCCGAATCCGCGTGCAGCAGCCAACTGCGCGCGTTGCGGTCGAGCAGCACGAGGTCGAACGGTTTCGGCAGGGCGGTAAAATAGTCGCTCTTCGCGAACGTCAGCACGAGTGCGCCGGCGCGCGTTTCGATGTGCGCAGGCGCGTTCGCGACGACGCGGGTTTGCACGGCGAAGACATCCTGCGGCGCGGCAGGCAGGTTCGCGCCGCTGATCGAGATCTCGACATGGTTGCCGCTGACTCTGGCCCGCGCCGGCCACGGCGCCGATTGCGGCTGCGCCGCGCGCGCCGCGGCGAAAAGCGGACGATATGACGTGTCGGCGGCCGTCTGCGCGACCGGCAGATCGAGCGTCAGCGTCGCCTTGCCGGGGATGCATTCCTCATGGCAGACGAGCCACTTTGCCTCGACCGCAAGATGCGCGCGCGTGCCGACGGTGGCGTCCGCGGGCACCTGGATCGGCACCGGCAGCAGGGTCTCGCCGTCGTAGCCGAAATTGGTCAGTTCGCCGAGATCGAACCGCTTCGGCGCGGGCCAGGCGATGTCGCCGGCGGCGTAGCCCGCGGGCAGCGTCCAGGCGAGTTTGGTCGCCAGGCCGGAATCGCCGGGGTTGATCCAGTACGTGTGCCACTGCGGCGCGTGCTTGAGGCGCAGGCCGAGCCAGGTGGTCTGCCCGGGCACGAGCGCGCTGCGCTCGCCGACGAGTTCGGCTTCGAGATGCTCGTCCACGACCGCCGCCGCGTGCGCGGCAGACGCAGTGAGAAGCAAAGCAAACGCAGCGGCGAAAATTCGCATGGCGTGCAAGACGACCGGCAAAACCGCGAACGGCTTGCACACGCTAACAGCGCAGACGTTAGCTCGACGTAAGCGGCGTCAGCGCGAGCGAGCGGCCTTCATCTGCCGAGCGTCGCGCGGTGTCGAGCACGTGCATCACGGCGAGCGCTTCCTGCGCGGACACCGGATTGGCGCCGAGCCCGCGCAGCGCGCGTTCGATTCCCACATAGTATTGCCGTTGATCGCCGCGCGGAGCGGCGACCGTGCGCGGGTCCGCATCGCCGTCACAGAATTGCATGGCGTCGGGATCGACGCCCCATTCCTGCGTGCCCGGCGCGACGCCGGCCTTGAGCTGCGCTTCCTGCCGATCCGCATCGCGCTTGATCAAGCTGCCGCGCTCGCCGTGCACGATAAAGCGCGGGCTGCCGCCGGCGACGAGCATGCCCGCATGCAGAATCACGCGCAGACCGTGCGTATAGTCGAGCACCACGTGCGCCCAATCGTCGCTGAGCGCGCCGCCACGCTGCCGCGCGAGATTCGCCAGCACGCGCTCGGGCAGGCCGAACAGCTGCAGCGCCTGATCGATCAGATGCGGACCGAGGTCGAACCACAGCCCCGCGCCCGGCCCCGCACCTTCGCGCCAGCGCGCGCGCACTTGCGGGCGGAAGCGGTCGATATGCGATTCGAAATGCACGACGCGCCCGACCAGGCCATCGGCGATGGCCTGCTTCACGCCGAGGAAATCGCTGTCCCAGCGGCGGTTATGGAAAACCGAAAGCAGGCGATCGTTCTCTCGCGCGAGTGCGATTACACTGCGCGCTTCGTCGAGATCGAGCGCGAAGGGCTTGTCGACGACGGCATGCTTGCCGGCACGCAATGCGTCCTTGGCAAGCGATGCGTGGGTATCGTTCGGCGAGGCGATGACGACGAGATCGATATCGTCGCGCGCGATCAGCGCGGCGGCATGGTCAGCGACGTCGACCTGCGACCAGTCGGTGTGCACTTTGACCGCGTCGCTCGACGCGACGCAAGCGAGTTCCAGCCCCGGCGTTGCCGCGATCAGCGGCGCATGAAATGTCTTGCCGGCGTAACCGTAACCGATCAGGCCGACGCGAATGGAAGAGGACGACATTGCGGATGGTGAAAAAATCGAAGATGGATGAGTGTAAGGCGAATGCCCGTGCCGCGTTACTCATTCCGCGCGCGCGCCGCCAAGCGCCAGCACCGCATCGAGCCACTCGATCCAGTGCTGCACCGGCACCACCGCGGCCGGTTCGAGATGCGCGAGGCAACCGACGTTCGCCGAAAGGATCATCGCGGGGCCGCCGCGCTGCAGGTTGTCGAGTTTGCGTTCGCGCAGGCGACGCGAGAATTCCGGCTGCAGGATCGAATAGGTCCCGGCGGAGCCGCAGCACAGATGCGATTCGGTGAACGGCACGAGTTCGGCGCCGAACGCTCTTAGCATGTCCTCGACCGCACCGACGATCTTCTGCGCATGCTGCAGCGTGCACGGCGGATGGAAGGCGACACGGCGCAGTGTTTCCGGCAGGGCTGCCGGTTTGCGCGCCGCGATTGCGCTCAGCAGCGGCGGCAGAAATTCGGCGAGGTCGACGGTCGCGGCGGCAATGCGCTGCGCCTTCTCGGCGTATTCCGGATCGTCGCGCAACACATGCGCGTAGTCCTTGACCATCGCACTGCAGCCGGACGCGTTAATCACGATCGCTTCGACACCGCGGTCGAGAAGCGGCAGCCACGCATCGATGTTGCGCCGCGCGCGCGCCTGCGCGGCCGCATGCGCGTCGAGATGAAAATCGATGGCGCCGCAGCAGCCGGAGTTCGGCGCGACGACGGCTTCGACGCCGCAGGCATCGAACACGCGCGCGGTCGCCGCATCGATGCTCGGCATCAACGCGGGCTGCACGCAGCCGTTGAGCAGCAGCACCTTGCGCGTATGCGTCGTGCGTGGCCACGCGCCCGCGGTGCGTGCGAGCGGCAGTTTGCCGCGCAGCTCCGACGGCAGCAGCCGATGCAATGCGCGGCCGAGGCGCACCGCGGGATCGAACAGTGCGCGCCGGGTCAGCGCAAAGCGCAGAAAATTCCGCCGCCGGCGCTGCGTGGCCGGTCGAGGCACGCGCTCGGCGACCGCTGCGCGGCCGATGTCGAGCAGCCGCCCGTAGCGCACGCCCGACGGGCAGGTCGTTTCGCAGTTGCGGCAGGTCAGGCAGCGGTCGAGATGCAGTTGCGTCGACGCGCCCGGCGCTTCGCCTTCGAGCACGCGCTTGATCTGGTAGATGCGCCCGCGCGGACCGTCGAGTTCGTCGCCGGTAAGCTGATAGGTCGGACACGTCGCATTGCAGAAACCGCAGTGCACGCAGGCGCGCAGGATGGATTCGGCCTCGATGCCGTCGGGTGTGCTTTTGATTCCCTCGGCGAGATGCGCTTCCATGTTCAGAACTCCGCGTTCAAACGGCCGCGATTGAAGATGCCGTGCGGATCGAACTGGCGCTTGAGGCGCCGATGCAGTTCGAGCTGGATCGGCGACAGCGGATGAAACATCGACGCCGTGCGCGCGCCGCGCCAGAGCATCGCGGTGCCGCCGAGCTGCGCCGCCGCTGCGCGAATCTCGTCCGCCGGCGCATCGCTGCGCAGCCAGCGCAGGGCGCCCGACCATTCGATCAACTCGCCGCCGGAAATTTCGATCGGCGCGGTGGCAGGCAGCGACAGGCGCCATAGCGGCTTGGCTTCGCCGCGGAAAAAACCGTGCGTCTGGTGGCGCAGGCCGAGCCACCATGCTTGCGCGTCCGCCTCATTCATCGCCGAACCGCCCAACGCCGAGCACGCCGCGCGCAGGGCGCTCGACGATCCCGATAAGCGCACGGTCAGCACGTCGGCGTGCCAGCACGTCGCGGTCACCGGCAGCGGCTGCGCGCGCCAGCGATGAAACATCGCGAGCGCTTCCGCTGCGGCGGCGTCGAGGCGCAAGGTGATTTCTTCGCGCGGCCGAGGCAGCACTTTCAACGACACCTGCGCGATCAGACCGAGCACGCCGAGCGAGCCGCAGAGCAGGCGCGAGACGTCGAAACCGGCGACGTTCTTCATCACCTGGCCGCCGAAACGCAGCAGTTCGCCTTGCGCGTCCATGAGATGCGCGCCGAGGACGAAGTCGCGCGCGGCGCCGGCATAAGCACGCCGCGGGCCGGACAAACCCGCGGCGATCGCGCCGCCGATCGTCGTGCCGTCGCCGAACGCGGGCGGCTCGAACGGCAGGCATTGACCGTGCTGCGCGAGCGCATTTTCGACGTCGGCGAGCGGCGTGCCGCAGCGTGCGGTGATCACGAGTTCGGACGGCTCGTAGGCAACGATGCCACGGTGCTCACGTACGTCGAGCACGTCGCCGACCAAGGCTTCGCCGCAGAAATCCTTGCTGCCGCCGCCGCGCAACCGCAGCGGCGTCCGCGCGGCGTTCGCGGCGACGATGCGTTCGCGCA
>DAIMZS010000004.1:32211-48329 GCA_036733825.1 Rudaea sp.
AAGCGCGGCAGATCGGCGAACGGCAGCTGGCCGCCGTGCACGTGCATGCGGCCGTATTCCGCGCAGCGATGCAGGGTTGGGATTGCCTTGCCGGGATTGAGCAGGCCGGCCGGATCGAAGGCGCGCTTGACGGCGAAGAACGCGTCGCGTTCGGCGGGCGTGAACTGCACGCACATCGAGCCGATCTTCTCCACGCCGACGCCGTGCTCGCCGGTGATCGTGCCGCCGAGCGCGACGCAGAGTTCGAGAATGTCGGCGCCGAACGCGTCGGCGCGTTCCCATTCGCCCGGCTGGTGCGCGTCGAACAGGATCAGCGGATGCAGATTGCCGTCGCCGGCGTGGAACACGTTCATGCAGCGCAGCGCGTGTTTCTTTTCCATCTCTTCGATCGCGCGCAGCATGCGGCCGAGATGCTTGCGCGGAATCGTGCCGTCCATGCAGTAGTAGTCGGGCGAGATGCGGCCGGCGGCCGGAAACGCGTTTTTGCGTCCCGACCAGAAGCGCAGGCGCTCGGCTTCCGACTGCGAGACGACGCATTGCGTCGAACCGGCGGCCTTGAGCACGCGCTCGATCTCGGCGATCTCCTCGGCGACTTCCTCGGCCGTGCCGTCGCTTTCCGCGAGCAGGATCGCTTCGGCGCCGAGGTCGTAGCCGGCGCGCACAAACGGCTCGACGGCCTGCGTCGCCTTGCGGTCCATCATCTCGAGCCCGGCCGGAATGATGCCCGCCGCGACGATCGCCGCGACCGCATCGCCGGCCTTCATCACATCGTCGAACGAAGCCATCACGACTTGCGCGACTTTGGGCTTCGGAATCAGTTTGAGTGTCACTTCGGTGACGACTATCAGCAAACCTTCCGAGCCGATCGCGAGGGCGAGCAGATCGAGGCCGGGCGTGTCGAGCGCCGCGCCGCCGAGGACGATTTCTTCGCCGTCGATCGTGTAGCCGCGCAGGCCGAGCACGTTGTGCACGGTGAGCCCGTATTTGAGGCAGTGCACGCCGCCCGAATTTTCCGCGACGTTGCCGCCGATCGAGCAGGCGATCTGCGAGGACGGATCGGGCGCGTAGTAAAGGCCGAACGGCGCGGCCGCCTCGGACACGGCGAGATTGCGCACGCCCGGTTCGACGCGCGCGGTGCAGGCGAGCGGATCGATGTCGAGGATGCGGTTCAACTTCGCCAGCGACAGCACGAGGCCGTCGGCGCTCGGCATCGCGCCGCCCGACAGTCCGGTGCCCGCGCCGCGCGCGACGACGGGTATTTCCAATTCATGACAGACGCGCAGCACGTCGCGGACTTGCGCCCGCGTTTGCGGCAGCGCGACGGCGAGCGGCAGCTGGCGGAACGCCGACAAGCCGTCGCATTCGAACGGCGCCGTCTGCTCCGCCTCGCACAGCAGGCAGGACGCGGGCAGCACGCCGGCGAGCGCGCGCCTAAGTTCGGCGCGTCGCGCATCGAATTGCGCAGACGGCATCTGGGTGGCGCTGGCGGACATGCCGGCATGCTAAACCGAAATGTGAGCCGCGACAGCCTTGGTAGAAAGTCGTAGTGACAAGATTCGCCAAGAGGAGTATATCCGCCACGGCGGGGCGGCCGTGCGCGGCGGCCACGCAGCAAAAACAGAAAAAGTATACTTTGCAGACATCGTCCCACGAGGGAGGCCGCATGTTCACGCAGGTGCTCGATCCGCTCGGCAATCTCACCCTGACTTGCCTGGTTGCGCTGATTCCGGTCGTTTTTCTGCTCGTTCTGCTCGCCGTGTTCCGCACGCCGGCATGGATCGCGACCGCGCTTGGCTCGCTCGTCACCTTCGCGCTCGCCGTCGCGGTGTGGAAGATGCCGCTCGACACCGGCGCGCAGGCCTACCTCAACGGCTCCGCCACCGGCGTGTGGGCGGTGGACTGGATCACCTTCTGGGGTTTGATTCTGTTCAACACGCTCTCGCTCACGGGATTGTTCGAAAATTTCCGCCGCTGGCTGATCGCGCAAGGCAGCCTCGACGTGCGCGTGCAGACGATGCTGTTCGCCTGGGCATTCGGCGCATTGCTCGAAGGTCTGGTCGGCTTCGGCTATCCGTGGGCGGTGGTCGCGCCGATCCTGATTTCGCTCGGCATCTCCGACCTCAACGCGATTCGCGTCGCGGCGATCGCGAACAATGCACCGGTCTCGTACGGTGCACTCGGCGCGCCGATCATCTCGCTCGCCGCGGTGACGGGCTATCCGCTGCTCGCGCTGTCGGGCTCGGTCGGCACGGTCGTGGCTGTGCTCGCGCTGCTGCCGCCGTGGGTGCTGCTGTATTTGGTTTCGGGCCGGCAGGGCATGCTTAGCGCGTGGCCGCTCGCGGTCGTCGGTTCATTGGGCTACATCCTCGGTCAGTATCCGGTCGCGGTGTACATGGGGCCGTATCTGCCGGATGTGACGGGCTCGATCGTCTGTTTCGCCGCGCTGCTCGCCCTGCTCAAGGTCTGGCAGCCGAAGACCGTGCTCGGCTATGGCGGCGTGCCGCTCGATGCGGCGGCGCTCGCGCGCGGCAATCGCGATCATGGCCTGAGCCGCGCGGAAATTCTGCAGGCGTGGATGCCGTTCGTGATTCTGCTCGTCGTCGTCGCGCTGTGGACCGGACCGTGGTCGCCGCTGCCGAAGATCAGCTGGTTCGCGACCAAGGTCGTCGGCTGCGTAGAGCAGTCGGCAACCTGCACGCCGGCAAAACCGGACGTCACCGCGGTGTTCAATTTCGCGCCGTGGATCGGCGGCACGGCGATTCTCGCGTCGTGGATCCTCGTTGCCGCGTGGCTCGGTTCGATCGGCAAGCTGAGCGGCAAGCTGCTCGGCGAAGTATTCCGCAAGACCTTCACGCAGATGTGGGGCGCGCTGCTCGTCGGCGTATTCATCTTCGGCCTCGCCTACGTGTTCAACTTCTCCGGCATGGCCGCCTCGCTCGCGCGGGGATTCACCTCGCTCGGCACCGCGTTCATCATCGTTGCGCCGATCCTCGGCTTCATCGGCGTCGCGCTGTCGGGCTCGAACACCTCGACCAACGCGATGTTCGGCAAATTCCAGGCGCTGGTCGGCGCGCAGCTCGGCATGCCGGCGCTGCTGCTGCCGACGTTGAACTCGGTCGGCGCGGAAATCGGCAAACCGGTCGCGCCGCAGACCGCGAGCGTGGGCGTGTCGACCAGCCGCTTCGTGCGCAAGGAAGGCGACGTGATCCGCCACAACATGGGCTGGACGTTCGTCCTGCTCGCCTATCTGATCTTGATCGCCATTGCGTTCTACCTGATACAGCCGGCCATCATGGCGTTGCCGGCGGCGAAGTAGAGAAAAACATTTTCGGCCTAGGCGGGAAGTTCGTTGAACTTGCGCAAGATGCTGTCGACCAGTCGCTCCGGCATGAAACGACGAAGAGAGCGGACTTGCCGGGACTGCTTTCCCGCCGAATAGCGCAGCTTCGGCTTTCGGTCTGTCGCGGCCCTGAGCACAGCGTCGGCGACGACCTGTGGCGGATCGCCCGCTTCGACCCATTTGCGCATCCTGGTCTCGCTGCGCGTCCTTTCGTCGGCATAGTCGGACAGTGGCTGGTCGGCGCGCGTCAGGTTTTCTTCGAACGAAGTGCGCGTGAGGCCAGGCTCGACGAGCAAGGCGCGGATCCCGAACGCACGCACTTCGTGATCAAGCGATTCCGTATAGCCTTCTATGGCGTGTTTGGTGGAGGCGTAGAAGGCATTGAACGGCGACGGGATCAGGCCAAGGACGGAGCTCATGTTGATGATCCGGCCGCTCCTCTGTTTGCGCATGACCGGCAGCACGGCGTTGATCACTCGCGCCACCCCGAAGACGTTGACGTCGAACAGGCGCTGGGATTGCGCGATGGAGGACTCCTCCGCGCCGCCAAGAAGACCGATGCCGGCGTTGTTGACCACGAGGTCGATCCGGCCTGCCTGCTTCAGCAGTGCCGCGACCATGTTCTGAACCGACGTATCGTCGGTCACGTCGCAGGCCAGCATCGTGACGCCGTCGCCGGGCGAGTTCAGCGCCTTTCGGCTGGTGCCGAAGACGCGATAGCCGGCTTGCGCCAGGGCCAGAGCCGTGATCCGGCCGATGCCGGATGAGGCTCCGGTAACCAGGGCGACACCCCGATCCAGCTTGTTCATTTTCGATCTCCTGAGGTTGATCGGCCGGAAGAGGGCCGTTACTATCGTTTCGATAGTTACTGTACTCCACATTTCAGTAAATGTCACTATCGAAATGATATGAACAAAGAAGATATCGACAATTCGTGCCCGATCGCCCGGAGCATCGCCGTCCTCGGCGACGCCTGGAGCATGCTGATCCTGCGCGACGCGCACGCCGGGCTTACCCGTTTCGACGAGTTCCGCAAGAGCTTGGGCATCGCACCGACCATCTTGACGCGGCGGCTGGCGACGTTGACCGGGGAGGGGCTGCTGAAGAAGCGGCGCTACTCGAGCCGCCCGCCGCGCGAGGAGTATGTGCTGACTGCGGCGGGCCGAGATTTTCTGCCCGTGTTGTTCATGATCGGCGCTTGGGGGCGCCGGCATCGCGGGGGCGGCAAGCTGGTCCGCTTTTTCGACGCGGAGAAGGGAACGGAAATCAAACCCGTGGCGATTGACGAGGGCACTGGATCGAAGATCGGGACACGCCCGATCCGCATCGTCAGACCGCATGCGAGCGAGTGACGCTCAAGCGATCCCGCCTCACTTTCCGAAGCGTTTGCTCGTCTTCAAATCCTGCCCCTGATCAAGCGCTCATGACGTTTTGAGGAGTTGCATTTCCCATCCGAAGGCGACACCGCTGCCTCCGCCGTGCAGCGTGAGAACCTCGGCAAGGCCCGGGACGGTCGCTTCCCTCGCCCAATCCCGTTGCCATTCGGCCTGCACCGCCATCCAGGTCATCGGCACGATGCCCGCCTGCACCAGGCGGCGGATGGCCATGTCATGTGCCTCCACCGACACGCCGCCCGAAGCGTCCGTGACAACGTACACCTCGTATCCTTCGCCCATGGCTTGAATTGCCGGCATCGCAAGGCAGATCTCGGTCCACAAGGCAGCGATGACGAGCTTCTTGCGCCCGGTCTTCTTGACGGCACCGACGACGCGTTCGTCTTCCCAGGTGTTGATGAAGGTGCGGTTGATCGGCTTCTGTTCGGGGAACACGTCCTGCAGCCCTTTTATGAGAAAGCCGCCGCGCTCTTCGGTCACCGTGGTGAGGATGGTGGGGACACCGAACACCTTCGCGGTCTTGGCCAGCCCGATCACGTTGTTTACCACCATGGTCGGTTCATGGCTGTGAAGGTTCGAGAACTGGAACGGCTGGTGATCGATCAGGAGCAGCACGCTCTCTTCAGGAGTAAGAAGTGCTTTAAGGCCGGTTTTGCTCATCGTGATGTCCTCGCTGTTGGCGGCGGTACCTCTCCTGCCCTCGCTGAAGAGATGCCGCGGAAGTGATCGGGACGTAGCTTGGAGTTCCCGGCTAAAGTACGCTAGACCCACATCGAGAGACTCTGTGTCGCTCGAAAAGGAACGCCAACGGTGGAACTTGAAGACCTTCAGACTTTCGTCGAAGTCGCAGATGCCGGCGGGGTATCTACTGCGGCGCGGCGACTGGGGATCGCCAAGTCCATCGTCAGTCGGCGCCTGCTGCGGCTCGAAGAAGACCTCGGCGTGCAGCTTCTGGTACGGACCACCCGCGGTTCGGCCCTGACCGAGGCGGGGACCACGTTTCGCGAGCACGCGATCCGCGTTTGCGCCGAGATCGACAGCGCGCGGGAGACGATTCTGCCGGCAGGCGATCTGCGCGGATTGCTGCGGATTGCGGCGCCGCTGTCCTTCGGCCCCGTCCAATTGGCGCCCGTCCTAGCCAAATTCGCGCGCCAGCATCCGCGGCTGCACGTCCATACGTGCTACAGCGACCGATTTGTCGATATCGTTGCGGAAGGGTTCGACTGCGCCATTCGCGTGGGCTATCTCAGCGATTCCAATCTGATCGCCCGCCGCTTCGCTCCGCTGCGCGGCAAAATCGTGGCAAGTCCGGCGTACGTCCGCCAATTCGGTGCGCCGGAAACTCCCAGAGAGCTGCTGGCGCACCAAATGCTGATGCAGGGCACCGAAAGCTGGCGCTTTGCCGACGGCGACAAGGTGCTAGCCATTCATCCGCAAGGCCGCTTCAAGGCGGACAGCGGTCTGGCATTGTTGTCGGCGGCCATCGCCGGGCTGGGAATCGCGGCGTTGCCCGACTTTCTAACGAACGAACACATTGCCTCCGGCGCTCTGGTGCAGTTGCTAAAACGCTATCCGTTGCCAGAGGCAGGCATGTACGTATTGAGACCGGCCGGAAACAATCCGGCACGAAAGATTCGAGCCTTCATCGAATTGCTGATTGAGCATTTCGGTTAGGTGTCCATTCGCGTCTCGACACGTTCGAACCGCAGCACGAAAGCGTGATCGCCGTTCGCCGCGACGTTTTCTTCGAGCCGCCAACCCCAGCGCTCGCAGACGCGGCGGATCATGCCGAGGCCAAGCGCCTGTTCGCGCACGTCGAGCGAAGCGGTTTCGGCGGCTGCGGACGGGCCTTCATGAGCGATGCCGACCGCATCCTTCGTCACCTCGACGCGCAGCACGCCGCCGTCGGCGAACTGCGTCACCGCGCGCAGCAGATTGCCGAGGATCACGCGCAGCACTTTTTGCGGCGCGGCGATCGCGATGTCGGCCGCACCATTGTGCGCCAGCTGCAAGCGCTTTTCATGCAAGGCGTCCTTGCGTTCGGCGAGCAGGCTGCGGACCAGCTCGTCGAGGTCGGGCGTGCGGCCTTCGCTCGCTTCGGCCTCGTCGCTGCGCGCGAGGACGAGCAAGGCGTCGAGCAGGTCGCGCATTTCGTCGGCGCCGCGCTGCATGCGCTTGAGCCGGGTGACGATCGCCGCGCTGCACTGTCCGGAATCGAGCAGCACCTCGATCGCGCCGCGGATCACCGCGAGCGGCGTGCGCAGCTCGTGGCTCGCGTCGGCGGTGAACGTGCGTTCGCGGCGCACGTAGCCGTAAAGCCGTTCCTGATAGTTGTCGAACGCGCGCGCGAGCGCGCCGACTTCATCGTCGGCGAAACCGGAAGCGAGCTGTTCGGCGCCGCGGCGCGAGGGTTCGAGTTGTTCGACACGCTGGGCAAGCCGGCGCACCGGCGTGATTGCGCGGCCGGCCCAGAACCAGCCGAGCCAGGCCGAGAGCAGCGTGCCGACGACCACGAGCGCGACCAGATCGCGCGTCCAGCGGCGTGCGCGCAGCCATTCCGGGCCTTTGTCGAGCACGACGTAAAGACGCTTGCCGTCGCCGGTGGTGTGTACGGTCACGTAGCGCTGCGAGCCGTCGCCGTTGATCTCGTAAGGCCCGCCGGGAGCAAGGCGTTCCATTTCGGCCGACGGCGCGTGCTCGCTGTCGCCGCTGAGAAAAATGCGGAAATGCGCCGAATGCGTGTGCGGCAGCGCGCCGAACTCGACGTAGCGATCGACGAGATATTCGCCCTCGACCAGCAGCATTTCGTGAATGACGCGGCCGACGTAATTGGTGGAGAAGTGCTGCGAGATCAGCGCGACGCAGGTGCTGACCACGAAGCCGAGAATGGCGAACATGAGCGCGACGCGCGTGCGCAGGCTGAGCTTGAAGGGCATGCCGATAGGCTGCGGGTTTGCGTAGGCAAAAGCAAATTCACAGGTTTAGGCGTCAACCTGCTCGGCGATGCGGTAGCCGAAGCCATGCACGGTGTGCAGCAGATGCGCCTTGAACGGCCGGTCGATCGTCGCGCGCAGCACCGACAGATGCGTGTGCAGCGTGGCGATATCGCCGGCGCCGTCGCCCCAGAGCGCGTGGGCGAGGTCGTTGTGGCGGACCAGGTTCGGCGACTTGCGCATCAGCGTTTCGAGCAACGCGAAACCCGCGCGTGTGAGCGTCAGGATCTGGCCGGCGCGCTCGACGGTGAACTTGACCGGGTCGAGCACGAGATCGGCGACGCGGAGCAGATCGCCGTGCTGCAGGCGGCCGCGCCGGTACAGCGCGCGGATGCGCGCTTCGAGCTCCTTCATCGCGAACGGCTTCACCACGTAGTCGTCGGCGCCTTCGGCGAAGCCGGTGAGCTTGTCCTGCAGCGTGTCGCGCGCGGTCAGCATCAGCACCGGCGTGTCGTGGCCGGCCCGGCGCAGCGTTCGGCACAGATCGATGCCGTCGAGCTTGGGCAGGCCCAGGTCGAGGATGATCACGTCGTAGCCGCCTTCCAGCGACATGCGCAGTCCGTTCGCGCCGTCGGCGGCGTGGTCCATGACGAAACCGCGCAGCTCCAGGAAATCCCAGATGTTCGCCGCGATATCGCGCTGGTCCTCGATGAGCAGGATGCGCAAGCCGGTTCTCTTTTCCGTTTCGTCGTCGGAGAGTTTCCGCTGCATCGTCTTAAGCCCCTCTAAAATCCGCGCGCCAGGCCGCGGACTTGGCAAAAATCCCCAAGCTCCGTCCCCGTCCCGCCGCCCGGCTCAGAGCAGCGACCCCTGCTTGCTTTCGATGCGCCCCTGTCCGGCCATGATTTTTTTGAATTCGCCGCGGCTGACCGAAACATAGCGGTCGTTGCCGCCGATTTCGACCTGCGGCCCGTCGCTGACCGCGCGTCCGTGCTCGTCGACGCGCACGACCATCGTCGCCTTCTTGCCGGTATGGCAGATCGTCTTGATCTCGACCAGGTTGTCGGCCCAGGCCAAAAGATATTGGCTGCCCTCGAACAGTTCACCGCGGAAATCCGTGCGCAAGCCGTAGGTCAATACGGGAATCTTCAGCCGGTCGACGATTTCGGTGAGCTGCCAGACCTGCGCCTTGCTCAGGAACTGCGCTTCGTCGACGAGCACGCAATGCAGCGGCCCGTGCGCGGCGATATCGTCCTGCGCCAGACGCACGAGATCGTCGTCGCGGAGGAAAATGCGGCCCTCGGCCTTCAGTCCGATGCGCGAGGCGACCACGCCCAGGCCGTAACGGTCGTCGAGCTTGGGCGTGAAGATCAGCGTGCGCATGCCGCGCTCGTGATAGTTGTGCGCGCTCTGCAGCAAGGTGGTGGTCTTGCCGGCGTTCATCGCCGAATAATAAAAGTAGAGTTTTGCCATGATGGCTCCGAAGAAGCAGCCTGCATCCTAATCCGAGACGGCGGCGAGAAGAACCGTTCGCGCCGAAACATGAGGAACCGGGCGGCGGCCGCTTGCGCCCGGGCGGAAAAGACCCATTTTGGAGCTTCCGGGGAGATCATGTCTCCGCGGCGGTTCAGGCGAGAAATTCATGTTCGACGGCACCACGGAAAACTTCGGCTCGTCCGCGCCATTGGCGGATTTCCTCGCCGCGCACCGGCGCTTGTTCGTGCTGACCGGCGCCGGCATCAGCACGGCGTCGGGCATTCCCGACTACCGCGATCTCGACGGCGGTTGGAAGCGGCGGCCGCCGGTGACGTACTCGGCGTTCGTCGGCGACGCGGCAACGCGCGCCCGCTACTGGGCGCGCAGCCTGATCGGCTGGCGACGCTTCGGCGACGCTCGGCCGAACGCCGCCCATGACGCGCTAGCCCGCCTCGAAAACGAGGGACGAGTCGAAGCGCTGGTCACCCAGAACGTCGACGGCCTGCATCAGGCCGCCGGCAGTCGCGAGGTGATCGACCTGCACGGCCGCCTCGACGAGGTGCGTTGCCTGCAGTGCGAGCGGCGCATCGCGCGCGCCGCGTTTCAGTGCGAACTCGAGACGCGCAATCCCGCCTGGAGCGATCTGGATGCGCTCGCCGCGCCCGACGGCGACGCCGATCTCGACGGCCTGGACTTCGCAGCGTTCGACGTACCGGCCTGCGCCGCCTGTGGCGGCATGCTCAAGCCCGACGTCGTGTTCTTCGGCGAGAACGTGCCGCGTGCGCGCGTCGAGAAGGCTTACGCGCATCTCGCGGCGGCCGACGCGATGCTCGTCGTCGGTTCGTCGCTGATGGTCTATTCGGGTTTTCGTTTCGCGCGCGAAGCGGCGCGCGCGGGCAAGCCGGTCGCGGCGATCAACCGCGGACGCACGCGCGCCGACGACCTGTTCGCGCTGAAGATCGAGCGCGACTGCGCGGAAGTCCTGCAGGCCGTCTGTCAAGCTGCCGCTTGAAAGAACATCCGGGCACAATGTGCCCCAATGAGCCTCAATCCCCAACAACGCGCCGCGATCGAATATTGCGACGGGCCGCTGCTCGTGCTCGCGGGCGCGGGTTCGGGCAAGACACGCGTGATCACCGAGAAGATCGCGTATCTGGTCGCGCGCCGGAATGTGGCGCCGGCGAAGATCGCGGCGATCACGTTTACCAACAAGGCTGCGCGCGAGATGCGCGAGCGCGCCGGCAAATTGATCAAAGGTGAAGCCGCCGAGCAGATCACGATCTGCACTTTTCATGCGCTCGGTCTGAAGTTTTTGCAGATCGAACACGCCAAGCTCGGCCTGAAGCGCGGCTTCTCGGTGCTCGACGCCGACGACGCCGGCGCGATCGTCAAGGAGCTGCTGCCGGCCTCGATCAAACCGGACCAGTTGTTCGCGCTGCGCAATCTCGTCTCCGCGGCGAAGAACGAAGGCCTCACGCCCGACGCCGCGCTCGAGCGCGCGCGCAGCCCGCGCGAACACGAGGCGGCGACGCTGTACGCGAACTATCAGCGCCGGCTCGCTTCGTTCAACGCGGTCGATTTCGACGATCTGATCCGTCTGCCGCTGGATTTGCTCGACAGCGACGAGGAAGCGCGTGCGGCCTGGCAGGAGCGCATCCGCTATCTGCTCGTCGACGAATATCAGGACACGAACACCGCGCAGTACCGCCTGCTGCGCCAGCTTGCCGGCGAGCGCGGCGCGCTGACCGCGGTGGGAGACGACGACCAGTCGATCTACGGCTGGCGCGGCGCGAACGCGGAGAACCTCGACCAGCTCGGCCGCGACTATCCGAAACTCAGGGTCATCAAGCTCGAACAGAACTACCGCTGCACCAAGCGCATCCTGCGCGCGGCGAACGCGCTGATCCGGCACAACCCGCATGTGCATGAGAAGAATCTCTGGAGTGAGCACGCCGAAGGCGCGCCGATCCGCGTGCTCGAATGCCGCGACGACGAGCACGAAGCCGAACGCGTCGCCGCGGGCATCGCGCATCTCGCGCAGAAGTACAAGGCGCCGTGGGGCGAATTCGCGATCCTCTATCGCGGCAATCATCAGTCGCGCGCGTTGGAAAAAGCGCTGCGCCTGGCGCAGGTGCCGTATCACCTGACCGGCGGCACGGCATTCCTCGACCGCGCCGAAGTGAAGGACGTGATCGCCTACCTGCGCCTGATCGTCAATCCGGAAGACGACGCGGCGTTCGTGCGCATCGCCAACATTCCGCGCCGCGACATCGGGGCGACGACGCTGGAAAAACTCGGCGAACTCGCGCAGGCGCGGCACTCCTCGATGCTGCGTGCGGCGAACAGCGATAGCGTGCTCAAGCAGCTCGCCGCGCGCTCGGCGTCGGCGCTCGCGGGTTTCGCCGCGCTGATGCACGAGCTGGAGTCGGCCTCGCGCTCGATGGCGGCAGCCGATCTCGTCGACGAAGTGATCCGCAGCATCCGCTATATCGAACATCTCGAGGCCGACAGCCGCGACGAGGCGGTGCGCAGGCGCCGCATCGAGAACCTGCGCGAACTGGCCGATTGGTTCCGCGCGATGCAGAAAGGGGAGGCGCGGGTCGGCGATCTCGCCGCGCAGCTTGCGCTCCTGACCTATGCCGATCGCGAGGATGCCGGCAATGCGGTGCGTTTGATGACTCTGCATTCGGCGAAGGGGCTGGAGTTCCGCTTCGTCAACATCGTCGGCGTCGAGGAAGGCAAGTTGCCGCACGAGGCCGGTATCGACGAAGGCCGCACCGAGGAAGAGCGGCGCCTGATGTATGTCGGCATCACGCGCGCGCGCGAAAGCCTGTGCCTGTCGTATGCCGCGCGGTCACGCCGCTACGGCGAAATCGTGCGCAACGAGCCGAGCCGTTTTCTCGCCGAATTGCCGCCCGAGGACCTGCATCGCGACGGGCTCGACGAGGCGGCCGACGCCGAAGCAAAAAAGGAATTGGCGTCCTCGCATATCGCCCGATTGGCGAGTTTGCTCGCCGATTGAGGCGCAATGCATATTGCGTGCCGCATTTCGACAAGTGAACAGGCAATAAATTCAATGGCTTAGATCAAGTAATCTAAGGTATTGCATCAGCAATGTGACTTAAGTATATTCTGGCCCGAGCGTTTCATGGCGCTCACTGAATACGGCGATTACCAAACAACGAGTCTTACATAACGCCCCGATTGCCGTAAGGAACACCGCAAACAACAAGAAATGGTTCCCGCTGGCGAACGGCCAGCACTCTGCCGGACGACTTCGAGTCGTCCTTTTTTTTGGTTTTCGCGCGAGTGCGTTCGAAATAATTCGAAGGCGGCCGCATCCGCTTGCCGGCTATACTCTTGCCTTGCCAAGCGATCTGCGCCTCACTACAGTCGCCGCACTTTTCCATCCATATTTCTTGGGGAGCGTCATGTCCACCTTATTCAAACGCACTGCGTTGCTGATTGCGCTGGCCGCCGCCGTCGCGGCCTGCGGCAAGAAGGAAGAAACCGCCACGACCGCCGCGCCTGCGCCCGCACCGGCCGCCGCGCCGACCGTGACGCCCGACGCCGCCGTGCTCGCCTCCGTGCGCGCGCTGCGCGGCAACGATGTCAACGCCTTCTTCCTTGCCGCGCTGCCGCCGACCGAGGTCGCCAAGATCAAGAGCGACTGGGCGAACAAGTTGAACGAAGACCCGATCACCGACGAAGACCGCAAGAAGTTCGCCGATCAGATGGCCAAGTTCACCGCGCCCGGCGCGGAAGACAAGCTTTTCGCCGAAGCCGAGCCGCAGCTGAAGAAGCTCGACGCGCAGGCCGCGCAGATTCCGATGATGATCGCGATGGGCCAGGGCTTCCTGCAGAGCGCGATCCAGCAGAACCAGGACCTGACCGACGAGCAGAAGAAGCAGTCCTCCGCGCTCGTCGACGCCGCGGCGAAGTGGGCGCAGGGCGTGAAGTTCACCGATCCGGCGCTGGCCAAGGCCGCGATCGCCGCGGTGAGCAAGACCGCGCGCGATCTCAACCTCAAATCGCTCGACGAGGTGCGCGCGCTGAATTACGACCAGGGCATGGTCAAGGCCGGCATCGCGCTCGCGGGCGCCAAGCAGGTCGCCGGCGCCTATGGCCTGAAGATCGACCAGTGGCTGGATTCGGTCAAGGCCGAAACGGTCAGCACCACCGGCGACACGGCCAAGGTCAAGGTCACTTACACCGCGTTCGACCAGCCGTTCACCACCGAAAGCGAATTGGTCAAGATCGACGGCAAGTGGTACGGCAAGCAGGCCGTCGAAAAGTGGCAGAAGGAACAGGCCGCCGAGGCTGCGGCCGCGGCGAATCCGCCGGCGCCGGCCAAGCCCGACGCCGCGCAGTCGAAGTAATTCGCCATTGCGCAGTGCAGCGACGGCGCCTGCGGGCGCCGTCGTCGTTGACTTCGGGCATCCTTGCCCTTCGCCGCTAAGCGGCCGGCTGCGCCGTTCGCGCCGCTCCTGCGGCGCAGTACGGATAACAGCCGTTTCGCATACGCTTGCGTACAATTCCCGACATGAACGACTCATCGGCTTCGTTTGCGCAGACCGCGGCCAAGCCGCAGGCGCCTTGGTGGCTGCGTGCGCTCGGGGCGCTCGTCGAGCCGTGGGTGAAGGTCCAGCGCGATCCGGCCGATCCGCGCGCCGGCCTCGCCACGGACGTGCCGGTCTGCTACGTGATCGAGCGCTACGGTCTGTCCGATACCCTGATTCTCGAACAGGCCTGCCGTGAAGCCGGCCTGCCCGAGCCGCTGCGCCCGTTCGATTTCGCCGGCCTGACCAAGCAGCGCGCGATGTTCGCCTTGTCGCGGCGCGACGGCTGGTGGTTCCAGAAGCCGCGCTCGAAAACGCATTCGCAGACGCTCGCGCAGCTGCTCGAGGCGGTGCGCGTGCATGCCGATCTCGACGTGCAGCTCGTGCCGGTATCGATCTTCGTCGGCCGCGCCCCCGACCGCGAATCGGGCTGGTTCCGTGTGCTGTTCTCGGAAAACTGGGGCGTGGTCGGCCGCTTCCGCCGCCTGCTCGCGCTGCTGCTCAACGGCCGCAACACGATCGTGCATTTCGCCACGCCCGTGTCGCTGCGCCAGGTGCTGGCGAGCGAGCGCGACGCGCCGAACACTCTGCGCAAGGTGTCGCGCGTGCTGCGCGTGCACTTCCAGCGCCAGCGCGCAGTCGTCATCGGCCCGGACCTGTCGCACCGGCGCACGCTGATCGACGCGGTGATCAACGCCGCGCCCGTGCAGGCCGCGATCGCCGCCGCGGCGAGCAAGGAAAACGTCCACAAAGACGCCGCCGCCGACAAGGCGCGCGCGATGGCCTGGGAGATCGCCGCCGACCAGTCGCATCCGTTCGTGCGTTCGGCCTCCTCGCTGCTGACCGGGCTGTGGGACAAAATCTATTCCGGCGTGCGCATGCATCACTTCGAGAAGATGCGCGCGATCGCGCCGGGCCACGAAGTGATCTTCGTGCCCTGCCACCGCAGCCACATCGATTACGTGCTGCTGTCGTATCTGCTCTACCGCAACGGCGTGGCCGTGCCGCATATCGCCGCGGGGGTGAACCTCAATCTGCCGATCCTCGGCCCGTTCCTGCGCCGCGGCGGCGCGTTCTTCATGCGCCGCAGCTTCAACGATCCGCTGTATTCGACCGTGTTCCGCGAATACATGAGCCAGCTGTTCGCGCGCGGGGTATCGATCGAATACTTCGTCGAAGGCGGCCGCTCGCGCACCGGGCGCACGCTCGCGCCGCGCGGCGGATTGCTGTCGATGACGCTGCGCAGCTTCCTGCGCGAATCGCAGCGGCCGGTCGTGTTCCAGCCGGTCTATATCGGCTACGAGCGCATCATGGAAGGCGATTCCTACATCGGCGAGCTGTCGGGCAAGCCGAAGGAAAAGGAATCCTGGTTCCAATTGCTGCGCGCGCTCGGCAAGCTGCGCGAAAATTACGGCCAGGTCGCGGTGAATTTCGGCGAGCCGATCTTCCTCACGCCCTTGCTCGACGGCGTCGATGCGAACTGGCGCGAAGCGACCGTCGATCCGGACGCGAAACCGGCCTGGCTCAAACCCGCCGTCGACGCGCTGGCCGAGCGCATCGTCGTCAACATCAACCGCGCGGTCGACGTCAATCCGATCAACCTGCTCGCGCTCGTGCTGCTGTCGACGCCAAAGCACGCGATGGCCGAATCCGACTTGCTCGCGCAGATCGACCTGACCCGCGAGCTGATCACCGCGCTGCCGTATTCCGATCAGCTCACGATCACCCAGCTGAGCGCGGCGGACATCATCGCCTACGGCGAGAAGATGCAGGCGATCGCGCGCATCAAGCACCCGCTCGGCGACGTGCTCGCGAGCGAGGGCAAAGCCGCGGTGCTGCTTTCGTATTTCCGCAACAACGTGCTGCACGTCGTCGCGACCGCGGCGTGGATCGCCTGCTGCTTCCTCAACAACCGCGGCATGAAGCGCGAGCAGATCCTGCGCCTGGGCCGCCTCGTCTATCCGTTCGTGCAGGCCGAACTGTTCCTGCCGTGGAGCGAGGACGAATTCAATTCGCGCGTGCAGCAGACCATCGACTTCTTCGTCGCCCGCGGTCTGCTCAAGATGGACGAGCAAAGGGAATCCGTGCAGCGCGAACCGGGCCAGAGCGACGGCGCGTTCCAATTGCGCGTCATCGCGCAGTCGCTGCTGCAGACGATCGAGCGCTATTACATCGCGATCGCCGCGCTCGTGCGCAACGGGCCGAACACGCTCACCTCGGTCGAGCTCGAAAACCTCTGCACCCTGACCGCGCAGCGCCTGTCGCTGCTGCACGAACTCAACGCGCCGGAATTTTTCGACAAGGCGCTGTTCCGCGGCTTCATCCAGAAACTGCGCGAACGCAAGGTGATCTGGACCGACGCCGAAGGCAAGCTCGAATTCCACGCCGACCTCGAAAGCATCGTGCGCGATGCGAA
>DAIMZS010000004.1:48429-53029 GCA_036733825.1 Rudaea sp.
GCATCCAGATCGGGAATCAGCTTCGATTCCAGATACGCGATCATGTCCTTCAAGCGCAGCTTGCGCACCTTCATGCGCTTCAGGCGCAATTCGTCGCCGTGCGGGCTGGCGGCCAGCGCGGCGATCGCGGCATCGAGGTCGCGGTGTTCGACGCGCAATTCGACGAGCTGACGGGTGATTTCGGAAGGGTCGAGCGGCACGAACAACATCCTTGCGCGAGACCTCGCTAGTTTAGCGCGGTTCGCCGCGGGAAGATGGACGCTGGGCGCTGCGGTCGTGCGCGGGCGCGCGAGGATGTACTCTTGTCGCCTTTCCCCGCGAGTTCTCAAGCCATGTCCGCTCTGATCGAAACGCGCCGCGCCGCGCAGGCGATTCCGCTGACCGCGGTCAGCAAAGCCACGCTGCGCGCCGTCGCCGGCAAGCTCGGCAAGAGCGCGGCCAATTGGATCGCGGCGAGCGGCTTCGACGCCGCCCCCGGCACGTTCTGCCTGCTGCCCGATGCGCAGGGCAAGGCCAAGCGCGTGCTGGCCGGCGTCGCCGCGGCGGACGATCTCTACGCGCTCGCCGGCCTGCCGCTGCGCCTGCCGGAGGGCAGCTATCGGCTCGACGACAGCGGCATCGCGCTCGATGCGGAACGCGCGGCGCTCGGCTGGGGGCTCGGCGCCTACCAGTTCACGCGCTATCGCAAGGCGCCGCGCGCGCCGGCCAAACTCGCGGTCGACGCGACCGTGCTGCGCGCGGTCGAGGCCCGCGTCAAAGCGTCAGGACACGTGCGTGATCTGGTCAACACCCCGACCGAAGACATGGGGCCGGCCGAGCTCGCCGCCGAAGCGAAATCGCTCGCCGCGGCGCACCGCGCCGAATTTCGCGAGTGGGTCGGCGAGGATTTGCTCGAACACAACTTCCCGACGATCCACGCCGTCGGCCGCGCCAGCCATCGCGCGCCGCGGCTGGCCGAATTGACGGCGGGCGAGGCGAAGCATCCGCACATCGTCGTCGTCGGCAAAGGCGTATGTTTCGACACCGGCGGTCTCGATCTCAAATCGGCCGACGGCATGCGCTGGATGAAGAAGGACATGGGCGGCGCCGCGCACGCGATCGCGCTGGCCGATCTGATCCTGCGCGCGAAATTGCCGGTGCGCCTGACCTTGCTGATCCCCGCGGTCGAGAACGCGGTCGCCGGCAACGCGTATCGCCCCGGCGAAGTGATCCGCACGCGCGCGGGCATCACCGTTGAGATCGACAACACCGACGCCGAAGGCCGCCTCGTGCTCTGCGACGCGCTGGCCTACGCGAGCGAATCGAAACCGGATTTGATCGTCGATTTCGCCACGCTGACCGGCGCCGCGCGCGTCGCGCTCGGCCCCGATTTGCCGGCACTGTTCGGCAACCGCGAAGACTTGGCGCAGGCCGCGGTCGCCGCCGGCCGCCGCGAGCAAGACCCGGTGTGGCATATGCCGCTGTGGGCGCCGTACCGCGCGATGCTCGAGTCGCGCGTGGCCGATATGGCCAACTCCGGCGGCTCCAAGCACGCCGGCGCAATCACGGCGGCGCTGTACCTCGAACGCTTCGTGCCGCAGACCATTCCATGGCTGCACCTCGACACCTACGCCTGGAACGACGCGGACAAACCGGGCCGGCCGGCGGGCGGCGAAGCGCTGGGCTTGCGTGCGATCTTCGCGCTTTTGCAGCAGCGCTATAGCGGTTAGAAATTGCCATTGGCCGTACAATAGCGGCACTTTCTCTTGCTCGACGTTCCGGCGAAAGCCGGAATCCAGTGTCTTTGTTCATCCGGGATGCGAGAGTCGCTGGATTCCGGCTTTCGCCGGAATGACAGCAAGGTAGATGTTCCCGTTTTCCGATTTCTGTGAATCCATGACCGCCCTTACCCTCGCGCTGCCCGCTCAGCGCATCGACGCCAACAAGCTGGCCAAACGCCTGCGCCGCCAAGTCGGCCAGGCGATCGCCGACTACAACATGATCGAGGACGGCGATCGCGTCATGGTCTGCCTGTCCGGCGGCAAGGATTCCTACACCCTGCTCGACGTGCTGCGTCAGCTGCAGGCCAAGGCGCCGGTGCGCTTCGAACTCGTCGCCGTGCATCTCGACCAGAAACAGCCAGGTTACGATCCGACGGTCCTGCCGAACTATCTGCGCGGCATCGGCCAGCCGTTCGAGATTCTCGAGCAGGACACCTACAGCGTCGTCCAGCGCGTGATTCCCGAAGGCAAGACCATGTGCGGCCTGTGCTCGCGCCTGCGCCGCGGCGCGTTGTACACGCATGCCGAGCGCGCCGGCTTCACCAAGATCGCGCTCGGGCATCATCGCGACGACATGGTCGAGACGCTGTTCCTCAACATGTTTTATCACTCGCGCTTGAAGGCAATGCCGCCGAAACTGCTCTCGGACGACGGCAAGCATGTGCTGATCCGTCCGCTGGCTTATTGCAAGGAGAGCGATATCGCCGAGTACGCCGGGCAGAAGGCGTTCCCGATCATGCCGTGCAATCTCTGCGGCTCGCAGGAGACGCTGCAGCGCAAGGCGATCAAGGCGATGCTGCACGAGTGGGAACGCAAGACGCCTGGGCGGATCGAGAACGTGTTCCGTTCGATGACCTCGATCGCGCCATCGCAATTGGCCGACCGTGAGCTGTTCGACTTCGCTTCACTCGGCGCTCGCTCGCCGACCCCGCCGCCGAGCACAACGGATTGGCTGCTCGGCGACGGCGTCGAAACAACCTAGATCAGCGCGACTAACTCGCTCGTCATTCCGGCGGAAGCCGGAATCCAGCTTTTCGCATTACAAGACGCGCATAAGAGCTGGATCCCAGCTTTCGCCTGGGATGACGGATTTCTTTTTTGAATTTTGGAATTGTCTTCATGTGGTTTCGCAATCTGACCCTGTTCCGCTTTTCTCCCGCCGTCGCCAAATCGCTCAAGTCGCTCGATGAGAACCTTGCCGACAAGCGGCTGCGCCCCTGCGGCCCGATCGAACTGGCCACGCGCGGTTTCATCTCCCCATTCGGCCGCAACGAGGATGCGTTGACGCATCGGACCGGAGAATTCGTCCTGCTGACCGTCGGCGCCGATGACAAACTTCTGCCATCATCGGTAATTAACGACGAATTAGCTGCACGTTTGCAGAAAATTGCCGAAAAAACCGGCAAAAAGCCCGGCGGCCGCGAGCGCAAACGGCTCAAGGAAGAGGTGTTGACCGACCTGCTCCCACGCGCTTTCATACGCTTGTCAAAGCGGAATGCTTATCTGGATAGCCAGGACGGCTGGTTCGTCGTCGACACCGCCAGCAAAAAAGCCGCCGAGGAGGCCGTCACGCAAGTACGCGAGGCGCTCGGCAGCTTTCCGGCCGTGCCGATGGCGGCCGAGGAATCGCCGCGGGTGCTGATGACGGACTGGCTCGCCGGCGGCAAATTGCCGGCGGGATTGGTCCTCGGCGACGAATGCGAGCTGCGCGATCCGGTCGAGTCCGGCGCGATCGTCCGCTGCCGGCGCCAGGAGCTTGAAACGGACGAGGTGCGGGAGCATCTCAAGAGCGGGAAGCAAGTGTTTGCGCTGGGGTTGACGTTCGAAGATCGGCTGAGCTTTTCGTTGGGCGAAGACTTGGTAGTGCGCAAACTGCGCTTTCTCGACGTGGTGCAGGACGAGCTCGGCGAGGGCGATAAGGAAAGCACTGCGGCGGAACTCGACGCGGTTTTCGCATTGATGTCTCTGGAATTGAGACGCTTGCTTGGAAAAATTGAGGAGTGGTTCGGACTCCCCCGACCCACCGACAAGAAGTAAGCCATCCGGTTACGCGACGCCGAGGCAATCATGAGGTTCGTCTGTATGACCTTGGCAGAGCAAAACAATTATCTCGAACTGGCGACCGACGACGGCGACACGATCAAGGTGTTGCGCGCCGCCCATCCGCGCGCGCGCCGCCTGCGCCTGACCGTCACTTCGGGCGGCGCCCGCGTCTCCTATCCGCCGTCGACGCACCCGGCGCAGGTGTTCGCCTTCCTGCGCAAGCACGCGAATTGGCTCGAACGCAAGCTCGACGAACTGCAGATCGAGGACGCGCCGCCGCCGATCGAACCGGGCCGGCCGACGCTGATTCCGCTGCGCGGCGAGACCACGCGTCTGGTCTGGCGCGACGGCGCGTTCCCGCACATCGAGCTCGACGGCGACGAACGCCTCGTGCTCACGCTGCCGAAGCCGCACAACAAGCGCACGCTCGCCGCGGCGCGCTCGCTGCTGCACTCCTTCCTGCAGGCGCAGATTCGCCGCGACGTCTCCCGCCTGCTCGCGCGCTACGTACCCGAGCTCGGCCGCGCGCCGACCGGCGTGCGCGTGAAACCGCTGAAGAGCCTGTGGGGCAGTCTCGACACGCGCGACACGGTCACGCTCGATCTCGCCCTCGCGCTCGCGCCGCCCGAGGCGCTCAAGTACGTCGTGATCCACGAACTCTGCCATCTGCGCTACCGCGACCACTCGCCGCGCTTCTGGGCGCTGGTCGGCTCGCTTTATCCGGACTGGAAAGAGCAGCGCGAATGGCTGAAGTCGCGCGGGCACGCGTTGAAGGCGGAGCTGGCGCGGTTGATCGA
>DAIMZS010000005.1:0-1095 GCA_036733825.1 Rudaea sp.
CCGTTGATGACGGCCGCCCAATACAGCGCCTTCATCGGATCGAGCGCGGTGAAGTTCATGCCGAGGCCGAGCAGGGTCGCCGCCGTGATGACCCCATAGAAGCCGCGCGCGCGCCGCGCTTCGTAGCGCAAGCCGGTGCGCCAGTTCAACACCTCGCCGATCGCATACGCGGCCGAGCCGGCCAGCACCGGAATCGCGAGCAATCCGGAGCCGACGATGCCGAGCGAAAACAGCGCGAACGCAAACGTGCCCGCCACCGGGCGCAGCGCCTCGGCGGCTTGGGCGGCGGTCTCGATCTTGGTGATGCCGTTCGCATGCAGCGTCACCGCGCAGGTCAGCATGATGAAGAAGGCGATCACCGCGGAGAACACCATGCCCACGAACGTGTCGATGCGAATCCGCCGAAATTGCTTTTCGGCCTGCTTGGGTTTGGCGCGCAACGGCTGGTCGCGCGTCACGCGCTGAATTTCCTCCACTTCGTTGGAGGCTTGCCAAAAAAATAAATAGGGGCTGATCGTGGTGCCGAGAACGGCGACGAGTGCGGTAAACATTTCCCGCGAAAATGAAAAATGGGGAATCAGCGTCGCGCTGAGCGTGCTCGCCCACGGAATCTTCACCGTGAACACCGTGGCGACGTAAGTGAACAACGCCAACGTCATCCATTTCAGCCACGGACCGTAGCGGCGGTAGGAGACGAAGACTTCGAGCAGCACCGACACGACGCCGAACACGACGGCGTACGCGATGGCCGGTCCGCCGAGGATCAGCTTGGCCGCGGCGCCCATCGCGGCGATGTCGGCGCCGATGTTGATCGTGTTTGCGGCGAAGAGAAGAAACACCACCGGATACGCGCTCCATTTGGAGCCGGCGCGCAGATTGGCCGCAATGCCCTTGCCCGTGACCCGTCCGATGCGTGCGCTGATTTCCTGAACCGCGAGCATGAGCGGCAACGAAAACAGCATCGTCCACAACAGCTGGTTGCCGAACTGCGCGCCCACTTGGGAATAGGTTCCGATTCCGCTCGGATCGTCGTCGGAAGCGCCTGTGATAAGTCCCGGCCCAAGCGAGGAGAGCACTTTCTTCATAATTCAGGAG
>DAIMZS010000005.1:1195-9129 GCA_036733825.1 Rudaea sp.
TTTTTCCAAGATGCAGCAGTCCTGGATCGACCTCGGCGTGAAGGCTCTTGCCGCGATCGCTCTCGTCATCATCGGATGGCGCTTGTGCAAATGGCTGGTGAACTGGGAGCGCAGGCTGCTCTTGCGCGCGCAGGTGGACGAGATCCTGGCGCAGTTCGTGCGCAATCTGACCTACGTGGCCATTCTCGCGGTCATCGTGGTGAGCGGACTGGAACTCGCCGGCGTTCCAATCGCCTCGCTCATGACCGTCATGGGCGCCGCCGCGCTCGCGGTGGGCCTGGCGCTCAAGGATTCGCTCAGCCACATCGCCGCGGGTTTGATGCTGATCATCCTGCGTCCGTTCCATGTCGGCGACCGGGTCACGATTGCCGGACAGGACGGCCTGATCGAGGGCGTATTCATTTTCCAAACGCGCCTGCGCACTCAGGACAACCGTTCGGTCGTGCTGATGAACGGTGCGGTGATCGCCGCGCCCATCACCAACTATTCGCGCAACGGCATGGAACGGATTTCCGTTTCGCTGCGCATGAGCGTGGGAACCGATCTCGCTTGCGCCGTGAAGGCGGCGCAGGAGGTTCTGCTCCGCGACGCGCGCGTGCTCAAGGACCCCGCCCCGGAAGTGCTGGTCACCGACATCAGCGACAGCGGCATCGGCCTTTCCGTGCGCGCCTGGTCGATGGACGACCGCACGTATCTGATCCGCAGCGATCTCCTGCGCGATCTGCACGGAAATTTTCAGGAGCGCGGACTCGGCTTTACCCAAGGCTCCGGTTCTTAGCCGCGCCGTTCGCGTGCACGGCTTCGGCGTGGCCGTTGCCGTGCAGCTCGGCGACGACGCCTTCCGGCGGCACGGTGGCGCGCAGCAGCCAGTCGACGACGCAGCCCAATGCTTCGCGATGGCTCATGCCGTTCGCGACGCACTCTTCGTAGATGTGGATTTGTTCGTGCGCACTGGTGCCGCGCACCAGAATGGTTCTCAGCGTACTGAGCGTGCCGTGAGGATCGAGAACGCGCGCGTCCGGGCGGATCAGCTCGAGCGTCTCCGAAACCCATTCCGGCACGGAAACGGGCCGATCGCGCCCGTCGATGATGAACTCGGCTTCCAAGCCGTAGCGCTGCGCGCGCCAGATGTTCTCTTCGATCAGGTGGCGCGTCATCGCGCTGCGCTGCGCGCCCAGCTGCGGCAGCCGCAGATGAGCGCTGACCAGACAGCGGAACAGCATGGCGATCGCGACCGAGTCTTCCACTCGCGTACAGCTGTCGGCGATGCGCAGTTCGAGCGTCGGATAACTGGCGGACGGGCGAATGGACCACCAGATTTCGCTGCCGTCCTCGAGCGATCCCGCGCGCACCAGCGTGGCGATGAAGTTCTCGTAGTCCGCCTCGTTTTCGAAGCAGTTGGGCACACCGGCGCGGGGCCACTCCGCTGCTGCCGCCTGACGGTAGCCGTACAGTCCGGTGCGGTGAAGGTTCCAGAACGGCGAGGACGTGGACAGCGCCAGAAACAAAGGCAGCCACGGCAACAGGCGATTCATCAGTTCGATGCGGTCCCCCACCGGCACAGCCACGTGAATGTGCAGCCCGCAAATGAAATCGCGGAACGCGATCATGCGCAGAGCGTCCGCAAGACGGCTGTAGCGCGGTTTTTCGGTATGCCGTTGCAAGTGCCAATGCGCGAGCGGATGCGTGCCGGCGCCGATGATGCCGAGTCCCATCGCGTTGGCGATCTCGCCGACTTGGGCGCGCAGTCCGCTCATCACCGCCGATGCTTCTTCGGCGGAATGCAGGATCGGCGAGACGATCTCCACCTGCGATTGCTTCAGTTCGAACGTGACCCGGTCGCCGAGCCGGCGGCGGCAGGTGTTCACGAAGCTTTTCGGCACCCGGCCCGGAGCGCGCCGCGTGCGCAGGTCGACGAGAAAGAATTCTTCCTCCAGGCCGAACGTCAGGCTTTCTGCATCGATCGGGCTCGACGCCGGACCGTGCAGAAAGAGCGGCGCCGGCGGCTCGGAGATTTCCCCCGTTCCATTGCCGTCCAAAGGCGCACTGCGCGTGAAATTTTTTCCGCGTGCATGAATCATCGGATACATAGCCGATTGCTCGTTACCGGTGAGAGGGGAAAAAAGGAGCGAACTCGCATGGATCAATCGAGCCGCTCGACGCGCTCGATGTCGCTGAGCCAGATATCCGCCTCCCAAGGCGGCGCCTCGGGATCGTCGATGCGCACTTCGGCGTTGATTCCCCACGCGCCCGACGCATCGCAGAACTGCTGCACGGCCGGGCGTTCGACGACGGTCCCCGTGTAGAGTTTTCCGTCGTGCAGGTGAATGCGCACGCGCGCCTGGCTCGGCAGCTCCGTCACCAGCCCGGTGAGGCGATCGATCTCTTCGTGGCTGACGGCAACGTGCTTGGCGAACTTGCCCACGATCGGATTCCTTGCCCTTGCCTACCCCGCGCGATCGCGGAATACGCGGGCCTGCGGCAGATTTCTCGTCCGGCATACTTCGGAATGGAGCAAGCGGATTTTCTTTTGTCTCGCCTCGAACAGCGCAACGGCGACGACGAAATAGAAACCGGCGACCAACGCCGCCGTCACGGCGAAAACGACGATGATCATGTGAACGAGCATGGAATGCTCCTTTTCGATGACGTATCTGGACCATGCAAGATCGTCGCCAAAAGCCGGGCTGCGGCGACATTCTGCTAACCGGGTTGGCATCGAGATTGCTGCGTAACGGGCGAACCCTTTCCGCTCAGCAGGAGCTCACCATGATCGTCGATCAATCCGAAAAAAAATGTTCTCATTCTGCTTGCTCGTGCGATGTGCCCGCAGGCAAGGCGTATTGCAGCAGCGCCTGTGAACAAGCCGCCGCAGCGTCCGGTTCGATGGAATCGGGCGCGGCGTGCCCGTGCGGCCATGCCGATTGCAGCGCGGAGTCTTCCGACGCGCATCCTTCGGCGACGCGCACCGGCGACATGCCGCGGCAGTTCTGAACGGTCGGTCCCGCGTTGAGAAGAATTCGAATATCCGGGAGATCACCATGACGTTGCGCAGATATTCGCTCGTGTTGACGGCTGCATGCGTGCTTGCCGCCTGCGGCGTGCAGGGAAACAGTCCCGCCCAGGTGCAGGCCGACATCGCCAAGGCGCAGGCCGACGGCCAGAAAAAGATCGCCGATGCGGAAGCCAAACTCGCCGAGATACGGCAGGAAGCAAGCAACGCGCCGACGGACGCCACCGCAGGGAGGGTCCGCGAAGCCACTTCTCCGGCCGCGAGCCGCGCCGTGCGCATCGCAGACGCGGAATACGATCTCGCCAAAGCGAAGGCGCAACAGATCTACGACGTGGCTCTCGCCCGCTGCGAAGACCGCAGCGGCTACATGTACAGCGCCTGCAAGAACCAGGCGAAATCCGGCTACGACCTCGCCATGGCGGCGGCGAAGTCGCAGAACGACGCGGCGCATCGTGCGGGCGACATCGAACCGCGCCCGCCGCCGAAATGAATTCACGCGACGCATTCGCCGGAAGCACCTCCGCGCGGACGTCGCTCCACCGCAATTATCCAGAGGAATCCGAAATGAAATCCATCAGCGAAGTGATGACTACCGACGTGCACGTCGTGAACCCGAGCGATTCGATCCAGGAGGCCGCGCGCAAGATGGCGTCCGCCGACGTGGGCAGCCTTCCGGTCGGCGATGACGACCGGCTCGTCGGCATGATCACCGACCGCGACATCGTCACCCGCGCCATCGCGGAAGGAAAGGACACCAACACGCCCGTGCGCGAAATCATGACCGAGAAAATCCGCTACTGCTACGACGACGACGATGTCGAAGGCGTGGCAAAAAACATGGCCGAACTGGAAGTGCGCCGGCTGCCCGTCGTCAACCGCGATAAACGTCTGGTGGGAATCGTCGCTCTGAGCAACATCACCTATCACGGTTCGCGCTCGGCGGCGAAAAACTTCCTGCACGGAGTCGCCGAACCGCACCAGTGAAGGACACGCTGTTCACCCGAGGAGAATGCCGATGAAAACCCCCATCGCTTTTCTTGCCGTTCTTGTGCTGAGCGCTTGCGCACCCACGGACTATCGCGACCAATACACCGGACCACCGACGCCGACCGAAGCGGAAGCGGGCCCATTGCGCAGCAACGACGATGCGCGTGCGGCTTGTCCGTCGGTTTGCGGCGCGCGCGGCTGGGCGGGCACCTGGCGCAGAATCGAAGGCCATCAAGCCCTGTGCGGCTGTTCGGCGCCGGCGGCGGCCGTGCCTGCCGAAGTCCTGGCCTCGCCGGCCGTGACCGCGCCGACCGCATGCACTGTTCAAGGCAACGACGCGTGCGCCGGGTGCGCCGTGTCCTGCCCTGCCGGCCAGCAAGCCTCCTGTGCGGAAGGCGTGGCGCGGCAAACGAGCATGGGCGGCGCCGTGTGCGAGTCTCCGGCGCGTTGCATGTGTCATTGAAGATTCAGGCACTGCGGTTCACGGTAGTTGCTGCACGCATCCAGGCACGGCTTTCCGGCCGTGCCTGGATACGCGCTGATTGCATCTTTTCCCGGCCGCCGGCTTGCGGGAACCGGGAGTTTGCGTCGTCCCGACCCTTATCGAGAGCGCGCCATGACACCGCTTCGATTCCCGCTCGGTCTGCTGCTGTCGCTGGGCCTTCTGTTCGCCTCCGCGTGTTCGTCGCTGCGCCACGACTACGTCAAGCCGCCGTCCTATGTGGTGACGGCGGAGGCAAGCACGCCGCTGATGCACTACGTGCAGTCGGAGACGCGCCGGCATCCGGGGTTGTCCGGCTTCCGCACGCTCATCGACAACAAGGACGCGTTGACGACGCGCATCGCCTTGGTCGACCGCGCCTCCCGTTCCATCGATCTGCAGTACTACATCTTCGACAACGACGCCACGGGCCGGCTGCTCGCGCTGCATTTGCTGCAAGCGGCGGAACGGTCGGTACGCGTGCGCATCCTGCTCGACGACATCAATCTCGATAACCAAGACGCGCTGCTCGACGCGCTCGACGCCTCCCCGCAGATCGAAGTGCGCGTGTTCAATCCGCTGCGCACGCGCAACCCGTCGTGGCTGTCGCGGGCAGCGCAATTCATATTGGAAGCAAGGCGGCTGAACCGGCGAATGCACAACAAGTCTTTCGTGGTGGACAACGCCGTCGCGGTCGTCGGCGGGCGCAACATCGGCGATGCCTACTTCGACGCCGGAAACACGACGAATTTCCGCGACATGGACGTGATCTCGATCGGCCCCGTGGTCGCGCAAGCCTCCGATGCATTCGATGCCTATTGGAACAGCGATGCGGCCTATCCGGTCGCCGCACTGCGCAGCCGGCACCGCAAACATCCCGAGCTGGGCAAAGTCCATTCCACCCTTCTGCAGGAAGCGCACGCCCCCGCCGCCCCGGCCGCCGTGCAGCAGGCGGAATCCGACGATGAGGGCATAAGCAAATTGGTGAGGGTCATGTTCTGGGGACGCGCCACGCTGATCGCCGACGAACCGGAAAAAGTCGACCCGGACAACAAGGATCCCGACGTGTTCCGGCTCAGTCCGACGATCGACGCGCTCATCGGTCACGCCGGCAGCGAAGTTCTGCTCGTCTCGCCTTATTTCGTGCCGGGCAATGCCGGATCGCGCTATCTCGGCGGCCTCGCCCGGCGCGGAGTGCACGTCGACGTGCTGACCAATTCGCTGGCCTCCTCGGACGAAATCGCCGCCCATGCGGCCTATTCGCGCCGCCGCGTCGCCATGCTCAAAGACGGCGTCGGCCTCTACGAACTGCGTCCGCAGTCGGCCTCTCCTCCCGCGACGACCTACGGCCAATCGCGCGGCACCAGTCTGCACGCCAAAATGGGCGTGGTGGACCGGCGCTACGTCATCGTCGGCTCGATGAATCTCGACCCGCGTTCCAAGCAGTACAACACCGAAACCGGAATCCTCATCGACTGTCCGCCGTTCGCCGAGGATCTCGCGCGCTTCTTTGCCGATGCCACGGCACCCGCAAACGCATACCACCTCGTGCTGGAAAACGGTTCGCGCGGCGATCCAGAGCATGTGGTCTGGCTGGCAAGCGACGACGGAAAACCTCGACGCTTCGATCGCGAACCGGATTCCAACGCGGGCCGCCGCCTGCAGATGCTGCTCTACCGGCTCCTGCCGATCGAGAACCTGCTATGAATGCCGACGGTGACGGTTCAGGCGAGTGGCGTTTTTTCCCAGGCAAGGAAAATCCTTCACGCCGCCCGGTCCATTTGCTCCAGACGGTGCTTGAGCTGACTCATTTCCTTGTGGTCGCGCAAGACATCGGGAACGTACCGCGCCACCAGATTGCGCGTGTCGATGTCTTCGGAATTCTCCGCGGCGTCGCGGAAGGCGGAAACGATCCGATCCTCGAACTGCTCGAGCTGTGAGACGTATTCCTTGCCCGGCGAGCGGCTCAGGCTGGTGCGCAGCTTGTCGTAGCCGTGCAGCAGCGCGCCGCCGATGGAACCGCCCTTCTCGCTCGACTCGCCGGCTTCGATGATCTTGGCGTTGAGATCGCCGGCGATCGCCGCCTTGGATTGCACCATGCGGCTGAACAGCGGCTTGAATTCGGGAGAATCGATTTTTTCCAGGGCTTCTTTGTAGAACTCCTTCCCGTCGTGGAGAACTTCGACGAGATTTCTCAATGTTGAGATATCGAGAGCCATGTGTTTCCTCCTAAGCATAAGTAGGGATACGCGTACAGCACGGGCATCCATGCGGATGGCAGCAAGGCGTATGCCATGCGGAACGCCGCACGCTTCGTGCCGGCGGCAGCCATGGCTGGCATGCAATCTGCTGGTTCGTTGCGTCTCGCGCCGGAAGTTGCCGCATGTCCAAAAATTTTCCACACCCTCGGAACGGTTTTGCCTCGATGGAACGCGATCGATTGATCGCGCTTGCCGGCAAGGCGGGGAGCACGGCGCACGCGAACGGCACCGCACACACGTTCGACGCCGAAGAAGCGCGCCTGGCCGGAAAGAAAGGCGGCGCGGCCGTCAGCCGCGACCGTCAGCACATGGCCGCGATCGGCCGCAAGGGCGGCTTGGCGCGGGCCAAGCGCTCCGGCGAAAAGCTCTAGATAAATTTACGTCACCGATGTTCGGCGAGCCGGCATCACGAACGAGGCGGCGCATCCTCTTCGCCTTGCCAGAGCAGATGGCCGTCGGTGATGTGCGCCATCACGACCCGCTCCGCGTCCGACTTGTCGCTGGAATCGACCGCGAGCAGCACGCGCCCCGCCGTGATCTCGTCGTCGAACGTGCGCCGCACCTTGTCCGGAATCGCCGCGCCCACGAGCGCCGAACTCCAGGCGCCGACCAAGGTGCCTCCGGCGGTGAGCGCGAGCAGCGCGGGCCCGCCGACGGCGACGCCGAGCGGCGGAAACACCATCATCAGCAAGCCGGCGAACAAGCCGGTTGCCGCGCCCATCACCGCGCCGCGCGAAGCCGCTTCGGCGAAGTCCATGGAAGGGTCGAGCATGTCGTCGGGCACTTTCTCGAGCTGGATATCCGAGCGGGCGACCAGCGAAATGCGTTTTTCCGATACCCCGGCCGCGCGCAGTTTTTCAACCGCGGCGCGGGCGAATTTGACCGAATCGAAAGCGTAGATGGATTTCATTCGCAGTCCTCGGTGAAGTCCCGGGTCACTTCACCTCATGAAAGGAACGTGCCAATGGGAGCGCTATCTCGCCCGCCCGCCCGCGCGGCGGCCGGCGCTTACAAAATTTCAACGCGGGATTTGCGAATAATTCGCCCGGGATTCGCGCCGCGACAGCAGGCGAATGAGCGCGCGCTCCTCGGCAGACAGTCCTTTGGCCGGAAAAACCCTCCGGCTCCTGACGGCAGGCAACCGCAACGAATGATCGAGATAGGCTTCGAACACCGCCGGATGCACGTAGCA
>DAIMZS010000005.1:9229-10338 GCA_036733825.1 Rudaea sp.
CCGTAGGAACCGTTGTCGCGCGAATACTCCTCGTTGCCGACGCGGATCGCCGTCAGTTCGAGAAGGCGGACCACGGCGGCGAGTACTTTTTGCTGCGGCAGCCCCGGCAGGTCCAGATCCTTCTGCACCTGCGCGCGAAGCGCCGGCAGATGCCCGGCGAATTCGATGAGACGATGAAATTTCGACGCGCTCCGAACCGCGTTCCATTTTTCGTGATAGCGGTATTGCTTGCGTCCGCGCGCATCGCGTCCGGTGGCCTGCAGATGGCCGCGGGCGTTGCGGCAAATCCAGACATCGGTGTACGCCGGCGGTATCGCCAGGCGAGCGATGCGGGCCAGTTCCCGCGGATTGCGCAGCGGTGCGCCGGAAGGCAGCAGATAAACGAATCGGCCGCCGCGTTTGCGGCGCCGATAACCGGGTTCGTTGTCCGTCGTGTACACCAGGTCGTCCGGCAGATTCTCCGCCGGCGGTGCATGACCGGTTTTCCGAGGTTTCGAATGCTTGAGCAAGGCAAGGCGCTCCCAAAGAACGGAGACGGCAACCGAAGTCTCCGCCGCCAACCAAGCAGGGGACGTACCAACTTACCAACACAACACAGAACACGTTCAGCGCACCTCGCGGCGCGGCGCCGTGTGAAACAGATACCCGTTCGTGCATCGATTCGTCATGGGCATCGCTAAAAACATTCTTTGGACCGCCGCGCTGCTTCTTTCCGCGGCGGCGCTCGTCACGACCACCTGGCTTGCCTACCGCGACGCCACCCTGGTCATCGAAACCGCGGGCGAAACCGAACGTTCCTTGACGGTGCTCGAATCATTGGACAATTTGTATGCGACTCTGCTCGATGCGCAGCGCCTGGCCGACGATTACCTGAAGACGCGTCAGCCCGCTCCGCTGGAGCGTTTCCACGCGACGGTCAACGAGCTGAAGTCGCAACTGTCCACGCTGAGCTCGCTCGACTCGACCACCGCGACATCGAATCCGCGCATGCAGGCGTTGACCGCGACGATCGGAAACGAGGTCGACCGGTTGCGCCGCAGCGTGCAGACCGACGCGGCGACGCCGGACGAAAGCGAAAGCGGCGCACCGACCGGGCTGACACAGCAGGC
>DAIMZS010000005.1:10438-30869 GCA_036733825.1 Rudaea sp.
CAGGACGTCGTCGGAAAAAAACTGCTCGACGTGCTCGAACTGCACGACGAGAAAACCGGAAAGCGCTTGGAGAAAGCCGTGGAAGGGCTGGATCCTGGAAAACAAGAACGCTGCTTCGTTCTGCACCGGCCCGGCGGCCGCCGGGTGACGGTCGAAGCCCGCACGGCTTTTCTCGGCGACCCGCCTTCGGCGGCGCAGGGCGCCGTCGTCGTTCTTCGCGACGCGACCGAACAGCGGAAATCCGCGAGCGAGCTGAGCCGCGCTTCCTCGGAAATCGCGCGCCGCGCAAGCTCGACGGTGGCGGCGGAACGCATGCTCAACACGATTCTCGAAAACGCGCCGCTCGGCATCTGCGTGACCGGCCCCGCGCCGGACTTCCCGATCGTCGCCGCGAGCAAGCAGCTGCAGGCCTGGATCGGAGACGCGACGAACATGCCTGCGCGCGAGGCGTACCGCAAATTGCTTCCGGACGGACGCGAGCCGCCGGTGGACCTGCTGCCGCTGAACCGCGTCATGGTCTGGGGGCAGCGCGTCCGCGACGAGCGCTGGCTGATCGAGCGCAAGAACAAGGAACGCCTGGCCGTGCTCGTCAACGTGGCGCCCGTGCGCGATGCGGACGACACTATCGTCGGCGCGGTCCATTGCTGGCTGGACCTGACCGAAAAGCAGAGCATGGACCGCGCGCTGCGCATCATGCAGTCGCGCTTCAAGATCCTGCTCGAAGCGGACGTCATCGGGCTGATTCTGCATTTCGAAACGAACGGCAAAGTGGCCGAGGCCAACAAGGTCTTTCTCGACATGCTCGGGTTCGACCAGGAGGATCTCTCCGCCGGGAAGCTCAATCTGATCGAACAGACACCGGATGAATTCCGCGCGCTCGACGAGCGCGCATTCGCGGAAGTGGACGAAAAGGGATCGTGCGCTCCCTACGAAAAAGAATTCTTCTGCAAGGACGCCACCCGCCGTGTCTCCGTCATCGTCGGCTACGCCAAGGTCGCCGACGCCGAGGGCGAATATGTCGGTTTCGCCCTGGACCTGTCCGTGCGCAAGGACCTGGAGCATCAGCTGCGCCGGCAGGCTCAGGAATTGATGATCGCCGATCAGCGCAAGGATCTGTTCCTCGCCATGCTTGCGCACGAACTGCGCAATCCGCTGGCGCCGCTACGCAACGTGCTGCACCTGCTCAAGACGGAAGGCGCCGCGAACCCCAAAGCCGTTTCCGAGTTCCTGCCGATGATGCAGCGGCAGGTGGACCAGCTCGTCCGCCTCGTCGACGACCTGCTCGACGCCGCCCGCATCAGCCAGGGAAAGATCGTGCTCGACATTCGCCTGGTCGATCTCGTCTATGCGCTGCGCGCCGCCGTGGAAAGCGTCGGTCCGCTGATCCAGAGCCACCGCCACCGTCTCAAGCTGAGCATTCCGCCCTATCCGCTCATCGTGCGCGGCGACGTGACGCGCCTGACCCAGATATTCGCCAACATTCTCCACAATGCAGCAAAATATACAGACGCCGAGGGCAATATCGAGGTCAGCGTCACCCGCTCGGAAGGCTATGCCGAAGTACGCATCCGCGACGACGGAAAAGGCATCGAAGCGGATCTTTTGCCGCACATATTCGATCCTTTCGTCCAGGACGACCGCTCCTTGGCCCGCTCCCAGGGCGGGCTGGGAATCGGCTTGGCTTTGGCGGAAAAGCTCTGCAGCCTCCACGAAGGTAGCATCGGCGCCACGAGCGAGGGATTGGGCAAAGGCAGCGAGTTCGTCGTGCGGCTGCCGCTCGCGGACTGGACAATCGCCTCGGCCCCGGCCAGCACGGCTCGCTCGTTTCCGCCGCATACGCGCGGCCAGCCCAAGCGCGTGCTCGTCGTCGACGACAACAGCGACCTCGCCCGCAGCACGGCCGCGCTGCTGGAGGTGTGGGGACACGACTCGCAGATCGCTGCCGACGGCCCCGCGGCCATCGAGGCCGCGCGGGGTTTCCAGCCGGACGTGATTCTGCTGGACATCGGGCTGCCGGGCATGGACGGTTTTGAAGTGGCGCGCCATCTGCGCACGTCGGCGGACATGTCCGAGGTGCCGCTGGTCGCCGTCAGCGGCTACGGTCAGAAGCAGGATTACGCCCGCAGCCTCAGCGCGGGCTTCAACGCGTATCTCATCAAGCCCGTGCAGCCGGAGACGCTCAAGATTCTCCTCGACCAGATTTCGCCGCACATGCGGGAGTGACGTCGGCGTCGTTCACCGCTCCGAGTGCCGGCTCGAACTTTTCCCGCTGCGCGAGGTGGGCCCGGGACGCGGTTTCGCCGGCACGAACGGCGACACCGGATCACTCGCCGGAAACGTTTCTTCGAGCGACTGATCCAGGTTGGTGTTGGTCCGCTGTTTGCGGTGCGTCCTCTCATCCGCGCTTTCTATGAAGCTGAACGCCGGTTCGTCGGGATGCGGCGGATCCTTGCGGTCGCGCGAGCGCGTCGCGCGGCGCGGATCTTCCGGAGGGGCTGAGGGGGCGTTACGCGATCCGCTGCGCGGTTCGGGCTTCTGCTTCTTAGTAGGCATGATGTCGGCTCCAGAAAGAAATCGGCTCGGTTTGACAAGACCTCTCGCCCGCCGCGACTGCCGGCGGACGATGAAGGCGATCCAAATTGCATGCCATCCGCGCGGCCTCCCGGAATGAACAACCCGCCGGCGGAGCCGTCCGCGGCGTAAAGCCGGAAATTTTTCACCGCAGAGGGAAAAACGTTACGCCGCGCATGCTCTCCGGCCGCCTTTGTCTCTGACCGCGCCGTCATATGGACCGCGCAGGAACTTGGCATGTTCGTTGCCACGGTTCTCAGCGCATCTGCTGACAACTACCGTGGAGGGCGTCATGAGTATTGGAGCATTGGTACTGATTGTCTTGGTCCTCTTGTTGGTCGGAAGCTGGCCGGCTTGGCCGTACAGCCGCGGCTGGGGCTATTACCCCACCGGCGGGTTCGGCATTTTGCTGCTGATCCTGATTCTCTGGCTGCTGTTCGGCGGCCCCCACGCATAACTCGCGTGCATGCCGCTCGAGAGACACACCTTCCCGGAGGAAAAAACATGTACTACAAACCACTTCTCGCATCGTTCGTGTGCCTGGCGCTTTCTTTTGCGGCGGGTCAATGCGCCTACGCCCAGTCACCGGCGGCGCAATCGCCGGCTGCGACTGCGCATTCGCCAGCCGGCGAGGCGGACACGGCCTTCGTGCAGCAAGCCGCGAAAGGCGGCCTCGCCGAAGTCAGCCTCAGCCAGCTGGCCGTGACTGCGGCGAGCTCGCCGGAATTGCGCGAGTTCGCGCAGAAGATGGTCACCGAGCACAGCGCGAACAATCGCGAGCTGGCCGATGCCGCTTCGAAAGCGGGCATCTCGGTGCCCAAGGAAACGGACCAGGAGCACCAGCGGCTGCAGGAAAAGCTGTCGACGCTGCGCGGGCCCAGTTTCGACACGACCTATGTCAACGCGATGGTCCAGGATCACGAGAAGATGGTGGAACTCCTGCAATCCTCGTCGAAGACGGTCAGCTCTCCGGAACTGCGCGCCTACATCGACAAGACCCTGCCGGTCGTACGCGGGCACCTGGAAATGGCGCAGAAATTACGGAAGTAACGCGCATCGGACACGGGCGCGCGTTCGCCGCGCGCCTCACGATGCACGGTATCGGTGAGGATCATGAAAAGCATACGCGCGAAATCGGAAGAGAACGCAGCGACGGAAAGCGAAGCCGGCGGCGTCGATCCGGTGCAGAGGAAATTCGATGAAGCGGTCGAAACCATCGAATCCATCCGCTCCCGGCTCGACGATCTGGAGTTCGAGCTCAAGGGCCGGGACGATCTCCTGCATCGACTCGCTCACAAGCTGATCAAAGGCATCGACGAACAGGCAAGAGCGCGCCCGCTGGTGCTGTTCGTCTCCACGTTGGCGGCAGGAATCGTCGCGGCGCGGCTGCTGCGGCGCTGACGAGGGACGGCCATGACGGCGCGCACTCTGAAGCGGCATGTCCGCCATCTGCACGAGGAACTGCACACGCTCGAACAACGCATGGCGGAACACGCGACACCGCCGGGTACGCACCTGAGAACGCTCGTGCTGGCCCTCGGCTTCATTGCCGGCTACGTGTTCGCCTCGCCTCACCGGAAGCGACCCGGAACGCATCGCTAGGAGGAATACGGTCTTGAAAGCGAAAACAGTCCGCATCGGCATCGTGGGATTGGGCAATTGCGCCTCCTCTCTCCTGCAGGGCCTCAGTTATTACCGCGACGCCTCCGAGGAGACGACGGCCGCCGGCCTCATGCATGCCTCCGTCGGCCCGTATCACGTGCGCGACATCGAAGTCGCCTGCGCCTTCGATGTGCATGCCGGCAAAGTCGGGCGCGACGTGTCCGAAGCGATATTGTGCCCGCCGAACAACACGCACCTCTTCACGCAAGTCCCCGCGCTCGGCGTGAAGGTGAATCGCGGTCCCACGATCGACGGCATCGGTGCCTATTTGCGCGAAGACATCGCCGAATCGGCCGAGCCGGTGGCCGACGTTGTCGAGATACTGCGCAAAACGCGCACGCAGGTGCTGGTGTCGTATCTCCCGGTCGGCTCGCAGCTGGCGACCGAGTGGTACGCCACCTGCGCGCTCGAAGCCGGCTGCGCTTTCGTCAACTGCATTCCGGTGTTCATCGCCTCCGACGCCGGATGGCGCCGGCGCTTCGAGGAGGCGCGCCTGCCGCTGATCGGCGACGACGTCAAAAGCCAGGTCGGCGCGACGATCGTGCATCGCGTCCTCGCCGGCCTGCTGCGCGATCGCGGGGTCCGCTTGGACCGGACTTACCAACTCAATTTCGGCGGCAATTCCGATTTCAAGAACATGCTCGAGCATGAGCGGCTCGTCTCGAAGAAATTGTCGAAGACGCAGTCCGTGCGCAGCCAGACCGACATCGCGCCGGAGAACATCCATGTCGGTCCGAGCGACCACGTCGGCTGGCTCACCGACCGCAAATGGGCCTACCTGCGTCTGGAAGCCACGGGCTTCGGCGGCACGCCGCTCAACATCGAACTCAAGCTGGAAGTATGGGATTCGCCGAATTCGGCCGGCGTCGTCATCGACGCCGTGCGCTGCGCGCAGCTCGGCCTCGACCGCGGCATGGGCGGTGCGCTCGTCGCGCCGTCGAGCTATTTCATGAAATCTCCGCCGCAGCAATTCACCGACGCGGCGGCGCGCGAGCTCACGCTCGAATTCATCCGGCCGCAAGCCGCGGACAAAACGCGCGCGGCCGGCCGCCCGGAAAAACGGAGGCGTTCCGATCATGAGCACCCGATTTCTGTTGGTTCGCCACGCCGCCTGCTCGCAGACTGAGAGCATTCTGCTCGGACGGACGCTCGATCCGCCGCTCGACGGACGCGGCCATCGGCAAGCCCGCGCGCTCGCGCACTTCCTCGCGCGCGAGCGCCCGCACCGCGTGTTGAGCAGCCCGCGCCTGCGCGCGCAGGAGACCGCGCAGATCGTCGCCGGCGAAGCGCGCTGCGAATGGCGGGCAGCGCACGAATTGGACGAAATGGATTTCGGCGCGTGGTCGGGCCACTCCTTCGCCGAACTCGAACACGACCCCACCTGGCGGCACTGGAACACGCACCGCAGCCGCAGCCGCACTCCGGCCGGCGACGATATCCGCTGCGTGCAGACGCGCATCGCACTGTATCTGGAGCGCCTGCGCCGGTCCTGCCGCGAGGCGACGTTGGTGCTCGTCACCCACGCCGAAATCATCCGCTCCGCGCTCCTTTATTTCCGCGGGCTGCCGATCGAGGACTACCGCTACATCGACATCCCGTGCGCCTCGATCAATGTATTGCGCACCGACGGTCTGCGCATTCGCGTCGAGTCGGAACGCGAACGACGCGCGACGGCCGCAGGAGAATGCGCATGAACATCGTCGTATTCGGACTGACGATCAGCTCGTCCTGGGGCAACGGTCACGCGACGCTGTGGCGCGGGCTGTGCAAAGCGTTGGCGCGCGGGGGACATCGCATCGTTTTCTTCGAGCACGATCAGCCGTACTACGCGGAAGCGCGGGACTACGAGTCCATTCCCGGCGGCGAGCTGGTGCTCTATCCCTCGTGGAAGGATGTTGTCGGCCAGGCGCGCCGCGCGCTCGAGGACGCCGATGCGGCGATCATCACTTCGTATTGCCCGGACGCGCTGGAGGCGCGCAACGTCGTTCTCGATGCGCCGCACGCGATGTCCGTGTTCTACGATCTCGACACGCCGGTGACGCTGGCGCGTCTGCGCGCGAACGAACCCGTGCACTATCTCGACGCGCGCGGCCTGCGCGATTTCGATCTCGTGCTGAGTTACACCGGCGGCAGCGCGCTCGACGATTTATGCGTCCTGCTCGGCGCGCAACGCGTGCACACGCTGTACGGCCACGCCGATCCCGACGTGCACCACCCGGTGGCGGCGGACGAGCGCTATCGCGCCGACTTGGCCTGGATCGGCACGTATACCGAGGATCGGCAGAACGAACTGGAAGAATTCTTCCTCGAGCCGGCGCGGCGCCGTCCCGCACTGAGTTTCGGGCTCGCCGGCGCGCAATATCCCGCGGAGTTTCCCTGGGAGCCCAATATCCGTTTCGTGCGGCACCTGCCGCCGTCGCAGCATTCCGCTTTCCTGTGTTCCTCGCGGTGGGTGCTCAACGTCACCCGCGCACAGATGGCGCGCTGCGGCTGGTGTCCCTCCGGACGGCTGTTCGAAGCCGCGGCGTGCGGCGTGGCGATCGTCAGCGACGACTGGCCCGGTCTCGATACGTTCTATCGGCCCGGCGAGGAAATCGTGCTGGCGAGGAGCGCCGACGATGTGCTGCGTGCGCTCGACGCCGGCGAAGAAGAACTGCGCCGCATCGCCCGCCGCGCCCGCGAACGCACCCTCGACGAGCACACCTCCGCGCATCGCGCGCACGAGCTGCTGGCCTTGCTCGATACCGGCACGGCGGCAGCGCGGGTGGACAACATCGCGTCGGCCGGCGTCGTCGCGGAGGGAGTCTGACATGTGGGGCATCGTACCCGCCGCCGGTCGCGGCACGCGCATTCAACCGTTGGCGTTCTCGAAAGAGCTGCTGCCGGTGGGCAGCCGGTCGCTCGACCACATGCGGCGCCCCAGCGCCGTCGCGGAGTACCTCATCGAACGCTTCGTCCAGGCCGGCGCCGACAAAATCTGCTTCGTGATCGGCCCCGGCAAATCGGACATCCTCGAATACTTCGGCGGCACGTTCGACAGCGCGGATCTGTTCTACGCGGTGCAGCCCGAAGCGGTCGGCCTGTGCGATGCGATATTCCGCGCGGCGCCGTTGATCGGAAATGACGGCTGCGTGGCCGTGGGGCTGCCGGACACGATCTGGTTTCCCAAGAATGCGCTCGACGCGCTGCCCGACGACCGGCTCTCGTTCCTGCTCTTTCCCGTCGACCAGCCGGAGCTGTTCGACGCGGTGGCTCTCGACGCCGAAGGCCAGGTGTTGGAAATCCGCGTGAAACAGCCCAATCCCGGAACGCGCTGGATCTGGGGCGCCTTCAAAATGCCGGTCGGGGTCTTCCACGAGCTGCACCATTTGTGGATCGCGCGCGAACGATGCGACGAGTTCATCGGCACGCTGATCAACGCATGGCTCGGCCGCGGCGGATGCGCGCAGGGCATCAAGGCCGGGGAAACCTATATCGACGTCGGCACCCTCGGCGGCTACCACACGGCGATGGAAGTGCTGCTCCACCGCGACGCCGCCGCGGAACTTCAGGCTGGACTCGCCGCGCCGCCGCCGGAAATCTTTCCCGCCCCGTCGGAGATATCGCGATGATCGAAGCCGTCATGCTGTGGAACGAGCCGAACAACAAGTCGCATTGGGATCCTGAGATCGATCCCGAGTGGGCGGCTTTCGCGCACATGGCCAACCTCGCCGCGCGCGCGATCCGTTCGGTCAATCCCGCGCTGCCGCGCGTGCTCGGCGGTATTTCTCCGATCGATCCCGCCTTCATCCGCAACATGGCCGCGCGCGGCGTTCTCGACAACGTCGAAGCGGTCGCGGTGCACGGCTTTCCGTTGGACTGGAATCTCTGGTGCATCGACGAATGGCCGCAGAAAATCCACGACATCGCGAGCATCGTCGGCAAGCCCGTCTGGGTCACCGAAGTGGGCGTGTCGAGCTTCGGCGCCGAAGAAGTCCAGGACTGGGGACTGGAACGCACCGCCCAGCTCCTGATCGGACGCGTTCCGCGCATTCACTGGTACAGCCTGTACGACCTGCCGAGCGCCTGGGAAGCGACGACACGGCACAAGGAAGCGGAAGGGTCCTCTTATTATCGGCACTTCTACATGGGACTGCTGCGCGAAGACGGCACGCCGAAAGTCGCCTCGCGCCGTTTCTCGCGCTTCGCGCCCGAGCTCGGCATCTGCCAGTGGTTCCATTTCGAAGACCCGCGGCTGGACGATGCAGTGGCCTGGCTGCAGCGGCTCGGCGTCACGCATCTGCGCACCGGCCTGTCGTGGGCCGACAGCTTCCGGCCCGGCGCGCTCGCCTGGTTCGACCGGCAGATGGCCGCGCTCGAACCGTTCGAGGTCACCCTCACCTTCTGCTTCACGCCCGAGCATCTGGGAATCGCTCCCCACCACACCAGCGCGCCGCACGATCCGACCCTGTTCGCCGACTTCTGCGCGCGCATGGTGGAACGTTATGCGCCGGCCGCGGCGACGACGCTGCCGAGAGAGCGTGCCGCGTGAGCCGCGCCTTCATCCTCGTGCTCGACTCCCTCGGCGTCGGCGGCGCTCCGGACGCGACGGTGTACGGCGACGAAGGAGCGAACACGCTCGGCCACATCGCCGAGCGCTGCGCGGCGGGCGACGCCGATCGCGCGGGACGGCGGCTCGGCCCGTTGCGGATGCCCCATCTCACCGCTCTCGGGCTGGGCGAAGCATGCCGGGCCGCCACGGGAATCATGCCTGCGGCCATGCCCTCGGGAAAATGGCTCAGCGGGCGCAGCGGCTGCGCGGAAGAAACCTCGCTCGGCAAGGATTCGCAAACCGGGCATTGGGAAATCGCCGGCGCGCCGCCGCCGTTCGAGTGGGGATACTTTCCGCGCACCATTCCGTGCTTTTCGCCGGAATTGATTCGCGCGCTGTGCCGACGCGGCGACATCGACGGCATCCTCGGCGCACGCCACGCCTCGGGCACGCAGATCATCGAGGAACTCGGCGAGCAGCATCTGCGCAGCGGATGGCCGATCTGCTACACCTCGGCCGACAGCGTCTTCCAGATCGCCGCGCACGAAGAGCGCTTCGGCCTGGAGCGTCTGTATTCGCTCTGCGAAATCGCGCGCGAGCTGGTCGATCCGCTGCACATCGGACGCGTGATCGCGCGGCCTTTCGTCGGCACCGTCGGCAGCGGATTCAAGCGCACGCCGCGCCGCCGCGATTACGGCGTCAAGCCGCCGCCGTACACACTGCTGCAGCGCGCCGCCGACGCGGGGCGCGAGGTGGTCTCGATCGGCAAGATCGGAGATTTGTTCTGCCACGAGGCCACCGGCAAGGAACGCAAAGGCGTCGACGACGCCCACCTGTTCGACGCCACCGTCGACGCTGTCCGCCATCTCGGCGAGGGCGGGCTGGCCTGGGCGAATTTCGCCGACTTCGACGTGCTCTACGGCCACCGCCGCGACGTGTCCGGCTATGCCGCGGCGCTCGAAGCCTTCGACGCGCGCATGCCGGAGTTCGTCGACGCGCTGCGCGAGGACGACTGGGTCGTCCTCACCGGCGACCACGGCTGCGATCCCACCTGGCCGGGAACCGATCACACGCGCGAATGCGTGCCGCTGCTCGCGTTCGGTCCGTACGTGGAGCGCAGAGCGCTCGGGCGGCGCGCCACGTTCGCGGACATCGGCGCCAGCATCGCCGCGCATCTGGGACTTCCGCGCGCCGAGTTCGGCGTGCCGTTCGCGAGGAACGGCGCCTAGCGGTCGGTACCCATGGACCCGTGGTGGGAAGCCATGCGCCAGGGGGACTTTGCCGCCGCCTGGGCGATCAGCGATGCCGTGCTGGCGGCGCGGCGCGCGGCGCCGATGCCTTATCCGTTGCCTCCGCGTCACTTGCAGTCGGTGTGGGACGGGCGCGCGCTTGAGGGAAAGCGCGTGCTCGTGCGCTGTTATCACGGCCTCGGCGACACCGTGCAGTTCGTCCGCCTGCTGCCGATGCTGCGCGAACGCACGGCGCATATCGCGTTGTGGGCGCAGCCGGCGCTGCTCGATCTTCTGCGCGGCGTCGGCGGCGTCGACCGCCTGGAACCGCTGCACGACGCCGAGCCCGATATCGAACGCGATACCGACGTGGAATTGATGGAGCTGCCGCACATCCTGCGTCTTTCCCCCGAGCGCATTCCGCGCCGCGTTCCTTACCTGCACGTCGATGGCCCGCGGCTGCCGCGCCAGCGACCGCGCATTGGCCTGGCCTGGCGCGCCGGCGAGTGGAATCCGTTGCGTTCGATCGACGAGGCGGCGTTGCTGCCGCTATCGGACATTCATGGCGTGGATTGGGGGTCGCTGCAGTACGGCGCCGCTTCGGTTCCCTGGCCGATGGCTTCGATGGCGTGCGCCGATCTGTGCGAACAGGCCCGGCGCATGCTCGCCCTCGATCTCGTCATTTCCGTCGATACGCTGTTCGCTCATCTCGCCGGCGCGCTCGGTTTGCAGGTCTGGACTCTGTTGCCCACGCCTTGCGATTGGCGTTGGATGTCCGCGGGGAACGACAGCCCGTGGTATCCGACGATGCGCCTGTTCCGCCAATCGCGGCCCGGCGATTGGCACGGCGTCGTCGAGAAAGTGCGCGTCTCGCTCGCGAGTTGGCTCGAAAAGCGGTGTGCTTCTGCGGCGTAAAAATGTACCGCGATGTCTCGCACGCGTGGCATGGCACTTGCTGCGACGCAGATGCCAACACCGCCGCACAACCGGAGAAACCGATGGACGAACTCGAACGCACCGCTGCCCCTCAGCCTGCACAGCAGCAGGACATCCAGCCGGGCCGGCAGGATCAGATGGACCCGGAGCCGATCACGATCCGTGAAGGCTACCGCGGCTCGGGCAAGCTCGCCGGCCTTGTGGCGTTGATCTCCGGCGGCGACAGCGGCATCGGCCGCGCGGTCGCCGTCCACTTCGCCCGCGAGGGCGCCGACGTCGCCATCGCCTACCTCGAAGAGGACGACGATGCGGCGCGGACGCGCAAGCTCGTCGAAGACGAAGGCCGCCAATGCCACCTGATCGCCGCCGACGTCTCGCGCGAAGAGGAATGCCTTTACGCGGTCGAGGAAACGATCCGCGCTTTCGGCCGGCTCGACGTGCTCGTCAACAACGCCGCGCAGCAATACCCGCAGAAAGATTTGGAGGATTTGGCGCCGGAACAGATCGAAAAGACCTTCCGCACCAACCTGTTCGCGTACATCTATTTGATCCAGGCGGCGCTGCCGCATCTGAAAAACGGCGCGGCGATCGTCAACACCAGTTCGATCACCGCGTTCCGCGGCAGCTCGGACCTGGTGGACTACGCCGCGAGCAAAGGCGCGATCCGCTCGCTGACCTATTCGCTCGCACAGCAGCTCGCGGATCGCGGAATCCGGGTGAACGGCGTCGCCCCCGGGCCGGTGTGGACGCCGCTGATTCCGGCCTCGTTCTCCGCCGACGAGGTGGAGAAATTCGGTACCGACACGCCGATGAAACGGCCCGCGCAGCCCTCGGAAATCGCGCCGGCGTACGTGTTCCTCGCCTGTGCGGACGCGGCGTACATCAATGGACATTTCATTCACATCAACGGCGGCGATTATTCTGCCTGAGCGGGCGGGCCGGCGCCGCCGCGGCTCGCCGGCCGGAGCGGTTTCCTCCGTCCGCATCGAGAGGAAACCCGTCCGTTCCTCGAGCGTCGCGGAAATCGGCTACGAGCCGCGGCGGCGGATTTTGGACGTGCTGTTTCACAACGGCGGGCTGTACCGGTATTTCGGCGTGCCTGCGAACGTTCATTCCGCGCTCATCTGCGCCGATTCGATCGGGCGCTACATGAACCGCTTCGTGCGCAATCGATTTCCGTACGTGCGCCGGAAGTGACCCGTCGCGGCGACGATGAGAAGTTTTTTCGATTGCGCGCAGAAATTTCCCGCTGCAGGCGCGCTCTTCGGCGGCTCTCCCAAGATCGGGCCGGCTAAAGGCCGCGGGTCGGCAGCCGAATGCCGATTGGTACGGTTCGTGCTGTATGTACGGCGACACAACCCAATAGGAGGTGCCATGAAAACGCTTCGCAATTTTGTGATTACCGTCGCCCTCGCCGCGGCCTGCCTGACCCCGGTGTATGCGCAGACCGCAGCCAACCCGCCCGCCACGTCCAAGACCGATTCCGATCAGCCGGTGAGCGACACCTGGATCACCACCAAGGTGAAATCGGAACTGGCGACGACCGAAGGCGTGAGCAGCATGGACATCAGCGTCAAGACCGTCAACGGCGTCGTCACGCTGACCGGCACGCAGCCGAACGAATTGGCCGTAAAGAAGGCTGTCGCCGCCGCGCAGAGCGTGAAAGGCGTGACCAACGTCGACTCGGCCGGCCTCAAGGTCAAGGCGTCGAGCGCGCGGAACGGCCAATAACCGGCCGCGCACGGCCACTTTCTCGGAGAATTCATTATGCCCGCACGTTCCCCCAAGGACGCCATCGACCTGTTGAAGGAAGATCATCGCGAGGTGGAAGGCCTCTTTTCCCGCTTCGAAGATGCCGGTGACACCCAGCGCGTCTCGATCGCGGAAAAGATCTGCATCGCGCTGACCGTACACGCACAGGTGGAAGAAGAACTTTTCTATCCCGCCGCCAAGGAAGCGCTCGAGGAGCGCGGAGTGAAGCTCGTCGCCGAAGCGGAGGTCGAACACGGCAGCCTGAAGCAGCTGATCGCCGAGATCGACGGCAGCTCCCCCGACGACGAGTCGTTCGAGGCCAGGCTCACCGTCCTGAAGGAATACGTGCAGCACCACGTGCGCGAGGAAGAGGAACAACTCATGCCGATGGTGCGCAAGACCGATGTCGATCTGGGCGAACTGGGCGAGGAAATTTCCGAGCTCAAATCGAAGCTGATGGAAAAGATGGAGCCGAAAAAATCCGCTTCGAAGAAGAAATCCGATCGCGTGCAACTGCCCGCCGCCGCAGGCCGCAAATCATCCGCACGGAAAACTTCCAAGCGGGCCACGCGCCGCAGCACCCCGCAGAAGAAATCCAGCCGCCGCCGCATGGCGTCCTGAGTTTCTTCCGCATCTTCAAGGAGAACGACCATGCTTCGCTGGATCTTGATCTTTCTCGTCATCGCACTCATCGCCGGCGCGCTCGGCTTCGGCGGCATCGCCGGGGCCGCCGCGGGCATGGCCCAGATCATCTTCTACATCTTCCTGCTTCTGCTGGTGGCCTCGCTCATCGCGGGTCTGATCGGACGCGGCCGCGCTCCTCCTCCGTGATTTTTCGCCAAGCGCGCTCAAGACACCACACCGCCGGCCTCCGTCGGCGGTGTGGTGCTTTACCGAATTTGTTTCAATGCGGTTGCGCGACGCTTCCGAGGAATTCGGGCGCATCGATATGGTAGGTAATATTGCTTAAAGTCACGATGCCCACCAAGCGCTTATCCCGATCGACGACGGGCAGCCGCCGGACTTTCAGCTCGGCCATATTTTTAGCCACCTCGTCCGCGCGGTCTTCCTTGAAACAGTATTTGATTCCCTTGCTCATCACCTCGCGTATCGGCGTATCCGGGCCCAGCCCCTGCGCGACGGCGCGCAGAGCGATATCGCGGTCCGTAATCATTCCGATCAGACGATCGCCTTCTCCCACGGGAAGGCAACCGATGTCGTATTCCGCCATCGCCAGCGCGGCGTCGCGCACGGTCTGCTCCGGGCGCGCGATGCGAATACCGGAGGTCATCACTTCGCTTGTGGATTTCATGGGCAACTCCAATGTCCAACCTAGCGGATTTCCTGGAGTCTGCCCCAGATACGCTGAATGCCCATTCGATGAGCTCGCCAGGCCGCTGTTTTCGCGCCGAGTTGCATGGTTCACAAATTTTTACTCTACGCAGAGGCATACTGTTTGCGCTGGGGTCCATATACAGCAATAAGGACAATAGCCAATGGTATGTTCCCGGATGACAGCAAACATTCTCCTCGTCGATGACAGCTCGGATTTTCGAGATGTCCTTACGCAATACGCCAAACAGGCGAAATGCAACGTAAAAACCGCTGAGACGCTGGAGGAAGCCAGGCGGCTGGTCTCTTCGGAGACATACGATTTGATCATGCTCGACCTGCAGCTCCCCGACGGCGACGGGTTGAGCCTGCTGGACGACATCGACGTGACCGAGCACGGTCAAATCGCCGTCGTCACGGGCTTTGCCACGGTGGAATCGGCGATCCGCGCGGTGCGTTCGCCCGTCGTCGACTATCTGCTCAAGCCCGTGCCCAACGACATGCTCGCCGCGCTGATGGAAAAAGCGCAGCTGCACGCGCAGATGCATCATTCCGCGGCGACGTCGGAACTGGGCGGCATGCTCGGGCAGAGCCCGCGCATCCAGGCGCTGTTCGAAGAAATACGCCGGGTGGCGCCGCTGGACGTGAGCGTTCTCGTCAACGGCGAGAGCGGAACCGGCAAGGAATTGGTCGCGCGCGCCGTGCACGAACTGAGCGGGCGCAAGGGCAAGTTCGTTCCGGTCAATTGCGGCGCGGTCGCCCCGGAGTTGTTGAGCAGCCATTTGTTCGGCCACGAGCGAGGCTCCTTCACCGGCGCGCTGCAGTCGCACGCGGGCTTCTTCGAACAAGCCCAGGACGGCACGCTTTTCCTCGACGAAATCACCGAGATGCCGATGGCGCTGCAGGTGTATCTGCTGCGCGTGCTCGAAAGCGGCTGCGTGACGCGAGTCGGCGGAACTCACGAAATTCCCGTCGACGTCCGCGTCATCGCCGCGACCAACCGCAACCCGCAGCAGGCGATCAACGACGGCATCTTGCGCGCCGACCTTTATTACCGGCTCGTCGGCTTCCCGCTGAATGTGCCGGCATTGCGCGATCGCCGCGAAGATATCCTGCTTCTGGCCAAGCACTTCCTCGACCGCCTCAACGAACGCTACGGCACGTCGCGCCGATTTTCTTCCGACGCGCTGCAGCGGTTCCTCACCCATCCCTGGCCGGGCAACGTACGCGAGCTTCGGCATGCCGTGCAACGCTGCTACATCCTCGCCGAGGGCGACGAGATCGACGCGCAACCAGAGCGCCCGTCGACCATCAGCGAAGGCGGCAGCGGCTTCGTCCGCTTCCACGTGGGCATGACGTTCGACGAAATCGAACGCGAGGTGCTGCTGAAAACGCTCGACTATCACGACAACAACAAGCGGCAGGCAGCGCGCACGCTCGGCATCACCACGAAGACGATCTACAACCGGCTGCTGCGTTACCGCGAGCTCGGCCTCATCGGCGAGGGGCGTCTCGGGCCGGAGGACGGCGAAACCGCGCAGCAGGACGACGTGCGCTCGGGCAGCACCTGAGTTCAAAACATTCCGGCTGCGCATTCAACGCAGCACGGTGATCGCGCCGTCGCGTTCGAGCACCGCCTTGCGCACCGCGCCGAGGTTGTCCGCGTGCATATGTCGGCGGACGGCTTGCCGGAGATCGTGCTCGCACACCAGCCCTTTGCGCATCGCCTCGGCGTCGATGCGTCCGTCGGCCAGCAGCGTCCGGCATTTTCCGTTCATCCACCGGTCGAAGAACGGAAAGCGCACGGCCGCCATCGCGAGCAGGCGGTGTACGAAGACGAGAGTGGCGCCGGCCGCCATCGTCGGCAGGAAGGGAGACGCGCCCGTAATCGCGCGGCTCAACACGGCGCCGAGCAGCACCGTGATGCACGCATCGAATGGAGTGTATTGACCGAACGAGCGGCGTCCGGACAAGCGGATCGACACCAGCGTGAATGCAAACACCGCGACGGCTCTGAACACCATGTGGTGGGCTTCGAGCTTCGGCCCTTCGCCGAACAGGAACTGCAGGACGGTATCCATCGGTCTTCTCCTCTGTGAAAGATGCGCATCGCATTCCGGTGCGGGCGGAAAACAGATCCGCCTACAAAGCTTCGTCCCGCGTAAATGACCGTAGGCTTAAAGAAAGCGCGGAGCCTCTCAGCGACCGACATGGGGTGGATGGCATATCGGCTGCATGTCGAGAATCACTCCCCCTCGACAACCAGTCATGAATCCCGTCTCCCCGACCGACAGGAAATTCATCACGCATTTCGCCATCGTCATCGCCGGCCTTCATGGCGTGGCGCTGGTGCTGTTGATCACCGCGTATGTCATCTATACCCAGCATCCGCCTCCGCGGCCGCCGGACAACAGCTCGGTGCAGGAGCGCATCGCGCCCGTCGGCGCCGTCTACGCCGGAGACACCGGCCGCGCCGCCGCGGCGGCCGCCGCCCAGGCACAGGCGCAGTCGGCGGGAAACGGGGCCGGCGCGTACGGCGGCAGCACCGACGGCAAAGTGGTTTACGACAATCTGTGCCACGCCTGTCATGAGGCCGGCATCGCCGGCGCGCCCAAAGTGGGCGACAGCGCCGCATGGAAGCCGCGCATCGCTCAAGGCGAAGCCACGCTGTTCACCCACGCCATCAATGGATTCCAGGGACAGAACGGAGTCATGCCGGCGAAAGGCGGAAATCCGGCGCTCTCCGACGAGCAGGTGAAAGCCGCGGTGCGGTGGATGGCGGCGCAGGTCAAATAGCCGCAAAAGAATTTCCTTCCGTCGGTAAGAATGACCGGACGGCGCAACGCCGCGCCTCTTCGCGCTCTGCATGGCGCTGGCCTCGTCCTTGCAGGACGCTCTGCATCCACACGGCGGAGCGGCGAGACCATGAAAACTTCCCAATCCATCTGGCAGGACCGGGCTCGCGCAGCGACCGCGGCGGATCCCCTGACGGCGAATACTCACGCCGACGTGGCGATCGTAGGCGCGGGCATCGCGGGCCTGTCGACCGCGCTATCGTTGCTGCGTGAAGGCCGCGAAGTGCTGCTGCTGGAAAAGGACGCCGTCGGCGCGGGCCAGACCGCGCTCAGCAGCGCGCATCTGTCCAGCGCGTTCGACGACCGCTATTACAAAGTCGCGGACTGGCACGGCGAGGACGCCGCCGCCGCGGTCGCGGCCAGCCACGCGAAGGCGATTGATCTCGTCGAGCACCGGGTGAACAGCCATGGAATCGAATGCCAATTCCAACGCGTCGACGGATGCCTCGTGGCCGCGCCCTCCACGCCGATCGATTCGCTGCGGCGCGAATATGCGGCGGCTCTGCGCGCGGGGCTGGACGTCGAGTATCTGCCGACGTGCTACGACGGACTGGAACAATTCGGCACCGCGGTGCGGTTCGCCCGCCAGGCACGGCTGGATCCCCTCGCCTATCTGCGCGGACTCGCGGCGGCGGCGCGCGGCCTGGGAGCAAAGACAGTGCGCGCCGAAGTCGTCGAGGTCGAGGGCGGAGAACAGCCCGTCGCGCTCACGACGCGCGGGGATCGCATTCAGGCAAACGCGATCGTCGTCGCCACCGATACGCCCTTCCACGAACGCTTCGCGCTGCACACCAAGCAAGCCGCTTATCGCACCTACGTCATCGCGGCCAAGCTGCATGCCGATCAATTTCCCGACGTGCTGCTCTGGGACACGGCCGATCCGTACCACTACGTGCGCCGCGTCGACGGCACAGAATCCGGCGACGTTCTCGTCCTCATCGGCGGCGCGGACCACAAAGTGGGCCAGACCCCGCGTGAGGATCCGTTCGAGGACCTCGTCGCCTGGGCGAGCGGCCGCTTCGGCTGGCTCGGGCCGATCGAATACGCGTGGTCGGGCCAGATACTCAAGCCCGTCGATGCGCTCGGCTTCGCCGGTTCCGATCCGGGTGGAATGGAAAACGTGTACGTCGTCAGCGGCGATTCCGGCGACGGCCTGACCCACGGCACGCTCGCCGGCGAAGTGCTCGCGGCGCTGATCTGCGGCCGGCAGGCGCCGTGGGAAAATGTCTACGATCCTCACCGCCGCACGCCGCAGACCGTGGGCACGTGGATTCAGGAAAACGCGAACGTCGCCGTGCAATACCGCGATTGGCTGCGCCCCGCCGGCGACGCGCCGCCCGACCGCGGCGAAGGCGCCATCGTCCGCCACGGCGCCGAACTCGTGGCGCTGTATCGCGCCAACGACGATCGGCTCTACGCGTTCTCTTCGCGCTGCCCGCACCTGGGCTGCTCGGTGCGCTGGAATTCCGCGGAGCGCAGCTGGGATTGCCCTTGCCACGGTTCGCGCTTCGATCCCTGCAGCGGCCGCGTGCTGAACGGGCCCGCGGCCAACGGACTGGAAGCCGTCGACATCGATCCGGCCTGAGCGGCGCGCATTCGGACCGCAGAAACGAACTGCGGTCCGGCCCGCACAAACTCAGGCCGCGCTCGCATGCTGTCCGGCATGCCAGCCTTCGCCGATTTCCTCGACCAGTTTCGCGCAGAACGCGTCCAGATCCTGGGGAGTGCGGCTGGTCACCAGGCCGTTGTCGACGACGACCTCTTCGTCGACCACGATGGCGCCGGCGTTGCGAAGATCGGTACGAATGCTCTTCACCGAAGTCATCGTGCGCCCTTCGACCACGTTCGCGTCGATCAAGGTCCAGCCGCCGTGGCAAATCGCGCCGACGGGCTTGCGCTGCTCGAAGAACAGGCGCACGAAGCGGATCGCTTTTTCGTTGGTGCGCAGCGAATCGGGATTGAACACGCCGCCGGGCAGAACCAGCGCGTCGTAGTCCTGCGCGCTGACGTCGTCCAAGGTGCGGTCGACGTCCACCTTGTCGCCTTTGTCCATGTGCTTGAAACCCTGAAGCTCGCCCGCTTCGGGAGCCACGATATCCACTTCCGCGCCGGCTTTCTTGAGCGCGTCGCGCGGTTCGAGCAGCTCCGACTGCTCGAATCCATGCGTAGCGAGGATCGCCACGGTTTTTCCATGCAGATCTTTTTTCATGAGAGATTTCCTCTTGGAAACGGTTGCGAATGGGCTCGATGCCCGGTCCGTTCGCTGCATCCCTCATGCCATGGTCGATCCAAGCTCAGCTATCCGCTTCTATCCTTCAACGGCTTCGGATCGAAGTAGGGCCTGATTTCCTTGATCAGTCCGTTCTCCACGCGAAAGAAGTCGAAGATCGGCACCACGGCATCGCCCTCGGGCAGCGCGAACGTCGCTTTCCACAGCGTCGCGACGCAATCGCCTTCGACCATGTGGCGTTCGACGTCCGCCTTGCGGACGGGAATGCGCGGAAACACCCGCCGAGTGAGAAAGTCATGCGCGGCTTCGCGGCCGATCGAAGGGTGCTCCGGATCGAGCGGACTCTTCAGCATGATGTCCGCGGCGAACGGCATCCTCTCGATATCGTTGCGGGTCAGGCCGTCGAGAAAAGCTTCGACGGCGTTGATCATCTCGGTTCGTTGATTCATTACAGCCTCCACGTGTAGTTTTTACGCGCTTCGCGCCGCCGCTTCCTTCAGAAACGATCCACGAATTCCACGCCGGCATCCACGTCGTACGATAATTTTTCGATGATGCCGCGAATGTCGCCCGGGTCGACGTTGTCCTGCACGTGCGCTTCGATGCAATGCAGGCCCGGGCCTTGATCGTCCGGCAAATTCAACGAGCTCGAATCGTCGCGCACGCCGCGCATTTGGTCGGCGACCTCTTCGACCCGATCGACGCGTTCGATTCCATGCAGATGCGCGATCATCGTCTCGCACTGGCTGTCGGTGCCGAACAAACGAAAACATATGCTGGCCATGGTCGTTCTCCTGCTTCATTTTTCGATCTGCGGAAGGGATTGATTCACTTTTTCCAAGTCTGCCCAAACGTCGGCCTTGAGCCGTGAGGCGCGCCGCAGCGCGCGTTTCATGTCGTACATGGTCGAGCCCGTCGTGTGCGCAAGCTCTCCCCAGGTGAGCGGCATGGCGACCGGCGCGCCCGCGCGCGCGCGCAGCGACCAGCTCGCGACGCTGGTCGCGCCGCGCACGTTGCGCAGCCAGTCGATGAAAATGCGGCCTTCGCGTTTCGCCTTGCTGGCGGTGGCGAGATACGTCAGCGGCTTCTGCGCCGACAGCGCTTCGGCGAACTCGGAACAGAACGTTTTCACTTCGTCCCATCGCGGCCCGCGGCGGATCGGCACCACGACATGGATGCCCTTGCCGCCCGACAAGCGCACGAAGCTCTTCAGCCCGATCTTGTCCAGATTGTCGCGGACTTCTTTCGCGGCACGGATCATTTCCTTCCACGCCACCCCAGGTCCCGGATCGAGATCGAAGATCATCCGGTCCGGACGCTCGGGCTCGTCGCC